>NZ_CP117866.1:8541505-8854758 GCF_028736035.1 Streptomyces sp. T12
CGAGGGCGTCGGCGTCGAGCCGGGGGCAGCCCCAGCCGGTGATCAGCACCTCGGTCCGGGCGAGGATCTCGGCCGCTGCCGGGTCGGTGAAGTCCTGTACGACGAGCGCCGGGTCGAGTTCGGATGCCTGCGTCAGCCGGGCCATGAGCGGCGGCGGGAAGAGCAGGGGGAGGTGCACCGGATCCATCGCGAACACGGCTCTCGGTGGGAGCGGGCTGGGCATGGCTCTCCTGAGACACTGGACGGAAACATTTTCAGAAAGCGCCTTCTACCGTAGATCTGGCGGAAGGGCCGGTCAATCACCTGGGTGAGGAGCGGCGTTGCGGAGCCCGTCCGGGTGGCGTGCTTGGTCTGCCCGGCTCGTGAGCAACGCAACGCCGAAATCGCTTTCCTGGCGTTCCCGTGTCCACGAGGGTCCCCCGAGCGCTCCGGTGCATCCCGTGCATCCCCCGGCCGACCCGACTGTGCTCCCCACCTTGCCGGGTGGCGCAAGTCCCAACAACCGGTTCCCGCCAATCCGCTCGACCCCGCCCTCCCCATCCCCGCCGACTGCGCTGATCAGGCTGTGTTTCCGAGGTCGCGCAGCCCCTCGGCGACCATGAAGCCGAGGTTACGCAGTCTTTTCGAAAGTTCGTCAGGGCTCTTGACGCCGTTTACGGACCGGAAGAAGCTCTGCCCCAACGCACGACAACCGGTTGCCATGTTGGCCGGTTTCCGGCCGTTGGGTCGCTCCATGGTCGATATCTCGAACGAGCAGAGCAGGAGGTGGTGCGTTCATGCGCCCACATGCCGGTGCATCACTGAGCCGCCGCCGTTTTCTCAGCCTCTCCGCAGGCGGAGCCGTGGGCGGCGCGGTGGCGCTGAGCGGCTGCGCGCTCCAGGTGTCCACCGGGGTCGGCGGACCGGGTGAGACCGTCACGGTGATGGTCAACTCCGGAGACATCCTCCCGGAGCAGGTCCAGCAGGCGAAGAAAACCCTCGGCATCAAGATCAAATTGGTGAAGTACGACATCACCAAACTGATCGCGATGCTCACCAGCGGCAACCCGCCCGACCTGGTGCGCGGCGTCGGTGCCGTGGACCTGCCGTTCTTCGCGGCGCGGGACGTGGCCGAGGAGCTGGACCCCTACTTCGCGCGGAGCAGTGTCCTCAGGCTCGACGACCTGGATCCCGTCAACGACCTGTGGCGGTACGACGGCAGGACCCAGGGCAAGGGCCCGCGCTACGGCATGGCCAAGGACTTCTCCCAGGACTCCATGTTCTGGTACAACTCCGCGGCCTTCGACAAGGCCGGTGTCGACTATCCGTCGGAGACCGAGCCGGTCGCATACGAGGAGTGGCTCGACCACGCCAAGCGCCTTGTGCAGCGCAAGAGCGGCCAGACCACCGTCTTCGGCGGGAGTTTCAACGGGCTGACCCGGGCCACGCTCCTGGCGACCATGACGGCGTCCGCCGGCGGCAGCCTCTTCAACGACGACTTCTCCCGGGTCGACTTCACCACCCCCGAGGCCCGCAAGGCCCTGGCCTGGTACATGGACTACGCCAAGACCAAGGTCGGGCCGAGCCTCATCCAGCCCGATCCCAACGGCTGGGACGGGCCCACCTACCAGGCCGGGCGGATGGCCATGTCGAACTCCGGTTACTGGATGGGCGGCATGATCTACCCGGACAAGAAGCTGGCGGAGGTGTCCCGGCTGGCGCCCGCCCCGATGTTCGCGGGCGGTGAGCGGATCAGCGCCTGCCAGGGCGGCACCGGCCTGTGGATGCCACGCGGGGCGAAGAACAAGGACGCCGCATGGCGGGTCTTCGAGTGGTTCTTCGGCGAGGAGCCGGCCAAGGGGCGCGCCTCCGGCGGCTGGGGCATCCCCACCCTGAAGTCGCTGCGTTCGCTGATGCCTGCTCAGGCGGACTACCAAAAGCGGGTGCTGAAGGTGCAGGAGAACGAGCTGAAGCATTTCTCGGTGGTCTCCTTCACCCCCTTCAGCCGGGCGGACGCGATCGACGCCCTCTTCAACCAGATCGCCCCCGCCGCGATGAACGGCCAGATGTCCGTCGACACCCTTGCCGGGCGCCTGAACTCGGCCATCAACGAGCAGCTGAAGCGCGGTAAGGAGCAGGTGGGATGACGGTCGACCAGATCTCCTCGGTCGCGGACCGGCACGGCGCCGCCGCGAGCGCCGGACGCCCACCGGCCGCCCGCGGGCCACGGATCTCCATGACGGCGCGCAGGCACCGGGCGTTCTACATGTTCACCTCGCCCTGGATCATCGGGTTCCTGCTGCTGACCATCGCGCCGATGGTTTACGCGCTGTGGCTGAGCTTCACCACGTTCGACGGCATCTCGCCCAACTGGAAGTACGTCGGGCTCGGCAACTACCGCGAGCTGCTGAACGATCCGGTCACCTGGGACGCGCTGGGCCGTGCCGGCCTGTTCGCGGTCACCTCGGTGCCGCTGTCGATCGTCGCGGGTCTCGCCCTCGCCGTCCTGGTCAACCGGCCGATCAAGGCGCGCGGCCTGTTCCGCACCCTGCTGTATCTGCCCGCCGTGGTGCCGCCGGTGGGCGCGGGTCTCGCCTTCAAGCTGCTTTTCGACCAGAACTCCGGTGCTTCCAACGGCGTTCTGACCTTCTTCGGATTCGACGCCGTGGGCTGGCTCGCCGACCCCTACGCCCGCTACGTGCTGCTGATGACGGTGCTCTGGGCCGCCGGAAACGTCATGATCATCTCGCTGGCCGGCCTGCAGGACGTACCCCGGGAACTCCACGAGGCCGCCCGCATCGACGGGGCCGGCGCATGGCGCACCTTCCGCAGCATCACCGTGCCGCTGCTGTCACCCGTCCTGCTCTTCCAGACGGTGACCGGGATGATCGCCTCGGTGCAGACCATCATGCCGCTGCTGCTGGCGCCGCTCGGTGACACGAGCGGCATCACCACGGTCCCGCAGTCCAACTACCTGTACATGATGCACGTGTTCGCGCAGTACTTCGCGCTCGGCCGGTACGGCTACGCCTCCGCGCTGCTGTGGGTGCTCTTCGTCCTGATCCTCGTCGTGACCGGACTCATCTTCAAGTTCACGTCCGGCGCGGTGTTCTACAACGTCGACCCGGAGGCGAAGAAGTGACCGCCACGACTCTGCCGCCCAAGTCATCGACCCTGCCGCCCAAGTCATCGACGACCGACGCGCGTGTCCGGGTACGCGCCAAGCGCCTCGTCCTCTACACGGTCCTCGTCTCCGCCACCGGACTGTTCCTCGGGCCCTTCGGCTGGCTGATCCTCTCCGGCCTGAAGACCCAGGGCGAACTGGCCGCCTCGCCCGTGCACTGGCTGCCGGACGTCTTCCAGTGGCACAACTTCGCCGACGCCTTCAACCAGATCGACTTCCTCGGCTACGCCCGCAACTCCCTGATCATCGCCCTCATCTACGCCACGCTCGTCACCCTCAGCTCGGCCTGGGTCGGCTTCGGCTTCGCCCGGCTCGACGCGCCCGGCAAGAAGGTGCTGTTCGGTGTCCTCCTCGGCTCGATGATGCTGCCCCAGATGGTCACGCTGCTGCCGACCTACCTGATCTTCGCCAAGCTCGGCATGGTCGACACGTACTGGCCGTGGGTGCTGTGGGGCCTGTCCGCGGCGCCGTATCTCGTCTTCCTCTTCCGGCAGTTCTTCGCGGGCATGCCGCGTGAGCTGGAGGAGGCGGCGATCGTCGACGGCTGCGGATACACGTCGATCTTCTGGCGGATCTTCCTGCCGCAGTCCTGGCCCGTGCTGTCCGCGAGCTTCATCATCGCCTTCACCTGGACCTGGGGCGACTACATCGCCCCGCAGCTGCTGCTGTCCACCGACCGCACCACGCTCGCCGTCGCCGTGATGACCACCTACGTCAACGAAGGCGGCACGCCCGTCCCCGAGCTTCAGGCCGCCGCCTCCGTGATGTACGTCGTCCCCATCCTGCTGATCTTCCTGATCGCCCAGCGCGGCTTCGTCGCAGGGATGTCGACGTCCGGTCTCAAGTGACCAGCGCCCCCTTGACGTTCCGTATCTCTCACCTCGCCTTTACTGAAGGAACTGCTCAATGAACGACACCCAGAGCACCGGTCTGTCCCGGCGCACTCTCATCCAGGCCGCGGGTGCCACCGTCGCCGCGTATTCGCTGATCGGCACTGCGGCCGGCACCGCGAGAGCCGACGACACACCCGCTTCCGCCGACAAGCTGGTGGTGTACCCCATCCCGAGCGGGGTCCCGACCAACGCGAGCTTCTCCGTCAAGGCCCGTACGCCGGGGGGCGAATGGCAGACGATCCCCGTCTACCGCGCCAGAGCGAAGTGGATCAACGCGGACACCGGCAGCGGGCCGGTCTACAACTCCTCCGTCGCCACCTTCGACTTCAAGGGCACCGTCGAGGTCGCCGTCACCTCGTCCAAGGGCACCATCGCATCCGCACGGGTCCGCCCCCTGTCGTACGGCACCAAGTACACGGTGGACGGCGCCACGGTGAGCTTCACCCTCACCGAGCCGCGCAACCTCTCCATCGAGATCAACGGCGAGATCTTCGACAACCTGCAGCTGCACGCCAACCCGCTCGAGGAGAACGTCCCCGACCCCGACGACCCGGACGTCATCTACTTCGGCCCGGGTCTGCACACCACCACCGACAACGTGGTGAAGGTGCCCAGCGGCAAGACGGTCTACCTGGCCGGCGGTGCGGTGCTGACGTCCCGGGTGGAGTTCGTCAACGTCGAGAACGCCCGCCTGATCGGCCGCGGCGTGCTGTACAACTCGCCGAGCGGCGTCCTCATGCAGTACTCCAGGAACATCGAGGTCGACGGCGTCATGGTGCTCAACCCGAGCAGCGGCTACGCCTGCACCGTCGGCCAGTCGAAGCAGGTCACCATCCGCAACTTCCACTCCTACAGCCACGGCCAGTGGGGCGACGGCATCGACGTCTTCTCCAGCGAGGACGTCCTGATCGACAACGTCTGGATGCGCAACGCCGACGACTGCATCGCGATCTACGCCCACCGCTGGGACTACTACGGCGACTGCCGCAACATCACCGTCCGCAACTCCACCCTCTGGGCGGACGTCGCGCACCCGATCAACGTCGGCACGCACGGCAACACCGACAAGCCGGAAACGATCGAAAACCTCGTCTTCAGCAACATCGACATCCTCGACCACCGCGAACCGCAGATGGACTACCAGGGCTGCATCGCGCTCAACCCGGGCGACAGCAACCTGGTGCGCAACGTCCGCGCCCAGGACATACGGGTGGAGGACTTCCGCTGGGGCCAGCTGATCAACATGCGGGTCATGTACAACAAGTCGTACAACACCTCGGTCGGCCGCGGCATCGACGGTGTGTACATCAAGAACCTGTCCTACAACGGCACGCACGCCAACCCGTCCGTCATGGTCGGCTACGACGCGGACCACGCCATTAAGAACGTGACGTTCCAGAACCTCGTCATCAACGGCAAGTTCATCGGCAACGGGATGAAGAAGCCCGGCTGGTACAAGTTCACGGACGTGATGCCGGCGTACGCCAACGAGCACGTGATCAGCCCCCGGTTCCTGAACTCTACCGAGGCCACGTCCACCGACAAGCCCGCGATCACCAGTCCGGACCAGGCCACGGCCACCAAGAACCAGGTCTTCAATTACCTGATCACGGCCAGTGCGCTGCCGACGTCGTTCGGCGCGGAAGGGCTGCCGAAGGGCTTGGGCATCGACACCGCCACCGGTCTGATCTACGGCACCGTCACCGACAACGTCGGCAGCTTCACCGCCACGGTCTCGGCCACCAACAGCGTGGGCACCGCGACGCAGACCGTCACGTTCACCGTCGAGCACGCGTGACGCGGCACCTCTGAACCACCATGGAGTCACCCGTGCTTCCTCTCAGCCGAAGAAACTTCCTCGGCGCGGCGGGCCTCGTGGCCGCGGCCGGCGGCGGACTGCTGTCCGCCTCCGCCGCGGCGGCGTGGGCCCAGGACGCCACCACCCCGTCCCGCGCCTTCACCCACCCCGGACTGCTGCACAGCGCCGCCGACCTCGCCCGCATGAAGGCCGCGGTCGCCGCCCAGGAATCGCCGATCCACGACGGTTACCTGGCGTTCTCCGCCCACGCCCGCTCGAAGTCGACGTACCCGATCCAGAACACCGGCCAGATCACGTCATGGGGCCGCGGTCCCACCAACTTCCAGAACCAGGCCGTCGCCGACTCGGCCGCCGCCTACCAGAACGCCCTGATGTGGTGCGTCACCGGCAACCGCGCCCACGCCGACAAGGCCCGCGACATCCTCAACGTCTGGTCGGCGTCCCTGACGATGGTCACGGGTGCCGACGGTCCGCTCGGCGCGGGCCTGCAGGCCTTCAAGTTCGTCAACGCCGCCGAGCTGCTGCGGCACAGCGACTACGACGGCTGGACGGACGCCGACATCGCCCGCTGCGAGCAGTCGTTCCTGAACGTCTGGTATCCGGCGATCTCCGGCTACATGCTCTACGCCAACGGCAACTGGGACCTGACGTCCATACAGTCGATCCTGGCCATCGGCGTGTTCTGCGAGGAGCGCACGCTCTTCGAGGACGCGCTGCGGTTCGTCGCGGCCGGCGCGGGCAACGGCAGCGTCCGGGGCCGTATCGTCACCGACGGGGGGCAGGGGCAGGAGTCCGGCCGCGACCAGGGCCACGAGCAGCTCGCCGTCGGCCTGATGGGCGACGCCGCACAGGTCGCCTGGAACCAGGGCGTCGACCTGTGGGGCTTCGACGCGAACCGCATCCTGGCCAACGCCGAGTACGCGGCCGAGTACAACCTCGGCGGCGACGTCCCCTTCACGCCCGACCTCGACCGCACCGGCAAGTACATCAAGACGACCGTCTCCGACAAGGTCCGCGGCAACCTGCCGCCGATCTACGAGATGTACTACGCCCACTACGCCGGCGTCCGCGGCCTCGACGCCCCGTACACCAAGGCGGCCGTCTTCCGCGGCACCGGCGGCGCACGCGTCGTCGAGGGCAGCAACGACGACCTGCCCAGCTTCGGCACCTTCACCTACGCCGGCACGAAGGCCCCGTCGCCGACCGTGCCGACGGCCCCGGAGGGCGTCACGGCGGTGGGCGACGGCACGAAGGTCACCGTGGCGTGGCTGCCGTCCGCATGGGCGACGACGTACGCCGTCCGGCGGGCGACCCGCCCCGAGGGGCCGTACGAGGAGATCGCGTCGTCCGTCGACGGCACGACGTACACGGACGACGACGCGCGTGGCGGGCGGACCTACTACTACACCGTCACCGCCGCCAACTCCCAGGGAACCGGCGCCGAATCGAGCCTTGCCGCCGCCTCCGCCCGCCTCCCCGAGCCCTGGGCCACCCAGGACATCGGTGAGGTGAAGACCCCCGGCCTGGCCGCCTTCGACGGCGAACGGTTCGTGCTCGAGGCGTCCGGCACCGCCGACACCTACCGCCTCGTCCACCTCCCGCTGCCCGGCGACGGCGCGGTCACCGCGCGGATCGTGTTCCCGCTCAGCTCCCAGTACGCCAAGATCGGCGTCACGCTGCGCGACTCCCTCGACGTGGGCGCCGCGCACGCCTCGATGCTGATCCAGGGGCTGCCCCTGCACACCTGGAGCGGTGTGTGGAGCGTACGCCCCCAGGCGGGGGCCGAGATCTCGGCGACCGGCAGCACCCCCGTGCCGCCCACCCAGCAGCAGACGATCACCACCTCCGCCGCCTTCCCGATCTCCAGCCTCGGCACCCTTCCCGAGTCGGCGACCCCGCTTCAGGCCCCGTACGTCGAGGGCGCGGGCGACGGCTACCGGCTGCGGGCGCCCTACTGGGTACGCGTGACCCGCAAGGGCCGCCGCTGCACCGGCGCCATCTCCCCGGACGGCATCCGCTGGACCGAAGTCGGCTCCACCGAGGTCGACCTGGGGCACACCGCCTACGCCGGTCTGGTCCTCACCTCCTGCCTCGGTGTCGACGAGGAGTACGCCGAGACCGGCACCGGCGCCTTCGACAACGTCAGCGTCGTCTCCGCGACGGCGGGCGAGGTCTGGTCCGTGCCGCGTCCGGCCCGCACCGCCACCGGCCTGAGCGCGACCGCCGGCGCCGACGCCGTGCAGCTGGCCTGGACCGACCCGGACCTCTGCGCCCGCTACAAGGTGCTGCGCGCCACGAGCGCCGACGGCCCGTTCGAGACGATCGCGACCGGCGTCGGCCCGGTCGGCTTCGGCGCCCGCGTGCGGTACGCCGACGCGACGGGCACGCCCGGGACGACGTACCACTACGCCGTCGCCAAGACGAGCTGCGGCGGCCGGGGGCCGCTCTCGGACTCGGCCGCCGCGCAGATGCCGACGCCCGGCGTGCCCCAACTCACCTCCGCCACCACCGCCTTCGCCAACAAGGGCGTTCCCTTCCGACAGCTGCTGCGGGCCTCCCACGAGCCCGTCCGCTTCACCGCGGACGGACTGCCCGACGGACTCCGCCTCGACAAGCGCACCGGCCTGGTCTGCGGAACGCCCACCGAAAGCGGCGAGTTCAAGGTGACGACCGGCGCCGGCAACGCGGCCGGCGACGGCACCGGCACGCTCACCCTCACCGTCGGCACACCCCCGCCCGGCCCCTGGACGTACGGCGACCTCGGCGACCCCGTGCTCGACGACCGCGCCTTCGGGACGCTCGGCGTGGTCGCCATCCGCACCCCGGGCAGCACGTCGTACGACGAGGGCACCTTCACCGTGCGCGGTGCGGGCGTCGACCTGACCGCCAACAACCAAGGGATGACGGGCCAGTTCGTACGACGGCCCGTCACCGGCGACTGCGAGTTCACCGCCCGGCTCGTCTCCCGCACGGGCGCGAGTGCCGACCGGGTGGGCCTGCTCATGGCCAAGTCGCTGTCGCCCTTCGACCAGGCCGCCGGAGCGATCGTCTCCGGCGGGACCACCGCGCAGCTCATGCTGCGCACGACCGTGGCCGGAAAGTCGGCCTTCACCGGCAGCGGCACGGCCGCTCTGCCCTCCCTGCTGCGGCTGAAGCGCGTCGGGACCGCCTTCACCGCAGCGCTGTCCACCGATGACGGCGCCACCTGGACCACCCTCGCCACCGGCGAGATCCCCGGGTTCGGTGACGCCCCCTACTACGTGGGCCTCGTGGTCTGCTCCCGCGACCCCCTGGCCCGCTGCACCACCGAGTTCGACGAGGTGAGCATCATCACCGACTGATCCCCCCACGGATTGGAGTGCACGACAATGAGCCGCACTTCCCCCCACCAGCCCCACCAGCATCACCAGCACAACCCCACCGGTGAGTTGAGCCGCCGCGGTCTGCTGAAGACCGCCGGCGGTCTCACCGCGGCCGTCGCACTGGGTGCCGCGTCTGCCGTCACCACGGCGGTCGTCGCCCCCACGGCGGACGCGGCCCCCGCGACCTTCACCCACCCCGGCATGCTGCACAACGCCGGCGACATCAACCGGGCCAAGGTCCGGGTCGCGGCGGGCACCGACCCCTGGCTGTCCGGCTGGAACCGGCTGACCGCCAACTCCCACTCCCAGTCCACCTGGGCCAACCGGGCCACGGCCACGATCATCCGCGGCGGTACCGGACAGAACTACGGCCTGCTCTACAACGACATCGCCGCCGCCTACCAGAACGCCCTGCGCTGGCGGGTCGCCGGCACCGAGGCCAACGCCCAGTGCGCGGCCACCATCCTCAACGCGTGGTCGAGGACGCTGACGACGGTCACCGGCAACGCGGACCGGTTCCTCGCGGCCGGCATCTACGGCTGGCAGTTCGCCAACGCCTGCGAACTCATGCGCGGCTACAGCGGATTCGACCTCGCCGCCGCCCAGGAGATGATGGTCAGGGTCTTCTACCCGCTCAACAACCAGTTCCTCACCGGCCACAACGACGCCTGCATCACCAACTACTGGGCCAACTGGGACCTGTGCAACATGGCCTCGGTCATGGCCATCGGGATCCTCACCGACAACGCCGCCAAGTACGACCAGGCCGTCAACTACTTCAAGAACGGCGCCGGCAACGGCGCCATCCAGAAAGCGGTGCCGTTCCTGTACGCGAACGTCGAGGGCTACGACCTCGGCCAGTGGCAGGAGTCCGGCCGCGACCAGGGCCACACCATGATGGGCATGGGCCAGATGGGCGCCCTCTGCGAAATGGCCTGGAACCAGGGCGACGACCTGTACTCCTACGACGGCCGCCGCTTCATGAAGGCCGCCCAGTACGTCGCCAAGTACAACCTGGGCAGCAGCGTCCCGTTCACCACCTACAACTGGGGCACCGGCCAGAGCTGCGCCCCGCAGTCACACACTGTCATCTCGTCGGCCTCCCGGGGCCAGGTCCGCCCGGTCTGGGCCATGCTCCACTACCACTACGGCCGACGCCTTCTCCTCGACGACAAGTACATCTCCCAGATGTGCTTCTCGGTGGCCCCCGAGGGCGGCGGCGGTGACTACGGCACCGACAGCGGAGGCTTCGACCAGCTCGGCTTCGGCACCCTGATGTACGCCAAGTAGCCGTACGCCGATCGGCCGTAAGCCGAACGGCCGCACCCACCCGCTCGTGCACCGGAATATCGGGCCACAATGAGTTGCTCTGATCTTCACGGTGCACGAGCGCGGTGAGGAGGCTGGTGGACGTATGACAGCAGTCCAGACAGATTCCGTGACAGACCCCGTGGTGAGCACGCCCTACGGTGCCGTACGGGGCCGGTACGAAGGTGGCGTCGCGGTGTTCCGGGGCATCCCCTACGCGGCGCCTCCGTTCGGCCCGCGCCGGTTCAGGCCGCCCGAGCCGCCCGAACCCTGGGACGGCGTGCGCGACGCCGGTGCCTTCGGGCCGACCCCGCCGAAACCGCCGTACTCCGAAGCCTTCGCGCACTACCTGTCCGACCCCGTCGTGCCCGGCGACGACTGCCTCAACCTCAACGTCTGGACCCCCGAGCCCGGCCCGGGCGCCCGGCTGCCGGTCCTGGTGTGGGTGCACGGCGGCGCCCTGACCCGCGGCTCCTCGGGTGTGCCCGTGTACGACGGCCGGGCCTTCGCGCGCGACGGTGTAGTCCTCGTCTCGGTCAACTACCGGCTGGGCGTCGAGGGCTACGGCTACTTCCCGGACGCCCCCGCCAACGCCGGCCTGCGCGACCAGCTCGCCGCCCTGAAGTGGGTGCACGAGTCCATCGAGGCCTTCGGCGGCGACCCCGACCGCATCACCCTGTGCGGCCAGTCCGCCGGCGCCATCAGCATCGGCGCGCTGCTCGCCGCCCCGCAGGCCCAGGGCCTGGTCCGGCGGGCCGTCCTGCAGAGCGGGCCGCCCGAGGCCGCCGAGCGGGACAAGGTACGGCGGATGGTGCGCCGTATGGCCACCCGGCTGAAGATCCCCGCCACCGCCGCCGCCTTCGCCGAGGTCGACCGCGAGCTGCTCCTGCGCACCCAGGCCGAGGTGGGCCGACTCAGCAGCCCCGTGGTGGGCGGGCCCGCCTTCGGGATCGTCGTGGACGGCGACATCGTCCCCCGCGACCCCTTGGAGGCGCTGACGGAGGGCGACGCCGCGGTCGGCGTCGACCTGATGACCGGCTGGACCCGCGACGAGTACCGGCTGTGGCTGGTACCCGGCGGCCTCCTGGAGCGCCTCGACCGGCTCGGCGGGGTCGCTTTGGCCGGCGCCATGGCCCGCTGCCACGTGGGCGCGGACGTGCCCCGCGGCTACCGCGCCCTGCACCCGGAGGCCGGCACCGCCGAGATCGTCGGCCAGATGGTCACCGACCACCTGCTGCGCGTCCCCCTGCACCGCCTGGCCGACGCCTGGCCCGGGGCGTCGTACGTGTACGAGTTCGCCTGGCCCTCCAGCCTCCCCTACCTCGGCGCCTGCCACGCGCTGGAGCTCGGCTTCGTCTTCGACACCGGAGACGTCCCCGAGTCCCGCAAGCTGGCCGGCGAGGGCGCCCCGCAGGAGCTGGCGGACGAGATGCACCGGGCGTGGCTGCGGTTCGCGGTCGAGGGCGACCCGGGCTGGCAGGCGTGGGACGACTCGCATCCGGTGCGCGTCTTCGGCGACGGCGAGACACATACCGCGTACGGCCCGCGCGACGCCGCACTCGCCCTGTGGGCCGCCGCCGTCACGCCTGCGGAATCCACACCCGCATCGGCCCTTGCCGACGGTTCGCCCACGCGTAGTACGGAACTGCGGTCAGTGGTACGGCGGCTGCGCCTCCCCGGCGCCGTCCGTCGGCACTGACGACCGTCACCCCGCCCAGCAGGTCCGGCTCGTGCCGGACGGTCAACTCGGCTCCGTCGGGGAGGGTGAGCTCGTCGAAGGGGATGCCGGGCCGCTGGTCCACGCCCTCCAGGCAGTGCACCAGCGGCCCGCGCTCGATCGCCACACAGCCCCGTACCGCGTCCACGCGGGGGTCCGGGCGGGTCAGGCGGGCGGTCAGGTCGAGGTCGACGGTGAGGGTGTCGCCGGGGGACCAGCGGCGGCGCAGGCGGAGCCAGCCGGGGCTCGTCACGGCGGGGGCGGCGCCGTCCGGAGCCGCGGCCGTGAAGTCGCCGCACCAGGCCGGGATGCGCAGCGACAGCGTCCAGTCGGCGGCCGGGGCCTCCTCGACCGTGACGGCGATCCGCCCGTCCCACGGGTAGCCCGTCGCCACCCGGACGCGGCCACCGCCGGCCTCGTACACGCCGGTCGCGTACTGGTGCAGCTGCACGCCCTCCGCATCCCCGCTGGCCATGTAGTGGGGAAGTGACGCCAGCAGCCGCATCACGTTCGGCGGGCAGCAGGCGCAGCGGAACCACGGGGTGCGGCGGGCCGCCTTGTCGGCCTCGTTCGCACCCTCGTACCCCTCGCGCACCTGGAGCGGATTCACGTACAGCCAGCTGTCGCCGTCGAGGCCGACGCCGGACAGGAAACCGTTGTAGAGGGTGCGTTCGACGAGGTCGGAGTACTTCGCCTCGCCGGTCAGCAGGGCCATGCGCCAGGACCACTGGATCGACGCGATCGCCGCACACGTCTCGGCATAGGCCCGGTCCGGCGGCAGTTCGTACGGTTCCCCGAAGGCCTCGCCCTCGTGCCGGGCACCGACCCCGCCGGTCAGGTACGTCTTGCCGGCCGCCATCGCCTCCCACAGCCGCTCGGCCGTGGCCCGCAGCTGCGCATCGCCGGTCTCGGCGGCCAGGTCCGCGACCCCGGCCAGCAGGTAGAGCTGCCGTACGGCGTGCCCGGCGACGGACGTGGCCTCGCGCACCAGGGTGTGGTCCTGCCAGTAGGCCCGGCCCAGGTGGGGATTGACGTCGGCGTCGAGCAGGCCGTGGCCGCGCCGGTCGACGAAGTACCCGGCGAGGTCCAGCCACCGCGGCTCCCCGGTCTCCCGGTACAGCTCGACCAGCGCGGTCTCGATCTCGGGGTGCCCGCAGACGCCGTCGATCCGCTTGTCCGGACCGAAGACGGAGTCGATGTGTACGGCGAACCGCTCGGCCACGTCGAGGAGTTCACGGCGTCCGGTGGCCCGGTGGTGGGCCACGGCCGCCTGGATCAGATGGCCCGCGCAGTACAGCTCGTGGCCCCAGCCGAGCTCCTGCCAGCGGCGGTCGGGGTGGGCGACCTGGTAGTACGTCTGGAGATAGCCGTCGGCCTCCTGGGCCGAGGCCAGCAGGGCGGTCAACTCCTCGATGTGCGCGGCCAGTTCGGCGTCGTCGGACCGGTCGGCGAGCTGCCAGGACGCCGCCTCCAGCCACTTGTGCACGTCCGAGTCCTGGAAGGGGAAGTCTCCGGCGAACACCCCGGTGTCCTGGGCGGCGGCCCGGAGGTTGGCCAGGTTTCCGGCCTCCTGAAGTCTCGCCGGGCCCTGCGGGATGCTGACCTCGGCGTTGGTTCTGCGGCGGGCGGCCCAGAATCCGTCGGTGATGCGGGCGGCGTCCGCCGGACGGAGGGCGGTGTGCGCCTGCGGGGTGAGACGGAGGGGGCCGGTGCGCATGCTCGGGCTCCAGAGATAGAAACCGGTTGCTACCGTCGCGAGCATAGGGAACGGCCAGTTCCGCGACAAGACGGTCCTAGGCCTCGCCGACCCGGCCCACCGAGTCCCGTACCACCACGTGCGTCCCCAGCAGCAGATGATCGTCCGTGGTATCCGGGGTCCGGCTGAGCGCGGTGCGTACGGCGAGGCGGCCCAGCTCCTCGTAGGGGACGTGGACCGTCGTCAGGGCCGGGTGCAGGTCACGGGCGAAGGGGATGTCGTCGTAGCCGGCCAGGGACACGTCGCCGGGAACGTCCAGGCCGGCCTCGTGCAGGGCGGTGAGCGCGCCGGCGGCGACCATGTCGGTGGCGGCGACCACGGCCGTGAACTCCAGCCCCTGCTTGAGGGCCTCGCGCATCAGACAGTGCCCCGCGTCGCGGGTGAAGTCGCCGTGCAGGAGCAGCGCCGGGTCGGGGTCCAGGCCGCGGGCGCGGTGGGCGGCGAGATAGCCGCGCTCCCGGCCCTGCGCGGTGGTGTGGTCGGACGCGCCGCCGAGGAACAGAACCCGCTGGTGGCCCTGGGCGAGGACATGGGCGACGAGGGCGTAGGCGCCGCCTTCGTTGTCGTACTCGATGACGGTCACGGGCGCCCCGGGCCCGAGCGGTGGCCGCCCGCACAGCACCAGCCGGGAGCCCGCCGACGCCAGCGAGTCGGCCATACGGCGGGTGCGCTCGCGGTACTCGGGCGTGTCGGCGGAGCCGCCGACCAGGATCACGGCGGCGGCGCGCTGGGCGCGCATCATCTCGACGAACTCCACCTCGTGCTGGACGTCGCCCTCCGTCGTGCACACCAGGCACAGATGCCCGAGCCGTCGGGCCTCCCGCTCCACCCCGTGCGCCATGTGCGCGAACGACGGCCCGGTGATGTCCTCCAGCACGAACGCCAGCGTGGGCGTGCCGACCCCCGCGACCGCCTTGGCGCGTGCGTCGGCGACGTAGTCCAGGTCACGGACCGCCCGCATCACGCGCGTACGCGTCGCCGAACTCACCGGATACACCCCGCCGAGCACCCGCGACACGGTCGACGCGGACACTCCCGCGCGGGCCGCCACGTCCCGGATGGTGCTGCGCCCCGCGTCCTCGCTCTTCCTGGTCATCCCTGCCTCGCCCCTCTCCCGGGCACCTTCGCCCACCCCCTGGGGAACCTGCGGCAACACGATGGCAACCGGTTCCCATGCGGAGGCTAGCAGCGGGGCGAGGGCGGGGACGAGCCCTGTGCGGGGGCGTGGGCTGCTTCGGAAGAAACGGCCGAGCTCAACCGGACTGAGTGACCGAGGACCACACGCCGAACCACTGCTCGGCGCCGTACTCCTCGAACCGCTCCACCTCGGTGAACCCCAGCTTCGCCGCGAGGCGCATCGCGCGGTCGTTGGCGGTCTGGGTGCAGAGCACCACAGGCTCGCCGGGAAGCGTGTCGGCGAACCAGTCGAGTGCCGCTGCGCACGCCTCGGCGGCGTACCCGCATCCCCAGGTGTCCGGCAGGAACAGGTAGCCGAGCTCGACCTCCCCGGCCTCCGGACGGACGTGACCCGGACGCTCCGCGTCGCGCCGATCGAGCGTGATCATGCCGATCATCGCTCCGTCGAGAGCGATCACGAAGAGGCCGGGGCGCCGCCCGGGCACCTCGGGCACCGCGCGTTCGAGCTCAGCACGCGGTCGAGGGCCGCCGATGTAGGTGCCCACCTCCGGCGATGCGAACAGCTCGATGAACGCCGCACGGTCCCGGGCCTCGGACTCGCGGAGCACGAGCCGTTCGGTCCGTATCGGGGCAGGCGGCCAGGCGACGGGTCCGAGTTCAGTCATGGCGGGCAAACCTATCGGACGCCCGTGAGCGCTACCCGAAAGAGGAGGCCTGGTCCGTGGCCACCGCCGGCCACGTCGCCGCGATCGCTACCCCACCGCCGCCAGTGTGCGCGCGATGGAGTCGATCGCCTCCGGGCCCACCCGGCAGCACCCGCCGATCAGCCGCGCCCCGGACTCCCGCCACCCCCGCACCTGCTGGGCCGCGAAGGTGGAGCGGCCGACCCAGGTGCGGGACTCGGCGTTCCAGGCCTCGCCGCTGTTGGGGTAGACGACGACGGGCTTGCCCGTGACGCGGGCGGCGGTCTCGACGGCGCCCTCGACATCCTCCGGCACGCAGCAGTTCACGCCGACCGCGATCACCTCGTCGGCGTCGGCGGCCAGGCCGAAGGCCTCCTCCAGCGACTGGCCGGCGCGGGTGCGGTCACCGGCGACGGAGTACGACAGCCAGGCCGGGACACCCAGCCCGCGCACCGCCCGCAGCAGCGCCTCGGCCTCGTCGGCGTCCGGGACGGTCTCCAGCGCCAGCACGTCGGGCCGGGCCCCGGCCAGCACCTCCAGCCGGGGCCGGTGGAAGCGCTCCAGCTCGTCCACGCTCAGCCCGTACCGCCCCCGGTACTCGGAGCCGTCCGCCAGCATCGCCCCGTAGGGCCCGACGGACGCGGCCACCCACAGCGGCCGCGTGACACCCCCGGCTCCCGCCTGCCGTGCCGCATCGCGCGCCAACTCCACGCTCAGGGACAGGAGTTCGGCCGCACGCCCGTGATCGATCCCACGCTTCGCGAAGCCCTCGAACGTGGCCTGGTAGCTGGACGTGATCGCCACGTCCGCCCCCGCCTCGAAATAGGCGAGATGGGCCGCGGTGATCGCCTCGGGCTGCTCCGCGAGCAGCCGCGCCGACCACAGCTCGTCGCTCAGATCGTGCCCGGCGGACTCGAGCTGGTTGGACATGCCGCCGTCGAGCACGACGGTCCCGGCGGCGAGGGCTTCGGCGAGGGTGATGGTGCTGGTCATGGTGACGACGGTAGTCGAGGCGGGGCCTGTGTCCGGGATGTGGGACATCCGCGGGGATCTAACCAGCGCGTGCACCGAAACCGACCACTCCCGGCCTCGGCCGCCCGCCCGGCTACAGGAACCGCCGGTCGGCGCCGCGCCACGACGTGGGACGCGTCCTGGCCACAGGCGAGGCTCACACTCGCCCCGCCCACGACAAGAAAAGGGCACCAAGCCCCGCCGAACGCAATGGACGAGCAGCCCAACGCATCGTGCTGCCACGATGCACCCCATGGATCTCGAGAACCCCGACAGACTGGTGATACGCCACGCGGATGCCTCGGACTGGCCCGGGTTGGCCGGCATCGACTCCACCGCGGCATCGGGCGACGATGCGCGGCGCGCGAGTATCCGACGCTGGTGCGAACAGGGCTCGGTCCTCCTGGCCGAGGACGCATCCGGCCCCCTGGGCTACAGCGTGCTGGAATACACCTTCTTCGAGCAGGGCTTCATCACCATGCTCATGGTCGCGCCCACCGCCCGCCGACAAGGCGTGGGCGCACGTCTCCTCAAGGCCACCGAGGCCGCGTGCACCAGCCCGAAGCTGTTCACCTCGACCAACGTCTCCAACCACCCCATGCAACTGCTGCTGCAGCGCGTCGGCTGGAGCCCGGTCGGCCTGCTCCATGGCCTGGACGAAGGCGATCCCGAACTCTTCTACCTCTGCCCGGGCGACCAACCACGCGGCCTGGTCGAGGCCGAAGGTTAAACGACAAGTTGAGAAGTTGTGTCAAAGCTGTTTGCGCAGGTCACGAGCAGGATCCGGGGTGATGATCCTGGTTGCCGTTCGCTTTGTCGATGGACGTGCCCTCGGAGTCAGGCCGAACACCAGCACATTGAGGTCGCACGTTCAACCTGAACCGTTAGAGGTACTGCGCGTCAGTGTGGCGCCCGAACATGGTCGAGCACTTATGAGTCGTGACGGCAAACCACGAAGGGGAACGCACTACGAAGAGACTGGCCGCCCTGGCCATGACCGGCGCGATCGTCAGCCGAGGCCTGCTACTCACCGCGACACCTGCCGCCGCAACAGACCTTGTCAGCTGGCGTGCTTGGGGCAACACAAACCCGATCACCTGCAGCTCCAGTACGTGGCGTTGCGCCAGCAGCCAAGCGATCGGCACTCAAGTGGCCGCGCAGGTGTGCGCGATACGGTCGTCAAGCGGGAGCTCCGTACAGGGAGCGGTGATCGTGCGCAACAATTCACCCAAGCTTTTCTCCGCCCGCGCATGGATGGACCTGCACACCTCCCCATCGGAATATCTCGCTGGGCAGCTGGAGGTGCGACGACTCAGGGGTCGCGGCGAACTCGTGGTCAGTGTGATTCGGGAAGATCCTCTCCTATTCCGGCCCGGTGAACTCTTACGGCGAGGCCAACGCTGAGCCCCTCTACCTGTCGCCGAACGTCTGAGAACCTGCAGCAGGCCCGCACTGCCGCCCCGTTGCGCCAGGATTCAACGGATCCTTGCGGTCCTTCGTCACGCTGCGAGGATGGCGGGCTGCGGGCTGCGGGCTGCGGGCGCGGTCGGGCGGAGTTGATTACGAACGCCTCATGCCCCACGCCGAAGCCCTAATCCAGTGGGCCTTCATCACCCTCATGACGCGCCGGCTCGCCCGCCAGCACCGCCGCCGAGCGACGGTGCTGGCACAGGATCCGCTCATGGCAGCCGTCTGACACTCCTGCCGTTCGGCTGCACGTCCACCGACGCCAAAGCGAACGGCAACCAGGACCATCGCCCGGGAATCATGCTCGTGACCTGCGCAAAGAGATGTCCAGGCTGAACTCCTTGCCGTGCTTGGGCGGCCGGCCGCCTTTCGGGTCGTAGACGCGCGGCGGTTTCGGCAGCGTCAGGACGCGGTCCGAGCGCAGACGTCCGACGAGTTCGACGGGCAGGTCTCGCAGGGGCCAAGCCAGACGCATCACGTCGTAGCCCGCGTCCATCACGACCAGGACGTGCCTGTCGCCGTGCTGCCACTGACCGACCGCGACCAGGCGCTCGACCACGGCCCGCAGCTGGTCGGCGGTGACCGCCGCGGCATCCTCCGTGGGGCCCAGCCGGACCGCGTCCAGGACCTGTGTCCACGACGTGCGGTCCGGGGTGAGTGCGGCGACGAACGAGTGCGGCCAGCCCGGCACCACGTGGTCCGACGAACGGCCGTTGCGGCCGTGGACCAGGCAGAACAGCCGATCGGGCGAGCAGGCGGCGTCCGACAGCAGCCACGGCGAGACGTCCACCGTGAGTACGATCCGCCCGTCGAACCTCGGGAGTGGCAGCGATATCAGCAGGTCACGCAGGGCGTCGATGTCGAGGCGGCCATGGTTCAAGGCGCCGTACAGCGAGCCGTAGCCGCGCTGGTGCTCGGCCAGCAGTGACAGTTCGACTGGTGTCCTGGTCGGTCCGTCCGCGCACAACAGGGCGTCGATCAGCTCGAAGAGGGCGTCGGCCCGTGCGGACAGGCACCTGTAGAAGGCCGTCCGGAAGCGTGACAGTTCGGCGAACGGATCTCGTCCACCGACCTGCGACACCACACTCATCCCCCGACCTTCCTGATGGACTCCCGTACTCCGTCGCAGAGTTCAGGATTACGAGGAAGGCCGCCGTCATGCCCTGCGACCACTCCAAAGAGTGACCATCCGACGGGGACTAGGGATTAAGGAACAAGCTGTCGGAAACGACCCACCGATCCACTGCCGAACCACCACTGATCCACCACGGATTGCGGGACACCCCATAGGCAGGCATACTGCTGGGCTTCTTACGCCTCTTGGCACGGGGGGAGTGGCCGTGAGTGAACCGTCCATCGACGTTGTTCGGGCATATGCCGCGGCGTACCGCAGAAGCGTCGCGATCTCTTCCGGCACCGCACTGAGCGCGGAGGAGGTCTCCCTCGTCGGTAGACATGCCGCACGGGCCGCAGCCCGGAAGGCCATCCACGAGGCGGTCACCGGAACCTGGGGACGGCTGACCCTGGTGGGAGCGCTGCTCGTCACTGTCCCGGCCATGTGGGTCAGCCGCATCTCGGAGGACGCCACCTTCCGAATGCCCTTCCCCTTCTCGTGGCTCCACCACCACATCAACTCGAACGACGCCCCCACGCCGAGGTCCGCGTCGTTCTGGATTGCCTACGCACTTGTTCTGCTGACCATTGTCGCGTTCTTCGCGACATCGGTACCGATGAGCCCTCTGTGGCCGCGCGGTTCACGGAGTGTGCGTGCCGGACGGCTGATTCTTCTCCATGCTCTGGCTCTCGTGGTCGTCACCGCCTCGGCGCTTCTTTTCGCCGTCTCCGGAGGCGTCCGTGGCGGTGAGTGGCCCGCCGCTCGCCAGATACTGACGAGATGGTCCGCTATATCGCTCTATGTCTTGTTGCTCGTCTTCATCATAGTTCTGTGCTTTGTGCTGGGTTTGACGGTGATTCCGGCACTGGTCGGGTGGGTGGTACGCCCCATTCTCCGGCCGTACGACCTACTGCTCCTCGCGATGATCGACGCCTGTGCCAGGGTCGACACTCATCGAGACACCTGGTGGCAGCGGCGCTCACGGGCCGAGGTGCAATCTGCCATCGAGGGCGCCGCCCGCCAGGCGGAGAAGGCCGTGTCCGCCTGGCTGTTCACCGGCGGGCGTCAGCTCGCGCGGGCCGACGCGCGGCGAGTGGCCGCCGTCATCCGGCAGCACCGGGCACCGATAGCCCGGGCCAGTGGCCCAGCCTCCTATGACCTCGTGGCCCAGTCCCTCTGGTCCGGGGTGGTCGCCCTGATCGACGATGACTGGGAGGCCCTGACCATGGCCGCTCCGCCGGTGACCACGCTTTCCCGACTGCGCAGGATCGTGGCGGTGATGTGGACTCCGGTGGTCCTCCTCGCCACCGCCGTCGCGCTGCCGTGGATCCCGGGGCTGGCGCAGTCGTCGGCGCTGGTGGACGGAGCGCGCGTCACGCTGGTGATCACCGCAGTGTTCGGCCTCGTCCTGCCCCGCGACGCCTCCGGGAGAACCGCGGCCCTCGACACTCTCAAGTCCCTGGCCTTCCGCATCGAGAAGTAGGCGTCCGGGGAGCGGCGAGGAGGAGCCGCATGAGCGGGAGACGACGGTGGTGGAGGTCGGACCGGAAAGTTTGTCGGGACGGTAGCTTCGTCTCGGTAGTGTGCCCGGAGTGATCAACTCATACGCGAGTTCCGACGATGCCGCAGTCGCCATAGCCGGGGTGCGGGCCGGCGCGGACGTGGTCCGCACCATGTAGGGCCGACAACTCGACCGTATTGACAAGGGGGCCGGGGACTTCGCCACCGCCGCCGATGTGGAGGTCGAGAAGGCGATCCTCGGTGTCATCCGTGCCGCACGGCCCGATGACGCGGTACTCGGCGAGGAGGGCGGGCAGCAAGGCGCCGCGCACGCTGCAACCATCACCAAACGTGACCAGCGAGGTTCAGCACGGCGCCCTGGCGCCGCTGTCCCCGGCCCGGCGCAGCCGTGGTTCTCGCACCGCTTCCTGCGCGAGTACATCGGCGGCAACACCCTCGGTCAGGAGTTGCTCGACGAGGACGAGGCCTGGGAACAGCCCTTGGTCCGGGACCACTTCCCGGCCGGTCTGCGCCGCGAGATGGTCCGGCTGCACCACGACCGCGAGTGGTTCCTCTAGATCATGGAGTCCCTGCCGCGCACGCTCAGCCACCTCGACCAATGGCCCGCCAACCTCCGCGCCCACGGGCCCGGACCACGTCCTGTTCGGCTGGGCGTTCACCGGCGACGGCGCCCTCGGCGAGGACCTCGGCAACTACCTGCCCGAGTACGCGGCGGCGGCTTACGAGGCGTACCTGCACGGCCTGCGGGAGAGCGGTTGGCGGGGCGACGAACACCTCGTACGGCTGGCGGTGTGCGCCTCGGCTGTGAAGTACGACTGGCTCACCGCCCTGATGCTCGCCCGGGCGGGCGAGGAGCAGAGGGATTACGGCGGCCGAGGCACGGTCTGCGCCGAACTCCGTTACCGCGAGCGCGGGTCGGCCCTCGCCTTCCTCGCCGGCTGGGCGGCCGAGGCGCGTGCTCTCGCCCCACGCCTCGGCTTCCCGGAGCCACCGAGCGGCCGCCGCTGACCGGCTTGGCTAGCCCTGGGCCGCGTGCCGTCCGCCCCGGCGTCGTCCGCCGCCCCGCCCGAATCTCGTCGCCGGTATCGCGAGGCCGAGGAGCAGGCCCGCGGCCAGGACGTACGGCCACCAGCCGAGGCCGTTGCCCGCGGCGCTCGCGGTGCGGGTGCTGGGGGAGGCGGCCGTGTCGGCTGCGGTGCGGGGGCTGTCGGCGCTGGGGGAGGGGGTTGTGGTGACGGGGGTGAGGACCACGTCGTTGCCGTCGCCGCCCCGGTAGCTGATCCGGTAGGTGGTGTCGGCGAGCTGGAGCTTCTTGCCCTCTTTGAGGCCGGTGAAGGCGCCGGTCGTCTTCGCCCGGCCTTGGTGGTCGAGGATCGTGATCTTCCCTGCGGGCTTCGGTGAGGTGGCAGCGGCCGCGAGGTCCAGGTCGCCGGCCAGGCGGACCGCGCCGGTCACCTTCAACGGGCCGTCGCGCAGGACGAGTTCGCCCTTCGCCGACTGGGTGTAGGCGCCGGAGACGGTCAGGCCGCTCGCGACCACGCCGTGGTTCGTCACCGCTCCCTTCACGGTGCCCTTGCCGGTCAGCGTCCTCGCCTCGCCCACGCGCAGTCCCGAAGTGCCCGCGTCCAGGCGGGACTTGGCCGACGTGAGCCGGATCGCCTTGCTGCGGGCGAGCGTCGCGCCGCCGCGCAGGGCGAGGGTGCCCTTCTTGACGGTCGTGGTGCCGGTGTACGTCACCGCGCTTCCCGTCAGCGTCGTCGTCGCGGCCCCCGACTGGGTGAGCGATCCGCTGCCGCTGATCCGGGACAGAGACAGGGCCTTGGCCGTGTTGTTCAGCACGAGTGAGCCGTTGTTGATGACTTTGTACAAGTCACCCTGCGTGTAAAGCCCACCGTCACCGCCGGACCTGCCGCTGCCCAGCCGCAGCACGGCGCCCTTCTCGACGGTCGTCGAGCCGTCGTAGTACTGCACGGCGGCGAAGGTGACGTCGTTGCCCTTCGTGCCCTTGATGACGATGTCCCCGGCCCCGGGCGCGGCCAGCGTGTCGTGGAACCTGCCGCCGCCGATGGGGGCGCCCAGCGTCACCGGTCCGTTGTAGTCGAAGGTGAGGAGAGAACGGGAGCGTGCCGCCAGCAGGTTGATGTAGACGGTCTCGGCGGTCCCGGGCATGAAGATCTTGTTCGTCGTGCCGTCGCCCCACTGGACGTTCGCGCCCTTGATGTTGGTGCCGCGCTTGTTGACGTTCTTGCGCGCGGGTGTCCAGTTCAGGGACGGGTCGCTGAGCGAGGGGTTGGTGTCACCGCCCTGGTTCGACCAGCTGTACTGGCCGGTCAGGACGACCTTGCTGCCCGGCCGGGACTGGACGTTGATGTCGCTGCCGTACTCGCGCTGGTAGAAGTCCATGCCCATGGTGACGGTCTGTCCCAGCGGGGTGTCCACGGTGTACGTGCCCTGGTTGAGGATCTTGCGCACGTTCGGCAGCGACGTCGCGAACTCCGGGCTCCCGGCGTTCATCTGCGTGCCGTTGTCGATCACCCCGGAGAAGGAGTGGGCGCCCGACAGATCCCAGGTGCCCCACAGGAACCGCGGCTGGGTGATCAGCCCGGACCCGCTGATCGTGCCCAGGTTGTAGGCGCTCTTCAGCGACAGCCGCAAGGTGCCGTCGACCCGGATGTTGTCCTGGTTGAGCCGGAACGCCGGGGTGTTGTACGGGAAGTGCCCGATCAGGCCGGTGGTGCCGCCGTTGCCGTACTGCAGGGTCGCACCGCGGGCGACGGTGATCGCGGGCGGGTCCGGGGCGGCCGTCGTGACGTACGGGTGATTGCCGCCGAGGACGCTCACCTTCTGCCGCTGCCGGGACTTCGGCAGCGTGAAGTCGCTGTCCCTGGTCAGGATCAGCGTCCCGCTGCCGCGCACGGTGAGCGTGCCCTCGCCGCGGAAGACGCCGTCGTACGTCGTCGTCCCGGCCGGCACGGTGACGACGGTGTCGCCGCTGAGCGTCACGTCCCGGCCCCCGAGGACATCGGCGGTGACGTCCCGGGGGCCGGCGGCGACCGCGGGGGGAGCGGTGACGGTGAGGGCGGCGACCACGGCGAGGGCGCCGATGGCCGCTGCTGTTTTGGGGGAATGGCTGCGCACGTCATGGGAGACGTGTGGGGGGCGCAGCCGATAACAGAAATTCGCGTTCCGGGTTTCGGCCCTCAGGCGCTGCGCGGGAAGACGGTGAGCGGGGTGTCGGGGGTCCATTGGAGCTCACCCGCGGGCACACAGTTCTGGTCGCGGTTGCGGCCCAGGCCGTCGCAGTGCTCGGCGCTGAACCGGAGAAAGGTGACGACGGTGTGCCCTCCGACGCTGAGCGGCTCGAACGGGGGTGAGGCAGGGATGGAGAACGGCCGCCCGTCCGCCCCGACGAAGCCGGTCCGCAGCACCTCCCGGCCGTAGACGAATGTCCTCTCCTGTGCTGTACCGCGGTCCAGGACGTAGCGGGCCCCTTGGAACTTCGCGTTGAAGTCGTCGATCGGGTCGGGGTCCTGGGGGACGTACCCCTGCGGGTAGACCTTGCGCTCGCCCGTGCCCGCCGTCTGCCAGCTCGGCCCGACCCGCACCCAGCGCTCACCGGCGAGCGCCTCGCGGCACGGCGGCGGGCCGATGACCCGCTCGCCGATTCCCAGGAGCTGGTTGATGTTGATGCCTTCGAACACGCAGTTGTGGTCCGGCGAAGGCTGCGCCTGGGCGGTACCGGCGGCCCACGTCGTCGCCAGTGCGGCGGTCACCAGGGCCGCCAGGAACCGGGCTGGTCTCATCGGGGTTCACCTTTCGGTGTCGGGGGTGCGGCAGTGACCTCAGCCGACCACGTCCGCCGCACCCCTGCTCCTTAAAGTGACCGTTCGAGTGAGGGCATGGGAGAAACCGCTTGCCCTCGTCCCGTCCGACCCGTTGACCTCCCCCGTTGTGCGCCCTTAGCTTTCAGCCGTTCGTAATGACAGATGTAGTTCGCCATCTCGAACAAGCCCCCCCTCAGTGATCCCCCGAGAGGCACCCGCATGAGCCGCGATCACGATCTGCCCGAAGTCCCCAGCCGCAGACTGCTGCTGAAGGGCGCCGCAGCCGCCGGCGCCCTGACCGCCGCCTCGGCCATCCCCGGCGTCGCCCACGCCGCTGCCCCCGCAGCCCCTGCCGCACCCCAGAAGGCGGCCCCGTTCGCGAACCCCCTCGTCCAGCAGCGAGCCGACCCGCACATCCATCGCCACACCGACGGCTTCTACTACTTCACGGCCACCGCCCCCGAGTACGACCGCATCATCCTGCGCCGCTCCCGCACCCTGAACGGCCTGTCCACGGCCGCCGAGTCGGTCATCTGGCGGGCCCACACCACCGGCGACATGGGCGCGCACATCTGGGCTCCCGAGCTCCACCGCATCGGCGGCAAGTGGTACATCTACTTCGCCTCCGCGCCCGCCGAGGACGTGTGGAAGATCCGCATCTGGGTCCTGGAGAACTCCCACCCCAACCCCTTCAAGGGCACGTGGGTGGAGAGGGGTCAGGTCAAGACGGCCTGGGAGACGTTCTCCCTCGACGCCACCACCTTCACCCACCGTGGCACGCGCTATCTGTGCTGGGCGCAGCACGAACCCGGGATGGACAACAACACCGGCCTGTTCCTCTCCGAGATGGCGAACCCGTGGACGCTGACGGGGCCTCAAATACGGCTGTCCACACCCGAGTACGACTGGGAGTGCATCGGCTACAAGGTGAACGAAGGCCCCTACGTCCTCAAGCGCAACGGCCGGATCTTCCTCACCTACTCGGCCTCCGCCACCGACTACCACTACTGCGTCGGCATGCTCACCGCCGACGCCGACAGCGAGCTCATGGACCCGGCCAGCTGGTCCAAGTCCCCCACCCCGGTCTTCACCAGCAACGACACCACCAAGCAGTACGGCCCCGGCCACAACTGCTTCACCGTCGCCGAGGACGGCCGCAGCGACGTCCTCGTCTACCACGCCCGCCAGTACAAGGAGATCGTCGGCGACCCGCTGAACGACCCCAACCGCCACACCCGCATCCAGAAGCTCGGCTGGAACCCGGACGGCACCCCGAACTTCGGCATCCCGGTGGCAGACGCGGCGGCGGACACGACCGCCGGGACGACCACGGGGACAACTGCCGTAACCGTGAAGGAGAGTGCGTGAAGATGAGACGTGCGTACGCGGTTCTGCTCGCCCTCTGTCTGGCCCTGGCCGGCGCCCTGGCCACCGCCGGCCCCGCCCAGGCGGCGCCCCAGACCGTCACCAACGGCACGCAGTTCACCGACACCTCGGGCAACCCTGTGCACGCGCACGGCGGCGGGGTCATCAAGGTCGGCTCCTACTACTACTGGTTCGGCGAGCACCGCAACGCCGACAACACCTTCCGGTACGTGGACGCCTACCGCTCCACCGACCTGAAGAACTGGGAGTTCAGGAACCACGTCCTGACCCAGTCGAGCTCCTCGGAGCTGGCCACCGCCAACATCGAGCGCCCGAAGGTCATGTACAACGCCTCCACCGGCAAGTTCGTGATGTGGATGCACAAGGAGAACGGCACCGACTACAGCGAGGCCCGCGCAGCCGTCGCCGTCTCCGACACCGTCGACGGCAACTACACCTGGCAGGGCAGCTTCCGCCCGCTCGGCCAGCACATGTCCCGTGACATCACGGTCTTCGTCGACACCGACGGCACCGGCTACATGGCCTCCGCCGCCCGCGAGAACTACGACCTGCAGATCTACCGCCTGACCAGCGACTACACGGGCATCGCGGCCCTGGTCGCCGACCCCTGGCACGGTGGCCACCGAGAGGCCCCCGCCCTGTTCAAGCGGAACGGCGTCTACTTCATGCTGACGTCGGGCGCCACCGGCTGGAACCCCAACCAGCAGCAGTACGCCACGGCCACCAGCATCGCCGGCCCCTGGACCGCGATGACGAACATCGGCGACTCCACGACGTACGGCTCGCAGACCGCGTACGTCCTTCCCGTGCAGGGCACTTCGACCACCTCGTACCTCTACCTGGGCGACCGCTGGGGCAACTCCTTCGGCGGCACCGTCAACGACTCCCGCTACGTCTGGCTGCCGCTGACCTTCCCCTCCTCGACCTCGATGTCCATGTCCTGGACCCCGGAGGTCACCATCGACACGGCCACCGGGTCGATCAGCGGGACGAGCGCCACGTACAACACGCTCGTCGCACGACACAGCGGCAGGTGCGCCGACGTCACCAGCCAGTCGCTGTGGGCCGGCGCCCAGATCAAGCAGTACGACTGCAACGGCGGCAACAACCAGAAGTACTGGTTCAAGTCGGTGGGCAGCGGCTACTACCAGCTGATGGTCAGGAGCAGCTCCCTGTGCGTCCAGGAGAACGCGAACACGGTCACCCAGGAGAACTGCAACGCCTCCTCGACCAACCAGCAGTGGTCGCTCACCACCACCGGCTCCTACGTGAACGTCAAGTCCCGGGCGACCGGCGAGTGCCTGGACGTGAACGGCGCGTCCACCGCCAACTCCGCCGCGATCATCACGTACACCTGCAACGGAGGAACCAACCAGCAGTGGACGCGCGGAACCTGAGGTGAGATCAGGCGAGCAGGTCGATCGCGTCGATCGCCGTGCCCGCGCTGAGATAGCCCGTCGTCCCCGAACCGCTCACCACGTCGATCTTCAGCACGTTGTACTGGCCGGTGTCCGTCAGCCAGGCGGACGCCGGCACGCTGTAGGTGAACGTGTGGTTGTTGCCCCGGTACGAACCGTTGGTCAGCGACCGGGTGTTCGGCTGCGTGGGCGGGGAGGGGATGGCGGACGTCCAGTTGCCGTTGACCGACACCTGGGGGCGGCCGTTGGCGTACGCCGTCGTCACCCCGATCCGCAGGGTGTGCGCGGCCGCCGCCTGGGCCGCCGTCAGCTTGAAGTACACGAGGATCCCGCTGTTGACGTCCTTCCAGAGGTAGCAGGGGAAGGACGCCGTCTCGTTGTTGCCGATCACCACGTTGCCGGTCCAGGAGGCCGCGCGGACGTCCGAGGGGTGCGCGTACGTCATCAGGTCGGCGTTCTTGAAGCCGCTGGGCGCGCCGTTCCAGTCGCCGATCCGCCAGATGGCGCTGGCGTTGCTCGGGTCGTTCGAGGACGGGATGGCGATCGTGTTGAGGGTGGTCGTGCCACCGGCGGTGACCGACACCGAGGCCGTGTGGACGGCGAGTTCACCCTTGAAGACGGTGAGGGTGTACGTCCCCGGCAGCACACCCCCGATCGAGAAGTAGCCGTCCGACGACCGCGCCGAACCCCAGTACTGGGCCGCCGAGTTGGCGAGCCCGACGGTGTACGGGTACGCCGTGTTCCGCCCGGAGATCCCGACGCCGGCCACCTTGCCGCGCCCGCTCGCGCCGACGTACCCGGACATGCCGAGCGAGTCCGCCCACGACGTGGTGAGCGTGCCCGGGAACAGCGACGAGGAGGGCGCCCCGCCGTCCGTGAGGGCGATGACGTACGGGCCCTGGAGGCCGAAGCGCTGGGCCTCGGTCTGGTTCTGGCCGTAGTACAGGATCTCGTACAGACCACCGCCGTCCGCGCTCTGGTGCCGCAGCAGCGAGCGGTAGAACGGGCCGCCGGACGCCTTCTCGTGGTTGCTGCGCACGATCCACAGGCCGACGCCGCCGCCGCTCCAGCCGGTGTAGTCGTAGTCCATCACCCGGAGCTTGGAGTAGTGCTTGGAGCGGGTCTGGCCGTCGGACTTGGCGAAGACGTCCGAGGCCTCGATGGTGCTGTTCGTGTACGTGTAGGAGTCGGGCTGGTCGTTGAGGAACAGGCCCTTCTTCACGCGCAGGATGTAGCGGGTCGCGGAGACCGACGTGTCGGCCTTGTTGGTCCACAGGTAGATGTTGTTCTCGCCGCTGCGGGCCGCGTAGTAGTGCCGCAGCGTGCCGTAGGCGACCGAGATCAGGATCGTCGAACCCGACTGCTTGATGGACACCGTGGAGCTGCCGAGGCCGGACTCGATGTGCGAGTTCATGCCGCCGTAGCCCTGGTACTCCGTGCCGCGGTAGACCAGCGAGGTCAGGTCGCCGTTGGACTTGCTGACCTTGAAGACGAGGTTGGCGCCGGTGTCGACGACGTAGTTCGAGCCGTCGTCGCTCCAGCCGAAGGCCGCGGCGGAGGCCGTGCCGCTCAGCGCTGCTGTGCCGGCGGCGGCCGCGGTGCCGAGCACGAAGGTGCGGCGTCGGACCGGTCTGTTGGCGGATCCGGACATGGGGGTGCCTCCTTCGAGAGAGGTGTGGGGGTGGTGCGGGTGAGAGCGAGGGTGACAGTTGAATCGATTTCGCGAAAGGGCTTTCGTCGCGGAGAAGTTGGCAGTCTTGTGAAATCGAACCGGGGTCTAGAAAGCGCTTGCAGAAACGGGTACGGTCCAGCGCCAGGCCATGTCGTCCTGTGGAGGAGCCGACGAATGAGACGTTTCAACCGTGCCGCTCTGGCGGCGGTGACGCTGAGCACCGGCCTGTCGGTCCTGACGGCCGTACCGGCTCAGGCGCATGAGCCGTACGGCGCTCAGCGTCCCCTCGGCATCGAGAACTGCACCGCCACCGCCTGCCACTTCGACGTCCCGGCCGGCACGTACGACGTGAAGGTCATCCTCGGCGGCGAGGCCGCGTCGAGCACGAGCGTCGCCGGTGAGACCCGCCGCGCCCTGCTCCCCGAGACGGCCGCCCCTGCGGGCGAGCACGTCGCCCGCAGCTTCACCGTGAACGTCCGCACGCCCGAGGGCGAGCCGACGGGCCCCGCAGGGACTCCCGGCCTGGACCTGGTCCTCGGCGGCTCGGCACCCGCGCTCGCCGACATCAAGGTCACCCCGGCCCGGCACGCCCGCCAGGTCTTCCTCGTCGGTGACTCCACGGTCTGCGACCAGCCCGGCGACCCGTACTCCGGCTGGGGCCAGCAGCTGCCGCAGTACCTCCGCAAGGGCGTGTCCGTCGCCAACTACGCCGACTCCGGCGAGAGTACGGTCACCTACTTGGAGAACCCGCAGCTCTGGGCCACCGTCCAGCCGCAGATCCGCCCCGGCGACCTGGTCCTGATCCAGCTCGCCCACAACGACAAGACGACCGACGAGGCGACCTACCGCGCCAACCTGGAGACCCTGGTGGCAGGCGTGCGGGAGAAGGGCGGCGAGCCGGTCCTCGTCACCCCGATCGTGCGCCGCTGGTTCAACGCCGACGGCACGCTCAACAACGGCACGGCCCTGCTGGTGAACGGCCTCGGCGTGGACCACCCGGCAGTCATCCGCTCGGTCGCCGCCGCCGAGGGCGTCCCGCTGATCGACCTGACGGCGAAGACGAAGGCGCTGGTGGAGTCCCTGGGCGTCGAGGCCTCCAAGGCGCTGTACCTCTACAACGAGAAGCGGGACAACACCCACACCTCGGTGCATGGTGCGACGGTGTACGCGGGCCTGGTCCGCGACGAACTCGCCGCCCGGCATCTGGTGCCCGAGGGCCTGGTGCGGGTGGGATGAACTCCTGGGGCGCTTCGACCGGAACCGGAGCGCCCCAGGTCTGAACCGAGTCGGCAAGAGAGAGAACCGATGCACCTGCCCCCCGACGACCGCAACCGCAGCCCGCACACCGGCTACACCCGCGCCCACTGGGAGGCGGCCGCCGACGCCCTGCTCGCCGCGGTGGAGCCGTACGCCACCGAGGACCGCGCCCTGTACCACTTCCCCGGCGACCGCGAGAGCTGGTCGGGCCGCCTCTCCGACGGGCTGGAGGGCTACGCCCGCACGCTGCTCCTGGCGGCCTTCCGCCGGGACGAGACGGCGTTGGAGCGCTACGCCGACGGACTCGCGGCGGGCGTGTCGGGGGTCTGGCCCCGTATCGAGGACCGCAGCCAGCCCCTGGTCGAGGCGGCGTCGATCGCCCTCGCGCTGCGGCTGACGCGGCCGCTGCTGTGGGACCGGCTGGACGACGGGGTGCGGCAGCGGGCGGCGGCCTGGCTCGGGGACGCGGTGACGGCCGAAGCCTGGCCCTGCAACTGGGAGTTGTTCCCGGTGACGGTGGGCGGCTTCCTCCAGGAGGTCGGCCACGAGGCCGAGGAGTCGCGCAAGGCGATCGACCGGGGGCTTGAGCGCATCGAGGACTGGTACGTCGGTGGCGGCTGGTACACGGACGGCGACGGCCGGAAGTTCGACTACTACAACGGCTGGGCGATGCACCTGTACCCGGTGCTGCACGCCTGGCTGGCGCAGGACGAGCGGCTGTTGGAGCTGTACGGGGGTCGGCTCTCACGGCATCTGGAGGACTACGCCCGCCTGTTCGGCGCCGACGGCGCCCCCATGCACCAGGGCCGCTCCCTGACCTACCGTTTCGCGACCACGGCCCCGCTGTGGCTCGGCGCCCTGACGGGCCGTACGCCGCTCACGCCGGGCGTGACGAGGCGGCTGGCCTCCGGCGCGCTGAAGTACTTCCTGGAGCGTGGCGCGGTGGATGCGCGCGGGCTGCTCACCCTCGGCTGGCACGGCCCCGATGAGGCGGTCCTGCAGGGCTATTCGGGCCCGGCGTCCCCTTACTGGGCGAGCAAGGCCTTCCTCGGCCTGCTGCTGCCGCCGGACCACGAGGTCTGGACGGCGGCCGAGGAGCCCGCCCCGTCCGAGCGCGCCAACGCGCTCACGCCGATCGCCGCCCCCAACTGGCTTGTGCAGTCCACGAGTTCGGACGGCTTGGTCCGCCTCCACAACCACGGCAGCGAGGACGTCCGCTACGACCCCTACTACACGCGCCTCGCCTACTCGACGGTGACGAAGCCTTCGTCGTCGTACGACAACAGCGTGATCGTGGGCGACGATCCGAGCCGCACGGACATCGTGCCGCTGGGGGTGGGGGAGGGGTGGGCCGCCTCCCGGCACTCGGTCGGCGACGGAATCCGGGTCGGCAGTGTGGTGCTGGCCGAGGGCGCGGTGGAGGTGCGCATCCACCGGGTCGTGGGCGCGGCTCCCGGGACGGCGGTGCGGGTGACGGGGTGGGCTGCGGGGGAGGGCGTCGAGGCGGAACTCGTGCCTGTGTCCGGCCTGTTGAGCGACTCCGAGCCGACGGGTCTGACGGGTTCGACGGCTCCTATGGGCCTGCCGGGTCTGCCGGGTCTGCCGGGTCTGACGGGGGACGGTCCCAGCGTGTTCGTCGCTCTCGCCCGCCTCACCGCCGAGCCGGACCCCGTACCGCTTCAGGAGCTGGTGGCCGTACAGGTGGCCGAGTCGGGCGAGATCCACGTCCGCTGGAGCTCGGGGCGCGAGTGGCGGGTCCGGCTGGATGAGAACGGGGTGGGCGTCACGCCCGCCTGAGCCTGCCGGGTCGGTTGTCAGTGGTGGCTGGCAGCATGGTGATCATGAGCCGGATCATCTCGTACAGCACCGCTGACAAAGCCGACGTCCTGGGGTTCCTCGGAGCCGCCGGGAGCCTCACCGCCGACCAGCAGCGCATCCTCGGCATGATGCGCGAAAGGGCGCACAAGAGCCAACTCGAACTCGAACGCCAGGGCATCGACTGGGGCTTGTCCATCCCCGACGCACTCGAGCACCTGGTGGCCGGTCACGCGAGTTCGGATGCAGGGTACGCGGCCGGTGCGTACTACCGCGCCCTCCAGCACATCATCGACTGCAATGCGTCCGACCCGGCCGACCTGGGCGTGTACTCCAAGCCCTCGACGTTCTTCGGCCTCCTCGACGACGAACTGCGCCGCCTGGATGTGAGGGGGGATCTGCTGCTGCACGACCACCTGTTCTCCGGGCCGCCGCAGGAGATCCCCTTTCACATCCCGTATCCCGTGGACGGCCCGCACATAGGCATGTTCCCCTTGGCCAAGGCCAAGCCCGCCGCCGACGCCTACCGTGCGGTGCTGGACCGGATGGACGCGAACTTCCGCCACGACGTCCAGGAGATCATCGACAAGCTCGACTTCGAGAACACCGAGTGGGAGTTCGCGACGAAGAACATCGACTGGTACACGCAGGACACGATCTTCTTCTCGATCACGGGCTGACCAGGCACGCTCAGGGCGTGAGGCGAGCGATCCGAAGTGTCGTGGAGGTGGGGGACGCGCCGGTCAGCGGCGACGCGTACGACGGCGTGACCGGGGCGTACGCCCACGTCAGTGTGCCGTCCTTCTGGACCGCGATGTCGCCGGTGATCCGGGTGCCGACGACCTTCGTGGCGCTCTGGAACCTGCCGTTCCAGTCGATGAGCCGGAAGGACGTCCCCGTGAAGGTGCCGGTGCAGGTGCCGTTCGCGCACTTGGCGTTCTTCAGGGACTCCCAGGACAGCAGGAGGCGGTCCTTGCCGTACGGGGCGATGCGGACGTTGACGTGTTCGACGCCCTTGGTGGCTGACAGCCGGATCGCCTTGCCCGCAGGGGTGTTGCGGTTCTTGAGGAAGGCGACCGCCACCTGGTGCGTACTGGTCTTCGGCTTGACCGTCCAGCCGCGGCCGCTCGCGTCGTCCGGGTTCTTCGCGGCCGACGCGGCGCCGCGGGAGGCGAAGGCGGTGGCGTAGCGACCGGAGGCCGACTTCACGAGGTCACCGGTACGGCCGGCGAACGTGCCGCCGCAGTAGCCCGCCCAGCACTGCTCGCGCTGCACGACCGGGGCGTTGTCGGGTGCGCCGATCCCCGTCGACACGAACAGCCCGGAGCGCCAGTCGTCGAAGCAGAGGGAGGTGAAGGCGCCGGTCTTCTCGGCGGCGAGGGCGATGCCCTCGTTGTGGCTGCATCCCCAGCTCCAGCCGCCGCCGAGCCCCGCACCCTTGGCGCCGACGTACGACAGCTTGTCGCCGAAGTGCCCGTCGGCGAAGCCGCCCGCGCCGTGCACGACGAAGTACGCGCCGTACTTGGTGCCGTTCCAGGTGAGCTGGCCGTCGAGGGTCGGTGCCGTGTCGTTTGAGGAGGTGCCGGTCAGCTTGGTGCGGAAGGTCTGCTTGCCGTTCGTGTAGCGGATCAGTGCGGCCGCAGTCTCCTTCCACTTGTTGGTGTCGGCGACCCGGGTCAGCAGCGCGAAGCCGTCGTTGTGCGCGACCAGGCCGCCGACCTCCTTGGTGCCCTTGACGATCGTGTCCGCGCCCGAGCGCTTGCCGGCGGCGGTCAGCGGCGTGACGTGGATGCCGTCCGAGGCGGGCCAGGCCACCCGCAGGGTGCCGTTCGGGGCCACCGCCGTCGCCGTGCGCGTCCACTCACGGGTGTTGTTGTAACCGGCCGACAGATAGGGGAACTTGGCCGGCAGGTTCACCGTGGTGGTCGTGGGGGTGAGGCTGGGCGCGGCGTTCGGGGCGGCGCCCGCGGTGGCGTACCAGGCGCCCACCAGGGCGGCGGTGGCGGCGAGGCCCGCGATGAGGGGCTTGCGGGCGGCGTGGGCCCGACGATGGCCGGGCGCGCCGGATGCGGAGGCGGACGTCGTGCGTCTTGCGGAAGTCATGTACCCCGGTCGCCGCATCGGCCGACAATGTTGCTGAAGTTTCACAGAGTGTGGGACGGATCACTTCGGCCGGCACCGAAACGACGTGCGCCTAGCGTTCGGAGCATGACCGAAACCGTCCCTCGTCCCCCCGCCGACGCCGTCACCGCCATGGTCGACCACGTCCTCACCCTGGCCGCGACCTGGCCGAACTGGGACGGCAGGCCCGCCCACGTCGACGACCGCGTCTACACCCCGCACAAGGCGATCCGCCGCGTCGCCGACCACCTCATCGACCACCTGGCCGAGCTGGAGGCCCGGCTGGCCGGCGAGGAGCCCCAGCCCGACCGCTGGCACGCCTCCACCGTCACCACCGAGACCGACCTCGCGCCCTTCACCCCGCAGGACCTGGACGAGGCCCGCAGTCGGCTGACCCGCCTCGCCCGCATCTGGGCGAACCGGCTGGACGCCCTCAGCGACGCCCAGCTCGACCACTCACCCGGCGAAGGCTGGAGCTTCCGCGAACTCGCCCGCCACCTGGAAGGTTCGACGTACTACGCCGACGCCGTAGGAGACCTGTCGTGACCGCCAACCGTCCCGGAGGACCTCACATGACCGCGTTCGCCGACCTCCACCACGGCGACGAGCCCCTGCTGCTCCCCAACGCCTGGGACCACGCCTCGGCGAGGGCGCTCGCCGCCGAGGGCTTTCCCGCGATCGGTACGACGAGCCTCGGTGTCGCCGCGGCCGCCGGTCTGCCCGACGGGACATCGGCCACCCGTGACGAGACACTCCGGCTCGCCCTCGACCTCGGCTCGGATCCGTATCTCGTCTCGGTGGACGCGGAGGACGGTTACAGCGAAGACCCCGGCCAGGTGGGGGAGTTCGCCCGTCAGCTCCAGGCCGTCGGAGCCGCCGGGATCAACCTGGAGGACCGCCTCGGCTCCCTCGCACTGCACGCCGCGAAGATCGCCGCGGTCAAGTCGGCGGCACCCGGCCTCTTCGTCAACGCCCGCACCGACACGTACTGGCTGGGTGACGGAGCGGAGACCGCCGAACGCCTCGACGCCTATCAACGGGCGGGCGCCGACGGCGTGTTCGTGCCGGGTCTCACCGAACCCCGCCGGATCGCCGCCCTGGTGAGGCATCTCGATGTTCCCCTCAACATCCTCTACACCCCGACCGGCCCCACCGTCCCCCACCTCGCCGACCTCGGCGTCCGTCGCGTCAGCCTCGGCTCGCTGCTCTATCGGCGGGCACTCGGCGCGGCGCTGGAAGCGGTCGTGGACATCAGGGAGGGACGGACACCGCAGGGGGGTGTCCCGTCGTACGGTGCCGTGGACGCGCTCAGCCGCCGGGGCGACCTGCCTCACAGCGACGAGCCGTAGCTTCCTCGCCAGGGAACGCATAGGGAACGCATAGGGAAAACCCTGGAGGAGCGGGCACGCTCTTGTCGCCGCCGCCCCCAGACGTTTCACTTGGCGCACCCCCCCCACAGGAGAACACCCAGCTCACCTGCAGAAGGGTCAGTTCTTTTGTCAGCCATACGCGCCACCGCCGTCACCGCGGCCGCCTGTGCGACCGTGCTCGCCACGGCGCTGCCGTCCTCGGCCATCAACTCGTACAACGCGACGCCCGCCCCCGAACGCACCGAGGTCGGCGCGCTCGTGGCCACCTGGGACAACGACGGCGATCCCGCGACCCCGGACCGGGTCGACTGGGTCTGCTCCGGCACCATGATCGACGCCGACACCTTCCTGACCGCCGCGCACTGCACCACCGACTGGCCCGACAACGTGAAGTTCTACGTGTCACTGGACCAGGACGTGCAGGCCGGCCTCGACGCCGCCGCCAAGAAGTACCCCGGCGACCCGGCCGCCCAGGCGAGGGCCGTCGCCGTACAAGGCACCGCCCACAGCCACCCCGACTTCCCGGGGCCCGCGTCGGACACCCACGACATCTCGGTGATCGAGCTGCCCGCCGCGAAGGTCAAGGCCCGCTGGATGTTCACCCCGGCCACCCTGCCCACCGCGAACCAGCTCGGCGCGCTCGGACCGCGGGGCCTGAACGCCACCGACTGGTTCGTCGCCGGATACGGCACCCAGGAGGCCGCCAACGGCCCCGGCGGGCAGACCCACCCCGGCGGCGGTGTCCGGATGAAGGCGCCCGTCACCTTCGACGCCCTCAACGACTCCTGGGCACGCCTTGCCATGACCGCGCCGCAGGGCAACGGCGGTGCCTGCTACGGCGACTCGGGCGGCCCCAACTTCGCGGTGATCGGCGGCAGGAACGTCCTGGCCGCCACCACGATCACCGGGGACACCCCGTGCTACGCGACGAACGTGACGTACCGCCTGGACACCCCGGGCGCCCGAGCCTTCCTGTCGCCGTTCGTGAAACTCCCGTAACCCGTGCCGCCCCCGCCGCCCGGCGCACAGAGCCGCCGGGCGGCGGGGTACCGCAAGCCGTCGCAAGGCCCTTCCCAAGGCACCCGTCACAAGGCCCTGAGCCGTTCCGTCACATCGCTCAACGCCCCCAGACAGCCCCGCACATCCAGCGGCACCTTCGCCACCGCGCCCGGATGCGGGCCCGCCGCCGTGAACACATCCGTGTGGCGCCAGCTCCGGGTCGTCCACGACGGACACCTGGTCGGCGAGGCTGCCGTGGGCGGAGGCGAAGGTCTGGGGGAGCGGGCCGGGCGGCGGCGTGTGACCTCCGCGAAGCTTCCAGTCCAACTGGTCAGGGGGACAACTGGGCCGGCTGCCGGTCGTGCTCGCTGCGTGGCCAGTTCACGAGTGCCACGTGCAGGGCGTCGACGGCGCGCTCCCAGGACTTGCGTACCTCCCGGGGAGCGCCGAAGGCGCCGGTGGACTCCAGGGCGCAGTAGCCGTGGAAGGTGCTGCGCAGCAGGCGGACGGCGTCGGTGAGGTCGGGTTCCTCGAGGCCGTAGGCGCGGAGCATGCCGTAGGTGATCTCGGCGGTGCGGCGCATGGCGGGGGAGTCGGCGACGAGGGCCTGGTCGACGCGGATCTGGGTCGCGGCGTATCGGCCCGGGTGCTGAAGGGCGTACTCCCGGTAGGCGTCCGCGAAGGCGGCGAGCGCGTCCTTGCCGGCGCGTCCGGCGACGGCGGCGGCGATCCGGTCGATCATCTCGCCGCCGGCCAGCAGCGCGACCCGCGTCCGCAGGTCCTGGAGATTCCTGACGTGCGAGTACAAGCTCGCGTCCTTCACCCCGAAGTGCCGGGCCAGCGCGGACAGGCTGACCTTCTCGAAGCCGACCTCGTCGGCGAGATCGGCCGCGGCCGCGGTGAGCCGGTCGGCGGTGAGTCCTGCGCGGGCCATGGGGCGGGTGACCTCCGGATACGTGACCTGGCCTGGGATCCTCAGGCCCCTGGAGACCCTAGGGGGCATCCTAATGAGGTCAGCCGTCGGCGGCTCCCTGACTACCGTTGCTCCGCATGACCACCACAGAGATCGAAATCACCGCGGAGCTGGTCCGGGACCTCTTGCGGGACCAGCACCCCGACCTCGCCGACCGCCCCGTGAAGCTCGGCGCACGGGGCTGGGACAACCAGCTGTGGCGGCTCGGCGACGACCTCGCCGTCCGGTTGCCCTGGGCGACGCAGACCGCGGACGTGCTGCTGCGCAAGGAGCACGCCTGGCTCCCCGCCCTCGCCCCGCACCTGCCCCTGCCGGTCCCGGTCCCGCAGCGCCTCGGCGAGCCGTCCGAGCGGTTTCCGCGGCCGTGGATCGTCACCACCTGGGTCCCGGGCTCGCCCGCCGATCAGGCGCCCGCCACGCGCGCAGCCGAGGCGGCCGACGCCTTGGCCGCCTTCCTGACGGCTCTTCACCGCCCCGCCCCCGACGGGGCGCCGGCCGGCCGTGGCCGCGGGGGGCCGCTGGCCGACCACGCCGAGGGGGTCGCCAAAGGTTTGGCCTCGGCCACCGAGATGGGGCTCATCGCCGACCCGGATGCCGTCCGCGCGGTCTGGGAGGACGCCGTCGCCGCGCCCGAGTGGACGGGCCCGGCGCTGTGGCTCCACGGCGACCTGCACCCGGCCAACATCCTCACCGCGGACGGCACCTTCTGCGGGGTGATCGACTTCGGCGAGGTCTGCGCGGGTGATCCGGCCTGCGATCTCGCCGCCGCTTGGGTCTTGCTGCCGGACGGCGCCGCCGACCGTTTCCACGCCGCCTACCAGCCGACCCCGGACGCCGCGACCCTGCGCCGGGCCCGCGGCTGGGCGGTGATGCGAGCCCTCGGCGGCATCCTCATCGGAGAGGCGGGTGTCCAGGGCCGGCCCGGAGGCAAGCCCACCTGGGGTCCTCCCGGCCACGCCGCACTGCGCCGCCTCACCCGGTAGGTGCGCGGCACCGGACAAGGGCCGTTCGGACAGCGGCCGTTCAGATGGTGCGGTGCCGCCCACCCGTGTACGGCTGCGGGGGTGGGCGGCCGTCGTACGAGCCGTCAGCCGATCGGCGCGTACAGCACTCCCAACTTGTCGACCTCGTCGCCCGCCCGCCCCGTGAACCCGATGATCTGCCAACCGGACGGCGCCGTGAAGGTCTTGGCGTCCGACGTCGCCGTGCCGGCGGACAGCGAACGGCCCTTGTCCGTCGTGAACGACGCCGAGAAGATCCGCGTCCGTCCGTCCTTCTGACCCTGCGTCAGTTTCACGGTGGTGAGGTGTTCTCCGGAAGCCAGGGTCAGGGACGTCGCCGTGCCGCCCGTGCCGCCGTGGGTGAGGGCCGTGCCGCCGTCGTGCGTCAGGGACACCGCGTCCAGGCGGGAGCTGCCGCGCAGGGTCAGGGTGCGCGGGGATGCCGACGTCGACGTCGGCAGGTTGTGCGCGTCGTTGAAGGCCGTGCCGTGCGGGCCGCCGAAGAAGTCGCTCGCCTTCAGGGCGGAGTTGAGGGTGTAGGAGAAGTCGACCGTGTGCGGGAAGTGGTCGGAGAGGTTACCGCCCGCGGAGTCCAGGAAGGACGCCCACTCGTTGTTGTAGCGGGTGGCGTCGAGCGTCAGGAGCTTGCTGCCGCGGTAGAGGACCTTGTCGACGACCTCGCAGCCGTTCGGCGGCGCCGTCGTCGGGCACAGCAGCGCGTCCGCGCCCTGCGTCGGCCGGACGCCGCCCTTGACCAGCTGCACCCACGCGTCCGTCAGGCCGTTCTCGTCGGCGAGGGTGCGGATGTTGTCGCCGCTGCGGGTGTACCGGGTGTTGGTGTCACCCATGACGATCACCGCGTTGCCGGACGAGTTCGCCTGGATGAAGTCCGACAGCTGCTCGACGTTGGCGCGGCGGGCGGCCAGCGCGTCGTTCGTGTCGTCGGCGTTGGTGTGGACGTTGTAGAGGTCCACGAAGACGCCCTCGGCGAGGCGGACCCGGGCGAGCGAGAAGCCCTTGGGGGTCAGGCAGTTGGTGCCGGTGCAGTCGTTCCACTTCACCCGCTCGAAGTCCTCGAAGGCGCGGTCCGAGAGGGTGTTGAGGCCGTCGCCGAAGGGCACGCCGCCGCTGGTCGCGGTGCGGTACGGGTGGTTGTCTCCCGCGTACAGAGCCGCGTGGTAGTTGAAGTCCTCCTGGACGTTCACGATGTCGTACGCCGCCAGCCGCGGCGAGATCAGCGGGGTGTTCTTCTCCGGGTTGCCGGAGCTCAGGCCTTCCGGAAGGCCCGCGACGTTGTAGGTCAGGACGTTGAAGGTGCCGGTGGGGGCGGCCACCGCGGGGGTCGAGCCGGTGGTGGCGAGGCCGGTGAGGGCCAGGGCTGCGGCCGCGAGCGTGCCGATCAGTCTTCTCATGTGGGGGTGTCTCCGATGAGTGGGGTGGGTGAGGTAGGTGAGGAAGAGGGAGGAAGGTGAGCGCTGCTCAGGTTCGGTGTCAACCAGGGTGACGTACAAGGGCGGTTGGGGAAACAGTGAGGGACGTGGCGTTCTGCCGCGTCCAGGGCGCCCGGCCGCCACTCGCTGCTCGTTCAACGTTCATGTTTCGCCTTGATCCTCCACAGGCGGCGCAGCAGCGCCGCAGGAGGCAGGCCGCACAAGGCAGCGGCATCAGGAGGGGCACATGGGACACGGGCACGCGCACGGTCGTCATCACCACCACGGACACCACCACGGACAACACCATGGCCACGACCACTCGCACGACGCGGCGACCTCCGCCCTGCCCGCCGCCTTCGACACCTCCGTGCCCGACGAGGCCCTGAGCCCCGAGCAGCAGTCGCGCCGCGCGCTGCTGCGCCGGGCGGGTCTGCTGGGCGCCGGGCTGGCCGCCGGCAGCGTCGTCGCCCCGACTCCGGCCGCCGCCTCGGCAACGGCCACGTCCGCCGCTCCCGGCGGCCGTAGGGCGAACGGCTTCCTGTGGCTGGCCGGTGACCACCACATCCACACGCAGTACAGCAGCGACGGCAAGTACCGGGTCGTCGACCAGGTCCGCCAGGGGGCCAGGCACGGCATGGACTGGCTGGTCATCACCGACCACGGCAGCGAGACCCACGCCAGGATCGGCGTCGAGAAGGTCAACCCGGACATCCAGGCCGCCCGGGCCGCCTACGAGGACACGCTCGTCTTCCAGGGCCTGGAGTGGAACATCCCGGCCGCCGAGCACGGCACCGTCTTCGTGCACCCCGGCAGGAACGAGGTCCTGGTCCTCAAGCAGTTCGAGACCGACTACGACGGCAGCGTGAAGGGCGCCGGCGACTCCACGCCCGCCAACGAGGCGCTCGCCGTCGCGGGCCTCAACTTCCTTGCGGAGCAGGTGGAACGGCGCAAGGTCAAGGACGCGCTGATGCTCGCCAACCACCCGGCGCGGCGCGGTGTCGACTCCCCGCACGAGATCCGCGGCTGGCGGGACGCGAGCGCCTCGCGCCAGATCGCCGTGGGCTTCGAGGGCGCCCCGGGCCACCAGGCGGCCGGCCTGCCCGCCCCCCTCGGCATGGCCCGCGCCCGCGGCATCTACGACAACAACCCCAGCGCCAACTCCTTCGCCGGCTACCCGCTGGAGAGCTACCGCACCTGGGGCGGCTTCGACTGGATGACGGCCACGGTCGGCGGCCTGTGGGACAGCCTCCTCGCCGAGGGCAAGCCGTGGTGGATCACCGCCAACTCCGACTCCCACCAGGTGTACGCGGACACGGCGGTGCGCGGCACCGGCGGCGACTTCGCCACCGAAGGCCGCCACCCGGACCCGGTCTACGGCGGCCGGATCGACATCACCCAGGGCGACTACTGGCCCGGCCAGTACAGCCGTACGCATGTCGGTGCCGACGGCTTCTCCTACGCCGCCGTCATGGACGGCATCCGCGCGGGCCGCATCTGGGTCGACCACGGCCAACTCATCAGCGCCCTCGACGTCCGCGTGACGGGCGGCCGCCGCTGGGCCACCCTGGGCGGCGCCCTGCACGTCAGAAAGGGCACGAACGTCACACTGACGGTCGACGTGGCGCCGGCCGGCGGCCCCAACTGGGCGGGCTTCGTCCCCACCTTGGCCCGCGTGGACGTCATCCAGGGCGATGTGACCGGCCCGGTCGCGGACAAGGACACCTTCACCGCGCCGACGGCGAAGGTGGTCAAGTCCTACGAGGTGAACAAGTCGGCCGGCGTGGTCCGCCTCACCTACGACCTCGGCAGGGTCGACCACCCCGTCTACGTCCGCCTGCGCGGCACCGACGGCAACCGCACCGCCGTCGGCGCGATGGGTGCCGCCGTCGACCCGGCCGGCCCGGCCATCGACGTCGTCGGCGACGCCGACCCGTGGCGCGACCTGTGGTTCTACTCCAACCCGGTGTGGGTCCTGCCCTCGTGACGCCGTACGCCCTGACCGTGGACGCAGACGTCCGGGACCTCCCGGCGGCCGACCACCTGCTGCACACCTTCGCGGCCGAACTCGCCCTCCCCGAGGGCACGTTCGGCTGCACCCACCTGGTGCGGGGAGACCGCCCACGCGTGGCCGTCTCCCTCGCCCTCCCGACCGAGCCGCTCCTGCGTACCGCCCAGGAGCGGCTCATCGCCCGGGGACACGCGGTGTCGCGCGGCACGCCGGACGCGACGGGCCGGGCGGTGCTCTACCCCGGCGTCGCCTCCCTCACCGGCACGCTGACGATCGCGGACGTGCTGACGCGCTCCGCGATCGACCGCGTGACGGTCCTGGGCTCACCGACTCGACCGGCCCTGGAGACACCGCTGGTCACGTGGGGCCACGTACGCCCGCTCTGGCAGGACGACGAACTCGTCCTGACCGCCGTGCCGGCCGTGGGCGGCACCCTCGTTCCTTTCGAGGTGCCGGATCCGACGCCGTGTTGTGCGGACCACTGAGGTGCCGTGGCGGGACGCCCGTCCGTGACCGAGACCTCCAGTCCCGGCCCCGCAGTACTCGGCGGGCCCGTTCGGCGGGGCCGTCCTCACCTGGGCCGGGGAGCACCACGGCATGGCGCCGCCCCTGACCGGCGTTCCGGACGGCCTAAAACCCGGCTGTCACTATCGTCGGACCGGTCACCCCGCAGGGTGGAACTCTGCGGACCAGTAAGCCGATTCGCTGGCCAGCCGTCGCGCCGTGTCGCGCGCGCATCCGGAGTCTGGCAGCATGCCCATCCTTCCTTCCCTACGGGGATCCCTACGCGCCGTGACCGCCCTGGTCGCGGCGCTGGCGTTCGTCGTCGCCGTGCCGCACGGCGCGTTCGCCGCACCCGGTGACCTGGACCCCACGTTCGGCACCGGCGGAAAAGTCAGCATCACCACCGACACCTTCGCCGAGGGCCAGGACATGGCCATCCAACCCGACGGCAGGATCATCTCGGTCGGGTGGGAGCAGGATGCGGAGTTCCTCGACTCCGAGTTCGCCCTCACGCGGCACAACTCCGACGGCAGCGTCGACACCTCCTTCGGCGGTGGCGACGGCGAGGTGCTGACCGACTTCGAGAACGGCGAGGACGTGGCCCAGGGGGTGGCGGTCCAGCCCGACGGGAAGATCGTCGTGGTCGGCCGTCACCAGGAGACCGACGACGAGTTCGCGGGCTGCTGCTGGTTCACGGTGGCCCGCTACAACGCCGACGGCAGCGTCGACACCGCCTTCGGGGGCGGCGACGGCTGGGTCAGCCCCGGCCTGGCCGGCGGGGCCGAGGACGCGGCCGGCGTCGCGGTGCAGCCCGACGGGAAGATCGTCGCCGGAGCCCGGGCCGGCGGCTCGTTCGCGGTCGTGCGGTACCTGCCCGACGGGAGCCCGGACGGCGCCTTCGGGGGCGGTGACGGCGTGAGCATCACCTCGTTCTCCGACGTGGGCGGCGCCGTCGCGCAGGACATGGCTCTCCAGCCCGACGGGAAGATCGTCCTGGTCGGCTACTCGGGCGAGACCAACTTCGACTTCGCCCTGGCCCGCTACAACTCCGACGGGAGCCTGGACACCACCTTCAGCGGCGACGGCCGGGTCACCACGGACCTGGGCGGATACAACTGGGGCGAGACCGTGGTCGTGCAGTCGAGCGGCAAGATCGTCGCCTCCGGATCGAGCGGCGGCCGCTTCACGCTCGTGCGCTACAACGTCGACGGCAGCCGCGACAGCGGCTTCGGCACCGGAGGTGTCGCGACCGCGGACTTCGGCAGCACAGCCGGCGTGTACGACCTGGCGCTCCAGCCCGACGACCGGATCATCGCCGGCGGCGGCGGGGCGGTCGGCGACTTCGCGCTCGCCCGCTTCAACGCCGACGGCAGCCTCGACACCGGGTTCGGCACGGACGGCCGCATCACCACCGACTTCGGCGTCGGCGACCGCGTGAACAGCCTCGCCGTCCAGCCCGACGGGAAGATCGTCGCCTTCGGCAGCAACAGCGACGGCCTGCGCGCCCTGGCCCGCTACCTCGGCGGCGTCGGCACCCCGCCGCCACCCCCGCCGCCCACTGAGGTCGACCTGTCGGTCGCCAAGTACGGCCCCGGCACCGTCAGCATCGGCGACCGGGCCACCTACACCTTGACGGTCACCAACAACAGCACCACGATCGCGGCCACCGGCGTCAGCCTCACCGACACCCTCACCGGCCCCGCCGCCACCGTCATCTCGGCAACCCCGGGCCAGGGCACCTGCACCACCTCCGCCACCGGCGCGACCTGCGCCCTCGGCACCCTCGCCACCGGCGCGAGCACGACCGTCAGCGTCGTCGTCGAGCCCAGGGCCACCGGCACCCTCACCCAGCGGGCCACCGTGAGCGCCACCCAGACCGACCCGGCCACGGCCGACAACACCGCCACGGTCACCACCACGGTCAACAACTCCCGCCTGTGCACCCGCATCGGCACCAGCGGCAACGACACCATGACCGGCACCAGCGGCACCGACATCATCTGCGGCCTCGGCGGCGACGACACGATCAACGCCGGTGCCGGCAATGACACGGTGTACGGCAACTTCGGCAACGACCGCGCCGACGGCGGCCTGAACAACGACACCCTCAACGGCGGCCCCGGCAACGACAACCTGATTGGCTACTACGGCAACGACAGCCTCAACACCGTCGACAACGTCTCCGGCAACGACACCGCCAACGGCGGCCCGGGCACGGACACCTGCACGACGGACACCGGGGACACACGGATCAGCTGTCCGTAGCCCCGACGGTCCGACAGCCGCACGCGACACCCGAGCGTCACCCGGCACAGCACGCCGGGTGGCGCTCGGCCGTCATCCGTTCACGCCGGTGTAGCGCTTCAGGCTCCACCGCCACACCAGCCGCGCCGCCAGATACCCGGCGATCCCGAGCAGCGGAGAGGCCGCCGCCAGCCAGTACGGCACCCCGATGTCGTGGTCGTGGCCGGTCAGCACGGCCGTCGGGAGGTAGGCGACGAACGCGAGCGGAAGGGCGTACGTCAGGAAGCCGCCCACCGCTCGCGGGAGCACGTTCAGCGGGTAGTTGCCGAACGTGCCGAGCAGCTCCTCCAGCCAGCGGCTCCAGTAGTCCGCGGCCGGGAAGCGCAGGCAGGCACCGGCCACCGCCGTGAACAGGGCCGCCTCCAGGAGCATGCCGCCGATGATCGCGGCGATCAGGTACGACACCCGGCCCGCCGTCCAGTCCAGGTCGCTGCGGCTGAGCGCGCCCACCATCAGGCCCGCCGCGACCGTGAGGTCGCCGATCGCGTTGGTCGGGAAGAAGGCGAGCTGGACCTGGCGGTGCACCGGCATGGGGCGCAGCAGATAGATGTCGATCCTTCCCTCCTGGATCTGCCGGCCGATGAAGTGCATCCGCCCCAGCAGAAGCACGAACAGCCCGTGCGCGAGCATCCTGATCGCCGGGATCAGCAGCACGTCCGAGCTGTCCCAGCCGCCCATCCCGGTGAACCGCGCCAGCAGCACCGTCGCGAACACGATCACCGACACCTGCCAGATCGCGCCGATCGCGATGTTCAGCAGGAACTCGGTGCGGTACTCCATCGCGGCACGGATGTTGAGCAGCGTGATGCGCCACACGATGCGCAGGGACTTCACAGCCCTCACCGACACATCAGCCTCCCTGCGAGATCACGCGCCGCGCGGCGCGCCGCCACACCCACCGGGTGAACAGCGCCAGCACTACGACCCAGGCGGCCTGGACGGCCAACTGGGCTCCCGCGTCGGACAGTTCGATCCGGCCGACGTAGATCGACAGCGGCACGCTCAGCGTCGCCTGGAACGGCAGGAAGCCGCTCAGGGTGATGAACCAGTCCGGGAAGAACCACAGCGGGGCGTACACCCCGGACAGCAGGTTCTGCGCGAAGATCAGGATCAGCATCGCGGAGTTGTTGCGGATGGTGAAGAAGCACAGCTGGTCGAGGACGAGCATCACGTAGTACAGGACCCACTGGCCGAGCAGCATGCTCACCGCGAACACCCCTGCCACGGCGGCCGACTCGGGGGGTTCCACGACCCCCGCGGCGAGGCAGACCACGTATCCGCCGAGTGCCCACGCCAGCCCGTACAGCTGCTCGCCGAGGGCGCGCAGGGCGTAGTAGCGCTGGGGCGGCAGCGGGCGCAGATACCAGTAGACGATCGTGCCGAAGTGCATGTGCTGCAGCACCATGTCCCGGCCCGCGGACTGGTCCAACTCCCGTAGCCGGGAGGCGAGTACGGCCAGGACGGCGTAGGTGACCGCCTGGTCGCGGCTGAGCCCGGCGGTGGTGCCCGTCTGCGCGTACAGGCCGCGCCACAGTGACGCCACCAGGACCACCTGCACGGTCAGCCGGAGCAGGACGGCGGTCATCCGGGGCGGCGTGTGCAGTTCGCCGAGCGGGGTGACGCGGGCGGCGCGCCAGCCGTGCAGTACGGCGGCCATCTCAGGCTCCTTCTGCGACGGGCTCGGCGTGCACGTACGCGGCCCGCATCACGTCCTCGAGGTCCGCCTCGTCGAGGGCGAGGTCCGTCACCTCGTACCGCTCGATGACCTGCTTCAGGGCCTGGTGCACGGTCGGTGCGTCGGGGCCGTCCGGGCCGAAGACCGCCTGCGGGCCCTCGTGCCGCAGCAGCGCGATGCCCGGCAGGGAGCCGACCTCGGTCTGCGGGTCGGCGAGCGTCACCCGCACCTGCCAGGTCGAGCCGAACTTGCGGCGGATCTCGTCGAGGGTGCCGTCCAGGACGAGCCGCCCGTGGTTGATCAGGACGACCCGCTCGGCGAGCCGCTCGACCTCCGTCATGTCGTGGGTGGTGAGCAGGACCGTGCGGCCGCGCTGCTCCACCTGGTGCCGCAGGAACTCGCGCACCTGCTCCTTCACCACCACGTCCATGCCGATCGTCGGCTCGTCGAGGAAGACCACCGGCGGGTCGTGCAGCAGGGCGGCGGCCAGGTCGGAGCGGACGCGCTGGCCGAGCGAGAGATGGCGGACCCGGGTGTCCCAGAAGGAGGAGAGGTCCAGGAGCTCGTCGAACTCCTTCAGCCGCGCCGCGTGTTCGGCCTTCGGCACCTCGTAGATGTCGCGCAGGATCGCGAACGACTCGCGCACCGGCAGGTCCCACCACAGCTGGGTGCGCTGCCCGAACACCGTGCCGATGTTGCGGGCGTTGCGCTCCCGCTCCTCGTACGGCACCACGCCCGCGACCCGGGCCTCGCCCGCGGTGGGCGTGAGGATGCCGGTGAGCATCTTGATGGTGGTGGACTTGCCGGCGCCGTTCGGGCCCAGCAGGGCGAGCAGTTCGCCGGCGGCGACGCAGAAGCTCACGTCGGTGACGGCGTGCTTGGCGACCTTCTGCGGGTTGACCAGAGAGCGGAGTGCGCCCGCGAAACCGGGGCGGCGGACGGTGGTGTGGAAGGTTCGGGACAGGCCGCGAACCTCGATGGCGTCACTCAATGGACATCAACTCCCTTGTACCGAAAGCAAGTTGCGGCCGGTCGGCATGAGCGCCGACCGGCCGCGGGTGGACTTTCCGACACTGTCGGAAAGTCGATCAATCGGTCAATCGATTTACAGGTTTCTCACTCGGTGGTCGAGAACACGAACGAGAACTCCGTCGGCTCCGCCCGCAGGAAGTACTGCGGCAGCGGGCCCGGGCCGCAGGACTGGGAGCCGATGCCGTGCTGGCCGTGGTCGAGGTTGACCCAGACCGTGTCACCGGCCGTGAGGTCGGTCAGGTGCCGGGCGGCCTCCAACTGCTCGCTGGTCCAGCGGCGGGCGGTGAACCAGAACTCCGGGTCGCCCTCGATCCGCAGCCCGCCGAGCTCCAGCCAGCGGACGTCGGCCCGGGCGCCGTTCTCCTGCGGGCGGACGTACGGCGTCTGCAGCTCGTCCACCGTGGAGTGCCAGCGGCCGATCATCGACGCCGTCCCGGTGTCCGGGTACGCCTCACCGGGACCGCCGCCGAACCACCGCACGGCGTCCGCCTGCGGCAGCCCGAACCGGATGCCGAGCCGGGGCAGCGGCACCTTCCAGTCGCCCTCGGGCGTCACGGACACGGTCAGCTTCAGCCGGGTGCCGTCCGAGGTCCACCGGTACACCGTGGCGAGGCCCACCTCCCAGGCGGCGGGCGCCACCCGGGTCCGTACCGTCAGCGCGTCGTCGCCCAGCTCCACGGCGTCCAGCCGGTGCCGCATGCGGTGCAGGCCGTACTTGCGCCACAGCATCCCGTAGCGGGTGTCGGTCTGCCATTCGGCGCCGTCGTCGTTGTCGGTGGGCGCCCGCCACACGTCCAGTCGCGGAGCCGTCAGCTCGACGCCGCCGATGGTCCTCAGCGCGCCGGTGCGGGCGTCGAAGGAGGCCGGGCCGAGGGTGATCAGCCGCTCGCCCACGGTGGGCCGGTCGCTCGCCGCGATCGACGGCAACCGCCGTGCGGACACCGGGAACTGGCCCCACGCGACCACGTGGTCCTTCGGCGCCCACGAGGTGTCGGCCGCCAGCAGCGCCCGTACGGTCCACTGGGTCTCGCCGGCGCGCTCGTGAGCGGGCGGCTCCGGCAGCTTCACGTCCGCCGACTCGCCGGGGGCTAGGGCCGGCACCGACAGGGCGCCCGCCTCGACCGTCTCGCCGTCCACCTGGTACGACCACTCGAAGGCGAGCCCCGACAGATCGGCGAAGTCGTAACTGTTCGTCACCCGTACGGTGCCGTCGGCGCCGTCGCCCTCGATACGGACCGGCTCGATGACCTTCTTGTACTCGACGAGCCCGGGAGAGGGCGTGCGGTCGGGGAAGATCAGGCCGTCGCAGACGAAGTTGCCGTCGTGCAGCTCCTCGCCGAAGTCACCGCCGTAGGCGTAGCCCAGCTCGGGGTGCTTGATGCCGTGGTCGATCCACTCCCAGATGAAGCCGCCCTGGAGCCGGTCGTACCTCTCGAAGAGCTCCTGGTAGTCGGCCAGTCCGCCCGGGCCGTTGCCCATGGCGTGTCCGTACTCGCACTGGATGAAGGGCAGTTCGCGGCGCTTGTGGGTGCCGCCGTCGAGGTGCTGCCCGATCTTCTCGACCTCGTCGTGGAAGGCGTACATCCGCGAGTACACGTCGGTGTCCCGGCAGTCCCAGTCGCCCTCGTAGTGCACGAGCCGCGAGGAGTCCCGGCCGTGGATCCACTCGGCCATCGCGGTCAGGCCGCGTCCGGTGCCGGCCTCGTTGCCCAGGGACCAGAAGACGATCGACGGGTGGTTCTTGTCGCGCTCGACCATGCGGGCCGCGCGGTCCAGGAGGGCCGGGGTCCAGCGGTCGTCGTCGACGGGGTTGTCGCGCCAGGCCTGCTCGGTGAAGCCGTGGGTCTCCAGGTCGCACTCGTCGATGACCCACAGGCCGTACTCGTCGCACAGGTCGAGGAAGGCCGGGTGCGGCGGGTAGTGCGAGGTGCGCACCGCGTTGAGGTTGTGCCGCTTCATCAGCAGCACGTCCTCGCGCATGGTCGCAAGGTCCAGGGCGCGGCCCTTCTCGGGGTGCCACTCGTGGCGGTTGACGCCCTTGAAGAGGATCGCCTTGCCGTTGACCTTGATCAGACCGTCTTCGAGGACGACGGTACGGAAGCCGATGCGCAGCGGCACGCGCTCGCCCGCCGTGACCAACTCGCCGTCGTACAGCTTCGGCGTCTCCGCAGACCACGGCTCGACCGTCACCGTCACCGGCTCGCCGGTCGCGACATCGATGTCCAGGGCGGGCACGGACACCCGCCCGTCGACATCGGAGTCGACGCGCAGCGTGCCCTCGCCGGTGGTGTGGTCGTAGGAGGCGTGCACGAAGAAGTCGCCCACGCTGCCCGCCGGGCGGTGCAGCAGGGTGACGTCACGGAAGATGCCGGGCAGCCACCACTGGTCCTGGTCCTCCAGGTACGAGCCCGCCGACCACTGGTGGACGCGGACGGCGAGCACGTTGCCGGTCGGCTTCAGCAGCTGCCCGACCGCGAACTCGTGCGGCAGCCGGGAGCCCTTGAACTCGCCGATGTCCGTGCCGTTCAGCCAGATGCGGGCGCAGGACTCCACGCCGTCGAAGCGGATGACCGCCCCGGCGTCCGCCGGCCAGTCCGCCGGCAGGTCGAAGACCCGCAGGTGGTCGCCGGTCGGGTTCTCGGTCGGCACGCGGGGCGGGTCCACCGGAAAGGGGTAGAGGTGGTTGGTGTAGATGGGCGAACCGAACGCGCCGTCGCCCTGCAGAACCCAGTGACCGGGGACCGTGACCTCGGCCCACGGGCTGCCGTCGTACCCCTCCGCGGCGAAGGAGTCGTCCTCGGCGTCGGCCGTCGCGGACAGCCGGAAGCGCCAGCTGCCGTTGAGGGACAGGGACTTCGCGTCCGAGGACGCGTACCAGGCGCGGGGCGGGAGGGCCCCGCGGCCCGGGGAGACGTCCTCGACGTAGTCGACGGAGGGGGTGGTGCGGAAAGACATCGGTCTCCAGCTCTTGGGAAGAGGGCGTCAGCCCTTGATGCCGGTCTGTGCGATCCCCTGCACCAGCCAGCGCTGGAGGAAGAGGAACACGAACACCAGGGGCAGGATGGAAACGGCCGTGGCCATGAAGATCAGATGGAAGACGACGGTCTGGTTGGTCATGTAGCTGGAGAGCGCGACCTGGACGGTCCACGAGCTCGGGTCCTGCCCGATGACCAGCGGCCACAGGAAGGCGTTCCAGCCCGCGATGAAGGTGATGGTCGCCATCGCCGCGAAGAAGTTCAGCGAGTTGGGTACGACGACACGCCAGTACGCGCCCCAGTAGCCCAGGCCGTCCATGCGTGCCGCCTCCTCCAGTTCCTTGGGGAACCCCAGGAAGTACTGCCGAAAGAGGAAGCAGGTGAAACCACTGAACAGGCCGGGGATGATGAGGCCCCGGTAGGTGTCCACCCAGCCGAGCGAGGAGACCAGCACGAAGCTCGGCACGAAGGTGACCGCGGTCGGGACCATCAGGGTGCCCAGGACGGCGTAGAACACCTTGTTGGCGTGCTTGTACGGGATGCGGGCCAGGCCGTAGCCCGCGAGGGAGCACACCAGCAGGACGCCGACGGTGTGCAGGGTGGCCACGACCGCCGAGTTCCACAGGGACTGGGCGAAGGGGACCGTCTCGTCGGAGAAGAGCTCGCTGATGTTGCCCCACTGGATGTCCGTGGGGAAGAACTTCCAGTTCTCTCCGGTGATCTCGGCGTCGGTGGAGAGGGCGTTGCGGACGAGGATGTAGAAGGGGATCAGGAAGAGGAAGGCGGCGACCCCTGTGGCGATGTAGAGGCCGGTGGAGCTCATCACGCCGCCACCGCGCTTGACCCGGCTGGGTGTGTCCGACTTCGGTGCGGACTTGCGCACCTTGGGCATGGTGGTGGTCACTTGGACTCGTCCCCCCTTCCGAAGCCCATGATCTTGCCCTGGAGCAGGGTCACGGCACAGATCAGCACGGTCAGGATCAGCGCGCCTGCGCTGCCGGCGCCGTAGTCCTGGCTCTCGCCCAGGGCCTTGTAGTACAGCTCGACGAGGGGCGGGCGGCCCCAGGTGGTCTTCGACAGCAGGTTGAAGAACTCGTCGAAGGCCTGGTAGGCGGCGACGAGCAGCAGCAGGATCACCGCGGTGGACGTGGCGCGCAGCTGGGGCAGGGTGATGTACCGGAAGGTCTGCCAGCCCGACTTGGCGCCGTCGATGGCGGCGGCCTCGTACAGCTCGTCCGGGATGTTCTGCAGGGCGGCGATGAACAGGATCATGTAGAAGCCGGACTGCAGCCACAGCCGGGCGGTCACGATGACCAGCCAGTACCAGGGCGGGTTGGGGTCGATCAGCCAGGCGATGTTCTCGATCCCGAACCAGCCGAGGACCGTGTTCATCAGACCGAAGCGGACCCCGCTGAAGATGGACATCTTCCAGATGAGGGCCGCGGCGACATAGCTGACCGCGGTCGGCAGGAAGAAGACCGAGCGGAAGAACGCCCGCATGAAGCGCATCCGGTTCACCAGCAGGGCCAGACCCAGTGAGAGCGCCCAGGTGGTGGGCACGATGAACGCGGCGAAGACGGTGAAGGTGCCGAGCGAGCCGACGAAGTCGTCGTTCGTCAGCATGTACTTGTAGTTGTCGAACCCGACGAACTTGTCCGGCGTGACGGTGAAGCGGGCCTCGAAGAAGCTCAGCCACAGGCTCCAGAGGATCGGCGCGTAGACGAAGATCGCCAGACCGATCAGGAACGGCCCGGTGAAGAGCCAGAAGGTGAAGGTGGGGCTGGACCGCAGACCCCGCCGCGGCTTGGCCGAGGAGGCCTTCGCCGTGGCGGAGCTCGCGAGGTCGAGCTTGGTGGTCGTCGACATGTCGTGGTCCGTCCCGCGGCCTATCCGAACAGCTTCTTGAGCTCGCGGTTGACGGCCGCGTCGCACCTGTCGAGAGCCTTCTCCGGGTCCATGTTCTTGCGCACGCAGTTGGCGAAGACGTCCTCGAAGGCGGTGCGCATGGCCTGGGTCCAGCCGATGTTGTCGAAGTGCCCGAACTCGTTGAAGAGCTTGACGCCCTCAGCGGCGTTGCCCGACTTGAGCTTGGTGGCGGACTCGGCGAGCGAGGTGCGCGGCGGGATGTGGAAGCCGTAGGAGGTGGCCCAGTCCTCCTGGTACTCCTTCTGGTCGATCCACAGCCACTTGACGTACTCCTTGGCCGCGTCGACGTTCTTGCCCTTGGCGTTGACGAACATCGACCAGCCGCCGTTGTAGACCGACGCCTTTCCGGAGTCCGTGACCTTCGGGAAGGGGAAGACCCCCCAGTCGTCGCCGAGCGCGTCCTGGATCGCCGGCATCGCCCACATACCGCAGAACTGGATGGCGCACAGGCCCTGGTTGAACGAGGAGGGGTCCCACGACTCGGTCGGGGCGCCGAGGAGAAGGTCGCCGCTGGTGAACAGCGTGCGCATCTTCTTCAGGCCCTCGACGACGCCGTCCGTGTGATAGGCGATCTGGTTCTTCTCGTCGAGGTGCTGGGCGCCGGCCGACCAGATCAACGTGTCGTTGACGCTGTGCAGGTCGTTGCCCATGTACAGGCCCTTGACCTTGCTGGTGGTGAGCTTGGCGGCGGCCTCCATCAGCTCGTCGAGCGTGGTCGGCACCTCGACCTTGGCCTTCTCCAGCATCGACTTGCGGTAGAAGAAGAACTGCGGGTCGTCGATCATCCGGACGCCGTATATCTTCCCGTCGACCGTGTGCGACTTGATGTCGGCCGGATTGAAGTCGTCCTTGACCGGCTCGATGATGTCGGTCAGATCCGCCACCTGGCCGCTCTTGACCATCTGGATCTGCGGGTGGAACTCGAAGAGATCCGGCGCGTTGTCGGTGAGCAGGGCCGAGAAGAGCTTGCTCTCGAAGTCCGAGCTGGTGATCCACTGCGTGGTCACGTTGGCGTCCTTGTACGCCTTCGCGTACCGCTTGATGGCCTGCTCGGTGCCCGCCTCGCCGTACGCGTGGAACATCTGCACGAGGTTCGTGCCCGAACCGGACCCGCCACCGCGGCCGTTGTTGCCGCCACACGCGGCCAGTCCGCCGGCGGCGGCCAGACCCAGCGCGGCCCGCAGTGCGGTGCGGCGGTCGAAGTTCCTGTTGCTCAATGCCGACATGCTGACGTCCTTGTCTCGAGTACGGCTTGCGGCTCTGCGCCCGTGCCTGTGGCTGGAGCGGCTCAGCGCCAGTTGGCTCAAATGGGGTTGCGGTGCGGGACGTTAACCTTCGACTAAGGCTTCGGCAAGGGGTTGGACGAAGTCTGCACGAAGCGTTGTGCAACGTTCGGAATACCGGACGTGAGGGGATTGCGGGGCGCCGCACCAGCGACCGGCAACTCCCTTTCAGGAAGGGGGAATCACGTCCGTCATGAAGGCGGTGCGGTACGGCTCCTCACAGGTGTGATGCGTTTCGCGGCAGGCTGCGTCCTCTTCTGCGGGGCCGACTGCAGCGCACCCTCGAGTGCGAACGTCGCCGCGCCCAGGCACACCGGGTCGGTGGGGATGGGGGAGAGGACGATCTCGGTGGCGGCCAGGGGCCGCCGCAGCGCGTGCCGGGCCACGGCCTCGCGCACCTCGTGCAGCAGCGGCTCGCCCAGGGTGGCGGCGACCCAGCTGCTGAGCACGACGACTTCGGGGTTGAACAGGTTCACCAGGTCGGCGATCCCGGCGCCCAGATAGCGGGCGGTGTCCCGGACCACCTTGAGCGCCACCGGATCGTGCGCGGCGACCCCACGGGCGAGCGCGTCGATCGTGGCCGTCTGGTCCTCGGGGTGGAGCAGCGCGCTGTCGGCGGCCAGCTCCCGCAGGTTCACCATGATCCCGGGTGCGCCGACATAGGTCTCCACGCAGCCGTGGTTGCCGCAGTGGCACAGCCGTCCGTCCAGCACGAGCGTCGTGTGGCCCCACTCGCCGGCGCTGTTGCTCACGCCCCGGTGCAGCCCGCCGCCGAGCACGAGCCCGGCGCCCACCCCGGTCCCGAGGTTGACCACCACGGCGTCCCCGCTGCCGCGCGCGGCACCGAACCACAGCTCGGCCACCGCGCAGGCGCGCAACGGGTTGTCCATGTAGAGGGGGTAGGCGATCTGCTCGGAGAGCAGGTCGAGCAGGGGCACGCCGTGCCAGTCCCAGTTGGGCGCGTACTCGGAGACGCCGGTGTCCCGGTCCACCTGCCCCGGCACGCTCACCCCGACGCCGAGCACCCGCGCGCCCTCCACGCCGGCCTGCGCGACCACCGAGCCGACGGCCGCGGCGACATGGCCGACGACCTGCTCGGGGCGGCTCTCGCCGGGGCGCATGTCCTCGTCGGCGCGGGCCAGGACGTCCAGCGCGAGATCGAAGAGCTCGACCCGGACGTACGTCTCGGCGATGTCGACGCCGATCAGGGCGCCGCCGGAGGCGTTGACGGCGACGAGCCCGCGGGGGCGGCCGCCGGCCGAGTCCTCGAACCCGACCTCCGTGATCATCCGCAGGTCGAGCAGCTCGCCCACGAGGGTGGCGACCGTGGCGAGGCTGAGCCCGGTGGCGGCCGCCAGCTCCTGCCGTGAGGTGGGCGACGCGGCGATGATCTGGCGCAGCACCTCATAGCGGTTCGCGGTGCGGATGTCGCGTGATGTGCCGCGCTTCATCGAACTCCCCTCGCTGACAAGCACCGTTGCTGTCGGTTCGGCCGGGGGTCCGGGGGTTGTCCCCCGGGAAAACACAGCACCGGGCGTGCCCCGTCCCTTCGCTCATGCCGGGTCGTCGTCGGCACCGGCGCGGCGCAAGGCTATGACGTGCGTCGGCTTTCGACAAGGGGTTAGGAAAGGGGGTTTACGAAGTCCACCCGGTGTCAGTCACCCAGTATGTCCTGCACGAAGGCGTTGGCGAATTTCCGACCGGGGTCCAGCTCCCGCGCCAGTGCCCGGAAGTCGGCCAGCCGCGGATACCGCCCGCGCAGCACCTCCGCGGGCACCGCGAACACCTTCCCCCAGTGCGGCCGCGGCGCGAAGGCGTCCAGCGCCTCCTCCAGTCGCCGCACCACCGGCAGGACGGCAGCCGTGTCCTCGACCCACGTGAAATGCAGGGCCACGGTGTCCCGTCCGTAGGAGGGGCTGAGCCACTGGTCGTCGGCGGCGACCGTCCGTACCTCACAGGTCTGCAGCACGGGCGCGACCGTCTCCCGGATCCCGTCGAGCGCGTGCAGCGCGTCGACGGCGTACCGGCGCGGCAGCAGATACTCCGACTGCAGCTCGGCCCCGCTGCTCGGCGTGAACTCCGCCCGGAAGTGCGGCAGCCGCTGGTGCCACGGCCCCGGCACCCCGAACTGGTCGGTGCAGTTGACCGCGGGCATCCCCGGCACCGGGTGCATCTTCTCGGTGGCGGGTGCGGCCCACGGGAAGCCGGGCAGCGGCTGGTCGGTGCGCCGCTTGAGCCACACCTGCCGAAAGCCCGGCTCGCGCCAGTCCGTGAACAGACTGACGCTGTACGCCGCCGCCATCACCGTCTCGAAGGCGGCCAGGTCCAGCCCGTCCAGCGGCAGTTCGGTGAAGACGTGCTGCTCGACGTCGAAGGACGGCTCCAGGTCGAGGGTGAGCGCCGTGACGACACCGAGGGCGCCCAGCGAGGTCACGGCACCGCCGAACCGCTCGTCACCCCGCCCGACGGTCACCACCGAGCCGTCCGCCGTGACCAGCTCCACCTCCCGCACCGACCTGGCCAGCGCGCCGTTGCCGACCCCCGACCCGTGCGTGCCGGTGGCGACGGAGCCGGCCACCGAGATGTGCGGCAGGGACGCCATGTTGGGCAGCGCGAGACCGCGCGCGTGCACCGCGCGGGCGAGCTCGGCGTACCGTACGCCGCCCGAGACCCGGACCGTACGGGCCGTGCGGTCCACGTCGATCACCGGCGGCAGACTTGCGATCGACAGCAGGACGCCCTCGGGACCCGGCTCGGCGATCTCGTTGAAGGAGTGCCCGCTGCCCAGCACCCGCACCCTCTCGCTCCCCGCCACCAGGGCGCTGATCGCGTCGATCGAGTACGGCCGGTGCAGCTCCTTGGCGGTGTAGGTGATGTTGCCCGCCCAGTTGGTGATCGTCTCCGTCATCCTCGCCGTCCTTCAAGGTGAGTGCGTGTGCGTTGACCCTCTCATTCGCGGGTGCCTACGGTAGAGACCGTTTTCTCCCACCAACTCACCGAGCCGGAGGCCACGTCCTTGACCCAGCGGCCGTACGCCATGTTCGCCATGTCCGCCGAGAACGTGCCGCAGGTCTTCCCGCCTCAGGTGCTGGCGCGGCTGCGGGAGTCGGTGGACATCGATCCGGCCCTGGTGGCCGAGGACTGCGAGCACTTCACGGACCCGCGCTTCAAGGACGCGCTCGCCCGCACCGAGATCCTCGTCACCGGCTGGGGCTGCCCCCGCCTCGACGCGGCCGTACTCGACGCCGCACCGAAGCTGCGCGCGGTGCTGCACTCGGCCGGCTCGGTCAAGGGCCTCGCCACGCCCGAGCTGTGGCGGCGCGGTATCGCGGTGAGCTCGGCGGCGGTGGCGAACGCCGTGCCGGTCGCCGAATACACGCTGGCCATGATCCTGCTCGCCGGGAAGGACCTCTTCGCCGCCCGCGACCGCCTGCGCACCGAACGCGCCTTCCCCGGCTGGGGGCTCGTCCCCGGCATCGGCAACCACGGCCGCCGGGTCGGCGTCATCGGGGCGTCACGCATCGGCCGCAAGGTGATCGAGCTGCTGCGCCCCTTCGACCTGGCCCTCAGCCTGACCGACCCGTACGTCGACGAGGCGGACGCCGCCGCGCTCGGCGTACCGCTGCTGCCGCTGGACGACCTCCTGCGCACGTCGGACATCGTCACCGTGCACGCCCCCGAGACCCCGCAGACACGCCACCTCATCGGCCCCCGCGAGCTGGCCCTGATGCCCGACGGAGCGGTCCTGATCAACACCGCGCGCGGGGCCCTGCTCGACCACGACGCCCTGACCGCCGAACTGCGCACCGGCCGCCTCTCCGCGATCCTCGACGTCACCGACCCCGAGCCCCTGCCCGCCGACTCCCCCCTGTACGACCTGCCGAACGCCTTCATCACCCCGCACCTGGCGGGTTCCCAGGGCAACGAGGCTGCCCGCCTGGGCCTGGCGGTCGCGGAGGAGGCCGAACGCCTGCTGGCGGGTGGCGGGTTGGCGTACCCGGTCGACCCGGCGGCGCTGGAGCGGGAGGCGTAAGCGTCCGCGGGGCCGCCGCCACAGCCGGCGCGACCCGCGCGACCGGCACCGCACTGCGCGGCTCCACCGACGGTGGGCTGACCTGGACCGACGCGCACACCTGACACGTTCGTCCCGGAGGGGACCCGATGCGGCCCGGGCTCAGGCAGGGGCATACCGTGAGGAGTCGTACGCCTGAGCCGGGAGGAGATTACGGATGGGCAGCCGCACCGCACTGGTCGAGGACCTGATGGAGCGATTCCCGCACGTTCCGCGGGAAGCCGTCTTCAAGGAGGATCTGCTCCGGGGCGGGGTGGCCTTCGACCCCTCCGCGCTGAGCGACAACGAGGACGGCGAGGTCAAGCCGAAGTCGTACTTCATCTTCTCCTTCGACCACGGCACCCTGCCCGAGCTCGGCGAGGCCGCGCTGCGCCGCCCGCCGGAGGAGATCATCCTGACCGGCGGGCCGTACGACCTGCGGCGCACCGTCGTCTCCGTGCGCGTGAACCCGACCTCGCCGTACCGGGTGGCCGCCGACGAGGAGGGCGTGCTCGGGCTCTACCTCGACGGCAAGCGGATCGCCGACGTCGGCGTGCCCCCGATGCCGGAGTACTACCGGCACACCCTCGCGAGCGGGAAGTCGGTGATGGAGGTCGCCCCGACCATCCAGTGGGGCTACCTGATCTACCTCACCGTCTTCCGGGTCTGCCAGTACTTCGGCGCGAAGGAGGAGTGCCAGTACTGCGACATCAACCACAACTGGCGCCAGCACAAGGCGGCCGGGCGCCCCTACACCGGGGTGAAGGACGTCGAGGAGGTCCTCGAAGCCCTGGAGATCATCGACCGGTACGACACCGCCAAGGCCTCCACCGCCTACACGCTCACCGGCGGCGCGATCACCAAGACCGTCTCCGGACGGGACGAGGCCGACTTCTACGGGCACTACGCCAAGGCCATCGAGGAACGCTTCCCGGGGCGCTGGATCGGCAAGGTCGTCGCCCAGGCGCTGCCGCGCGACGACGTGCAGCGCTTCAAGGACTACGGCGTGCAGATCTACCACCCCAACTACGAGGTGTGGGACGAGTACCTCTTCAAGATGTACTGCCCGGGCAAGGAGCGCTACGTCGGCCGCGACGAGTGGCACAAGCGCATCCTCGACTCGGCCGACGTCTTCGGCGCGCGCAACGTCATCCCCAACTTCGTGGCCGGCGTCGAGATGGCGGAGCCCTTCGGCTTCACGACCGTCGACGAGGCCATCGCGTCCACCACCGAGGGCCTGCGCTTCTTCATGTCGCACGGCATCACGCCCCGGTTCACCACCTGGTGCCCCGAGCCGACGACCCCGCTCGGCAAGGCCAACCCGCAGGGCGCGCCGCTGGAGTACCACATCCGCCTGCTGGAGGCCTACCGCGCCACCATGGACGACTTCGGCCTGTCCTCGCCCCCCGGCTACGGCCCGCCCGGTCCCGGGCGTGCGGTGTTCTCGGTGAGCTCCTTCATGGACAGCCTTCCGGAGCGGGAGCCCGCGGTGGAGGATTCCACGACGGTGTAGGTGAGACAGACGGGGCCCGCGTCCGTACAAGTGGCTGGAGTTGTAGGGGCGCGCGGCCTGTCATGACAATTGAACACGGCGCTTGTCAGTTGTGTTGAATACGTGAAAGGCTCATGTCCTGCCGCGAGGTTCCCCCCAACTCCATTGCCAATATGGCGAGTTGACCTCGCATGTGGATGCAGGAGACCCATGCCCGACCTGCCGACTCCCCAGGACGCCTCCGAGGCCGCGCTGTTCTCCGAGTGCTGGGACGCCGTGCTGTCGTACGCCGACCTGTGTACGGCCGGCTCCGCCGCTGCCAACCAGCTGGCGGCCGAGGCGTTTTCGACCGGCATACGCGAGGCCCGCGAGGCCGAGACCGGGACCTTCAGAAGTGCGGGCCGCCGCCCGGCCCGCCTGCCCCGAATCCCCCTGCTGCTGACCGCCGTACGCACCACGGCGGCCGCCTGGGAGGAGAGCGGGCAGGGCCACAAGCTCGACCCCGATCTGCGCCTGTGGCTCAACTCCGACAAGGCCGCCCGCTACACCGGGCCCCCGCTGCAGCGCCCGATCGCGCTGCGCGGACTGCGTGACATGCAGGAACCGGACGCGGCCCTGCTGTGGCTGAGCGAGGTGGAGGCGCTGCCGCTGCAGGTGGTGGCCCGCCGGCTCGGCCTCGACCCGGCCACCGTCTCCGAGGAACTCATCCAGGTCCGGGGCCTGTTCAGGGACCGCTGCCACCGCAACCACCTCGACACGCCGATGGACGCGCAGTGCCGCAGCTACGCGCGCCTCCTCGACGCGGTCACCCGCTCCACCGCGGCCGACACCCCGGACGACCTCTCCCGCCACCTCGCGACGTGCGTGCAGTGCGCCGAGGCCGCCGCCTGTCTGCGGCTGCACGGCGGCGGGCTGCCCGGGGCCCTCGCCGGGGGCGTGATCGGCTGGGGCGGTCTCGCCTATCTGGAGCGGCGCCGCAGAGCCGCCGAGGTGCGCCTCGGTGCCGGACGCCCCGACCCGGTGGACGCGGACGCCGGCCCGCCGAACTCCGGTGCGCACAAGGCGCGCGTCGTGCGCAACGGCCTCCTCGTCGCCGCCGTCCTCGTCTCCGCGCTCGCCCTCGCGGTGTCGATGATGCCCGCCGGCCCCACCGGCGACGGCGGCACCGCGGGCGGCGACCCGTCCGACCGCCAGCCGGTGGCCGACCCCGGGTTCTCCCTACCGGTCACAGCCGCCACGCGGCCCTCCTCGGGCTCCCCGGAGCCGTCGGAGAGCGGCACGAAGGGTGACGACTCGCCCGGGCCGACGAACCCCGCCCCGGGACCGCAGGGCACCACGTCGTCCACGGCCGGCGAGGACGACCCGGACCCCTCCGCGAGCGAACCGGAGACCTGCAGCGTCGAGTACGACCTCGTCAACGAATGGCCCGACGGCTTCCAGGCCACCGTCACCGTCACCACCGAACGGGCCCTCGACGACTGGCGCGTCGCCTGGTCCTTCCGGGACGGCCAGAAGGTCGGCCAGATGTGGGACGCGAGCTTCGCCCAGAACGGCTCCCGCGTCACGGCCGAGGCCGCCGACTACAACAGGACGGTTCCCGCCGACGGCGAGCTCGCCTTCGGGTTCCTGGCGTCGTGGGAGGGCAAGAACTCGCCGGGGTACGACTTCACGTTGAACGGGCACGACTGCGCCTGAAAACCGGTTGACGGGACTTCGTGGGGCCGGGCTAGAGTGACGGCGGATCAGGGCGGTGGCCGGTGGCCGCCGCCGTCGAGTGGATGTGAACGAGGAGGTGTCGACCGATGGCTGTCTTTGCGATGTGCGTTGCCCGCACTCAGGAATCCATCAAGTCCACCTCCGTGGCCACCGGCTGACACACCCACTCCTTCCGCGCCCGTGCGCGCGACGGCCGGGGCCGCCCTTGTGAAGGGTCACCCTTGACTTCCAGCTCCGCTGCTTCATCCGTTTTCTCCGCTCTCGCTCCCTACGGCTGGGACGAGGCATGGGCGGACGAGTTCGCCCCCTACGAGCCCGACGGGCTCCTTCCCGGACGTGTGATCCGGGTCGACCGCGGGCAGTGCGACGTCGTCACCGCCGACGGGGTCGTACGGGCCGACACGGCGTTCGTCACCCCGCACGATCCGATGCGGGTCGTGTGCACGGGCGACTGGGTCGCCGTCGAACCGGCCGGACACCCGCAGTACGTACGCGCGTATCTGCCGCGCCGTACCGCCTTCGTGCGCTCCACCTCCTCCGAGCGGTCCGAGGGGCAGATCCTCGCCGCCAACATCGACCACGCGATCATCGCCGTCTCGCTGGCCGTCGAGCTCGACCTCGGCCGTATCGAGCGCTTCCTCGCCCTGGGGTGGGAGTCGGGCGCCCAGCCGGTCGTGGTCCTCACCAAGGCCGACCTGGTGCCGGACCCGGTGACGCTCTCCCATCTCGTCCAGGACGTGGAGACGGCGGCGCCGAGTGTGCCGGTGCTGACCGTCAGCGCGGCGCTGGGGGAGGGGCTCGACGTCCTCGCCGCGGTCGTCGGCGGTGGCACGTCCGTGCTGCTCGGGCAGTCCGGCGCGGGCAAGTCGACGCTCGCGAACGCCCTGCTCGGCGAGGACGTGATGGAGGTCCAGGCCGCGCGCGACGTCGACGGCAAGGGCCGCCACACGACCACCACGCGCAACCTCCTCGCCCTGCCGGGCGGCGGTGTACTGATCGACACGCCGGGGCTGCGCGGCGTCGGGCTCTGGGACGCCGGGACCGGGGTCGGGCAGGTCTTCTCCGAGATCGAGGCGCTGGCCGAGCGGTGCCGTTTCCATGACTGCGCGCACGAGAGCGAGCCGGGGTGCGCGGTGCTCGATGCCATCGACACCGGTGAGCTGCCGCAGCGGCGGCTGGAGAGCTATCGGAAGCTGCTGCGGGAGAACCAGCGGATCGTGGCCAAGACCGATGCGCGGCTTCGGGCCGAGATCCGCAAGGACTGGAAGCGCAAGGGGGCCGAGGGGCGGGCGGCCATGGAGGCGAAGCGGGGCCGTCGGGGGTAGCGCAGCGTCACGTCCGATTTCCGCCAGCCGCACCTTCCGCACTGGCGGAGACTGGAGGGCGTGATGGACGAAGACACCAGGTACGAAGCGGTCCGCAGTGGGGACGCCCGGTTCGACGGCGAGTTCTTCTTCGCCGTCGAGACCACCGGCATCTACTGCCGCCCCAGCTGCCCGGCCGTCACGCCGAAGCGGCGCAACGTGCGGTTCTTCGCGACGGCCGCAGCCGCGCAGGGCTCGGGCTTCCGGGCCTGCCGGCGGTGCCGTCCGGACGCCGTGCCGGGCTCCGCCGAGTGGAACGTACGGGCCGATGTCGTCGGGCGGGCCATGCGGCTCATCGGCGACGGCATCGTCGACCGGGAGGGCGTCGCCGGGCTCGCCGCGCGGCTGGGATACAGCGCGCGGCAGGTCCAGCGGCAGCTCACCGCCGAGCTCGGCGCCGGTCCGGTCGCGCTGGCCCGGGCCCAGCGGGCGCACACCGCCCGGGTGCTCCTGCAGACCACCGAGCTGCCGATCACCGAGATCGCGTTCGCGGCCGGGTTCGCCAGCGTGCGGCAGTTCAACGACACGATGCGGGAGGTGTACGCGTCCACGCCGAGCGAGCTGCGGGCCGCCGCCGCACCGAGGGGCGGGCGTGGCGCCCGGCGTGCGGACACCCCGTCGGCGGGGATACCGCTACGGCTCGCGTACCGCGGGCCGTACCAGGCCGGCCTCGTCTTCGACCTGCTGGAGCGCGAGGCCGTGCCCGGCGTCGAGGACCTCGCCGGGCCGCCCGGACGCCGGACGTACCGGCGCACCCTCCGGCTGCCGCACGGCACCGCCATCGTGGCGGTGGAGGAGCGGCTGGGCGGCGCCGGGAGGCGGGCATCCGCGGCCCCGAGGGCGGCGTCCCTGGCGTCGGCACCCGTCGTGGATCCCGGCACGTCGGTCCTGCGGTCGGCGCCGGATGCGGCCCCGGGCGCACCGGACCCGTCGGCCGCCCCCGCCACCCCGGCGGCGTCATCCCGGGCCGCCCCCGCCTGCGCCACCCACCCCGGCGGCTGGCTCGACGCCCGCCTCCACCTCACCGACCCGCGCGACCTGACCACCGCCGTGCAGCGGCTGCGGCGCCTGTTCGACCTCGACGCCGATCCGTACGCCGTCGACGAGCGGCTCGGCGCCGATCCCCGGCTCGGCCCCCTGGTCGCCGCCCGGCCGGGGCTGCGGTCGCCCGGTGCCGCCGACGCGGAGGAGCTGGCGGTGCGGGCACTGGTCGGGCCGGTGGAGGCCGAGCGGCTGGTGCGGCGGTACGGCAAGGCGCTCGACGCGCCCTGCGGCAGCCTCACCCACCTGTTCCCCGAACCGGCCGTCCTCGCCGAGGCCGAGCCCGACGGCCCCCTCGGCGCGCTCACCGCCGCCCTCGCCGACGGTGCCGTACGGCTGGACCCGGGCGCCGACCGGGACGAGGCGTACGACGCGCTGCTCGGCCTGCCCGGCCTGGACGCCCGTACCGTCGCCGTCATCCGCAGCCGCGCCCTCGGCGACCCGGACGTCGGCCCGCCCGGCGTCGACGCCCCCGACAGCTGGCGCCCCTGGCGCTCTTACGCCTCGCAACACCTGCGTGCAGCAGGGGAGTTGGAGTAACCATGACCACCCCGACCCCGACCCACTGGACCGAGCTCGACAGTCCGCTCGGCCCCCTCCTCCTGACCGCCGACCCCGCCACAGGCGCCCTGACCTCCCTCTCCGTGCCCGGTCAGAAGGGCGGCCGTACCGTCCAGGAGGGGTGGCGGCGCGACCCCGCGCTCTTCCGCGCGGCAGAGGAGCAGCTCGCCGCCTACTTCGCGGGCGAACTCAAGGAGTTCCGGCTGGAGTTGAGCACGGCCGGCAGCGAGTTCCGGGAGAAGGTCTGGGCCGCCCTCGACGATGTTCCCTACGGGGCCACGACGACGTACGGCGAGATCGCCGCCCGGATCGGCGCCTCCCGGGCCGCCGTACGCGCCGTCGGCGGCGCGATCGGCGCCAACCCGTTGCTGGTCGTCCGCCCGTGCCACCGCGTGATCGGGGCCGACGGGTCGCTGACCGGGTACGCGGGCGGCCTCGACCGCAAGGTGCGGCTGCTCACCTTGGAGGGCAGGCTCTAGGTGTATTGATCACGAGCGTTGTTAACGCTGGCCGGGCTTGATCATGGCGAAGACCTCCGGTGTGGTGGAGCTGTCTAGGACTGCACCGCATGGAGGTCTTCGTGTCCCACCGTAATGCCCGGCTGACCGTTCACGGCAGGCGGCTGCTGGTCGAACGTGTCTGCGCCGGTCGCCCGGTCGCCCATGTCGCAGCCGAGATGGGCATCTCCCGCGTCACGGCCCATAAGTGGATCCGCCGCTGGCGGGCCGAGGGCGAGCAGGGGCTGCACGACCGCTCCAGCCGGCCGATGACGACACCGCACCGCACGGCGGCCGCAGTCGAAGCCCGAGTGTGCCGACTGCGCCAGGACCGTAAGCTCGGTCCCGCCCGTCTCGGCCCGATCCTGGGCCTGCCCGCCTCGACCGTGCACCGTGTCCTGGCCCGGCACGGCCTGAACCGGCTGGCGTTCATGGACCGGCCCACCGGGCAGGTCATCCGCCGCTACGAACGCGCCCGCCCCGGCGAGCTGGTCCACGTCGACGTCAAGAAGCTCGGCCGGATCCCGGACGGCGGCGGCCACAAGACGCTGGGCCGTCAGGCCGGCCGGGCCACCCGCAGCGGCATGGGGTTCGACTACATCCATTCCGCCGTCGACGATCACTCCCGCCTCGCCTACAGCGAGATCCACCCCGACGAGAAGGTCGCCACCTGCGCGGGCTTCCTCACCCGCGTGGCCGCGTTCTTCCACGCGCACGGCATCACCCGCATCGAGCGCGTACTCACCGACAACGCCTGGGCCTACCGCAAGGGCCTGGCCTGGAAACACGCCCTCGCCCAGATCGGCGCCACCGGCAAACTGACCCGCATCTACCGGCCCCAGACCAACGGCAAGGTCGAACGCTTCCACCGCACCCTGCTCGAGGAATGGGCCTACCAGCGGCCCTACACCAGCAACGACGACCGCACCGCAGCCCTCGACAACTTCCTGCACACCTACAACCACCACCGCTGCCACACCGCACTCGGCGGCCAGCCACCCATCACCCGCGTCAACAACCCTGCGGGTCAATACACCTAGGCCCTGTCGTCAATTTCCCGCCTGCTGCGCGGCGCCTGAACCGCCCACGTGGCTCCTCCCCCACGCTCGAACCGAGCTTCGCCCGGCTCGCGTGGGGGCACCCCCATCGAGGGCGGCTCCGGCGCCTTGCGATCGCACGCTCCCCCACGCTCGAACAACCTCGCGCGGGGGGACCCCCATGACGCCGCGCAGCCCGTCCTCCGGGCGGACGACGGGAATTTGACGACAGGGCCTAGCGGTCGCCCTGTCCCCGCTCCGCCGGGAGCCCCCAGCGCGGGGTCTCCCGGCGGCCGGATGTATCAGCCCCAGATCACTGCCCCCAGCCACGCCCCCGCGATCAGCTGGCACGTGAACAGCTCCGTCAGCACGCTCGACCCTCCCGCCCGCATCGCCGTCCGCAGCGCGACCCTCGCCTCGCCGTGGCGGCCGAGCCGCAGCCGTGCCTCCAGGTACACGCCTGCCATGAAGCCGGGGATCGAGCCGAGCACGGGGATCAGGAAGAAGCCCAGGAACGAGCCCACGCCGGCGTACACCGTCATGCGTCGGCTCGCCCAGTTCGGGCGCAGCCGGCGGGGTGGGAGTGCCCAGCGCACCACCTGGGAGAGGAACAGCGCGACGGTGGCCCCGACGAGCACCCACCACGCGACCGGCTGGGGGTCCTTCAGCGCCCACCACATGACCGCGGCCCACACCAGCCAGGACCCAGGCACCCCGGGCACCAGCACTCCGCAGAGGCCGAGCAGGAGGACCAGGCCGACCAGCACTAGGTCCCACACTCCCATCTGACCAGAGTGCCGGAGCTCGCGAGAACGCGCAGATCAGCCTTGTCGCCGCAGGTGCGCCCCGGTCACCCGTGCCGCTCCCGCGCCACCCACCCCCGCTCATACGCGTGCCACCCCAGCTGCAGCCGTGTCGTCACCCCGGTCAGCTCCATCAGCCGCTTCACCCGGCGCTGCACGGTCCGCAGCCCCAGGTCCAGGTGCTTGGCCACGCTCGCGTCGGTCAGCCCGGCCAGCAGCAGGGAGAGCACCTCCAGGTCGGTGTCGTCGGGCCCGTCCGGCTGCTGCTCGGTGACGCCGGACGGCCCGAGGCGTACCGGCAGCGCCTCCCGCCACACCGACTCGAACAGGCCGGAGAGCAGCTCCAGGAGCCCGCTCGCGTGGACGACCAGGGCGGCCGGCTCCGACGTGCGCGAGGTGAGCGGCACCAGGGCGAGGGACCCGTCGGCGATCACCAGCTTGGTCGGGACCCGGTCCACGATCCGCACCTGCTCCTCGCGGCCGAGAGCGGCGGACAGCTCGGTGATGCCGTGCGGCTGGTCGAGGACCGAGCGCTCCAGGACCACGCGGTAGCGGACGCCTCGGTCGGCGGCCTGCTCCTCCGCGTCGTTCTCCACGCCGGTGACGGCGACGGGACTGCCGGTGACCAGGGCGCACACCTCCTTGCTCGCCCCGAGCTGGAGCTGCAGGAAGCGCTGCGAGACCGCAGCCGCGCCGATCACCACCTCGACCAGGTCGTGCACGGCGGGCTCGGCGATCCCCGCCCGGTACTCCTCGGCGAGCATCGCGGCCGCCAGCTCGGCCTTCTCCAGCTCGTGGCGCTGCTGGGTGAGCAGCGCGCCCAGCGCCACCCCGGGCGGCGCGGCGACCCAGCGGCCGGGCCGGGCCGAGGACTGCGCCGCGAGCCCGTGCCGCTCCAGACGGCGCAGGGCGCGCTCGGTGTCGTACTCGCCGAGCGTGAGCCGCCGAGCGAGATCGGGTACGTCGGCCGCGCCCACGGACACCAGGGCCCGGTACGCCGACTCGTGCGTCTCGTCGAGACCAATCACTCCCAGCATCGGGCCGTGCCCCTCCCCAAATGAACACCGGTGTTCGGTCCGTGGCGGAAAACGGCCACGGCGCAAATCCGCCTCGGCACATCATCGCCGCACCACCCGTCACTCTGCCAAGGTGTCGCCACCGCAGCATCAACCATGGCCCGCTTTGCCCTACTTGGACCGTCTTGGCCTGCGCTTTCGCGCCCGAGGGCAGGCGGCAGGGCATACCAATGGCGTTCCTGCGGTACACGTCGCCGGAGGACAGACCGAAGACGCTCCCGCCGCGAACGTCGCCTCGGTCACCCAGATCGTGACCCGGGCCCGGGTCACTCGGCAGTCGCCGGGCGGTTCTCCCGTGGGGGGTGGGACCGCCCGGCGACGTGTTTCGGCGCTTGTCGCGCCTGGTGTATCGCAAGACTGTTCAACACCTCACTCCACAACGCCTTTTCGAGCCGCCTCACCGGGTCGGATTTTCCGGATGCCCCGTTTTCATCCGGCCCGTGCGGTGGACAATTGAGGGCATGAGCCAGCAGGGGGGAAGGCCCACCGGTCACGAGGACGACTGGTGGGGGCAGCTGTACGGTGACGCCACCGAGGACACGGGCCCCACAGCGGCGCCCGACTCACTGGACGACCGGTTCGCCTCGGCATCGGGGACGGTGAACCAGCGGTCGGGCTCGGGGGCGGGGGCGTCAGGGACCGGGGTGTCCGGGGCGGGCGCCACGGTTCTGCCGCCGAGGGACGGCGCGCACGACACGGATGCCGCCCCGGGCCCGTCGACCTTCCCGGCGGGTCTGCCGAAGCCGCCGGGATTCACCGTGGAGGCACCCGAAGAGGCACCCGAAGAGGCACCCGAGGAGGCACCCAAGGAGCGCGCGACGCCGGCGAGTGACGACGAGCCCCGGACGGCGACCCAGGTGGACCTCCCCACCCTCCCCCCGGACCCCCTCGACTACGTGGGCAACGGCCCTCCGACCTACGCCCCCGACCCCACCGCCCTCCCACCCGCGGACCCCGACGACCTCGACGACCTGGTCGCCGACACCGTCCTCGACGGCGCCCACTACGGCGCCTGCACCCTCCGGGCCGTCTCCCTGCGCGGGGACTCCGCCCGCTACCGGGGTGAACCGCGCCGCGACTCCCTCCTCACCGCCCGCTTCGGCAGCGGCGACCACGCCCTGGTCCTCGTGGCGATGGCGACCGGCGCCCGGGCCACCCCCAATGCCCACCGCGCCGCCGCCGAGGCCTGTCACTGGATCGGCCGGGCCGTCGGCCGCAGCCATCCGAGGCTCGCGGAGGACATCAGGGCCGCACGGCGCGGCGACCTGAAGTCCGGCCTGCACCGCCTCACCGACCGCAGCCTCGGCAAACTCCGCGCCAGCGCCGCCGAACAGGGCATCGAACCGGAGGAGTACGCGGCGACGCTGCGCTGCCTCCTCCTGCCCGCCGACCCCGAGTGCCGTACACGTGTCTTCTTCGGCGTCGGCGGGGGCGGGCTCTTCCGGCTGCGGGACGGCGAATGGCAGGACATAGAGCCCCGCGTCACCGACGCCGCCGGCGAACCCGTCGTCGGCTTCGGCTCGTTGCCGGCCGAGACGCCCGAGGGCGACCGCCTCACCATGGACCTCGGCATCACCACACCCCCGAGCCCCTACGACCCGGCCCCCGAGACGCCCCGCGAACCCTTCCGCTTCCGCGCCTCGGTGGCCCGCCCGGGAGACACGCTCCTGATGTGCACCGGCGGCCTCGCCGACCCGCTGCGCGGCGAACCCGAACTCGCCGCCCACCTGACCGCACGCTGGTCCGGCCCCGAGCCGCCCGGCCTCGCCGCCTTCCTCGCCGACACCCAGGTCCGGGTCAAGGGGTACGCCGACGACCGTACGGCCGCCGGTGTATGGGAGGCGTAGCCCTGCCCCCGGCGGTGCGTCTCAGGTGTACGGCACCCACGTGCGGGCCGAGGTGTCGTACGCGTAGTTCGGCAGTCCCTTGACGCTCGTCGTACGGAACGGGCGGCCGTGGTCATCGATGCGGATCGTGCCGGTGCGGCCCTGGGAGGACCAGTCCAGTTCGAGGTACCAGCTGCAGTCGCAGCTCTCCGTCTGCGCGTCGACCAGCAGCACCTCCGGGTCCTCGGCCGACACCCGGTACGGCAGCTTCATCGCCGGGATCGGGGTGCCCGTGTCGTTGCCGTCGACCGGGCGGGCGATGGGCCGGTCCTTGTCCAGGTCGACATCGAAGTAGCGGGGCGTCAGCGCACCGCCGCAGCCGTGGTCCATGGCGTACGAGATGCCCTCGACGGGTGCCGAGCGGCCGACGACCCGCACGCGGAGCGCGTCCAGGACGACGGCCGTCGACGTCCGCCCCTGCACGGCGATCTCCACCATGGTCTGCCGCCCGTGCACCGCGTTCTGGGTCGCCGCCCAGGTCCTGGCGTCCTGCGGGGCCGGAGGCGGGGGCACCTGCTCCGGGGACTTGGCGATGACGTAGTCGTGGCCGCAGCCGGCCTGCCAGACGTGGGAGTTGGCGCTCCAGGTGAGGGGGACGCCGGCCGGCGGTTCCTGCCGGCCGGCTTCCTTGGGGGGCTTGGCGGCGGATTCGGTGGGCTTGGCGGAGGACTTCTTCGACGCGTCGGCCGAGGATGACGCGGCGGTCGGGGTGGGGCTCGTCGACCTGGTCGACTTCGGGCGCGGAGTGCCCGCGTCGGTCGTACGGGTCGGATCGGCGCCCTGGACGGAGTCGCTCGCCCGCGGGTGGTCGTCGTCCGGCAGGGCGGAGAGGCTGCCGAGCGTGGCGAGGAGTGCCGTCGCCACAGCCGCGGAGACCAGGAGGCGTCGGCGGCGGTACCAGGGGCGGTGGGCAGGCTTGGCCGGTGCCGGCTCTTCGGGCACCTCCGAGGCGGAGTGGGCCGGGGAACTGTCCGCAGAGGAGGGGGCGTTCGGCGCCGCCGGGGGACTCGCCGTCCGTGCCCGCTGTCGTGCCGCCACCGCCAGGATCCACCGCCGGTGCAGCTCCAGCCGCTCCTCCGGCGTCGCCTGGCACAGGGCGGCGAAGCGCTCCACGGGCGCGAAGTCGAGGGGGACCGCGTCGCCGGCGCAGTAGCGGTGCAGCGTGGAGGTGTTCATGTTCAGGCGGCGGGCCAGCTGACCGTAGCTGCGGTCGGTGCGCTCCTTCAGACGTCTGAGTAACGCCGCGAACTCCCGGACGTCGTCGCCCTGTACTTCCGACATTGTTCCCCCGCGTGCTCCCCGTCCCGGGACGGCATCCCAGGCACTCCATATACCTGCACGTCAGAAGGGCTGGGATGGTTCCACCGTCGCGGATCGGGCGGCGGCGGTTGCGCCCGACGACTGTGACGGCTGATGCTCTTGGTGTCGCACCGACCAGGCCGACAGGGCCCAGGGGGGCCGGACGGACCATCCGGCGTCGGTGACGACCGACTTCTGATCGTTCACGCACTCATCTCACTCACGGGGGACACCCATGCCCAAGCGCACCCGAGCCGGCGTGCTCGCCGCACTCGCCGTCGCGGGCCTCACCGCAGGCGCCGCACTCAACGCCGCACCGGCCGGCGCCGCGACGAAGGCGCCCGCACCGAAGTTCCTGTCGGCGTCCGAACTCCCGCCGCACCCCTCCTCCGCCTGGACCGCGGACAAGGTCACCGACGGCATCCCGGAGGAGATGCAGGGCTGCCTCGGCGACGCCCTGCTCGCCTACGACTCCCGCCACCGCACCTTCCGCACCGAGCTCGAGACCAGTGCCCAGCAGCTCAACGTCGTCGTCGGCGACAACGCCAAGGCCAAGGCCCTCGCCACCCGCCTCAACAAGGAGATCCGGACCTGCGCCCTGCGCAGCGACGCCGACCCGGAGATCGAGGCCGAGTACAGGAGCTACGGCAGCCTGCCGGTCGAGGAGGGCGCCCGCGTCCACGGCGTGCACACCCGCGCCTCGTGGGGCGCCATGGACATCCACCTCCTCTCCGTCGGCCGCGACGGCGGCACCGTCACCGTCGTGCAGTGGGGGCAGATGGGCGACTTCACGAGCGCGCCGGTGAAGGCCTTCAAGAAGACGACCACCACGGCGGTCAACAAGCTCTACTGACCGACGCCGACCGACGCACCACCGAACCACCGGACCACCACATCAGCGGGGCCGCCCTCCCGGACGGGGGTCGGGCGGGCGGCCCCGCACCGTGAACTACGTCGGAACCAAAGGCGTGGACGGCAGCTGAGGCAGCGAATTCCGGCCAGTTTCGCCGGCTGCGGGCATCGGCTCCGACAGCGCCCCGACGTCAAGCCCCGACAGCCACGCGTCTGCCTCGGGTACGTCCGGATCCGCAGGGCGCAATCGGTGGATGGGCCGACCTCTTGCGGTCCGCACGCCCCTGGGGCAGTCGGCACCCAGTCGTGCAGGACTGCCCTGGTCGGCCGCCCCTCCAGGAGCGGATCGAACCGCCTCGCCTCCTCCCTCCCGAAGCCTGCCTCCGGCCCGGAAGCCGGGCCCGCCGCCGGTGGCCGACACGGTTCGGTCCTCGCGCAGGGTGGCTTCCGGGCGGCCGACGGGTGACGTTCCGGGTTTCCTGCACCGGCACGGGCTGCCGCAACGTTGGCCGAACACCTGGTCGTTGACGATTCGACATGACTGCCGCCGGTCCGACTGGGAAATGGTTCCCGTGAACGTGTTCGAGCCAGGAGGGGAACCGACATCGGCACGCGGGCGGGGGTCATGAAGAGGCAGGCACGGGGAGGCGGTCCCATCACGGTAGGGGCCTCCTCGGCGGAGGCAGTGGAGGACAGGGCCGCGAGCGCCGGGGAACACGCGCAGACGCCTCAGCTCAGGCGCAGACTCGGCAGGGCGGACCTGCGGGCCGTACCGGAGGCACGCAGGGCTCTGCGCGAGCTGTTACGGCACTGGGGCAGGCCCGGACGATCGGACATAGCCGAACTGCTCACCAGCGAGCTCGTGACCAACGCGCTCGTCCACACCGACCGTGAAGCGGTCCTGACGGCGACCGTCGGACCGGGCGGACTCAGAGTGGAGGTGCGGGACTTCGTGGCCCGCAGGCCCAGACTGCGCGTACCGAACGCCGACAACGGTACGAACGGCAGAGGTCTGATCCTGGTGCAGTCCCTCGCGGACGCCTGGGGTGTGCGGTCACATGGCGTGGGGAAGGCGGTGTGGTTCGAACTCGACGCGGGCGCCGTGTGACGACGGCTGCCGTATGACAACGGGAAGGGGCGCGACCCGAGCTTCGGGTCGCGCCCCTTCCCGTCGATGAGAGGCGTTCTCAGCCGAACTGCTGCTCAAGATCCTTGAGCTTGCGCTCCAGGGAGTCGAGCCGTGGCAGCGCCATTGTGTCGTCCTCCGCGGTGAGGTCGACCGCGACCGGGTCAGAACCGGTGCGTACGGGCTGCAGGGAGGGACGTGAGCGTACGGGCAGTTGCTCCGGCGCGGATATGGCAGGCTCCGCGGAGACTTGGGCCGAGGCACGCTCCAGGGCCGCCTGCGGCTCCACCTGCCGTCCGCCGCCACGGCCGACGAAGCCGCGGTGGCCCCGGCTGATGGCCTTCAGCTGGGCACGCTCCATGCGCTGCTGTTCGCGTCGGCGCAGGCGGGCCGACTCCTTCTGCCGCATGTCCTCGCGAACCTCGTCGACCGCCTCGTCCAGGCTGCGCACGCCCTCCAGGAGCATCAGCGACCAGGCCTTGTACGTCTCGCGGGGAGCCCGCAGCCAGCGGACGATCCGGATCTGCGGGAGAGGCCTCGGCACCAGACCCTGCTCGCGCAGGGCGGCCCGGCGGGTCTGCTTCAGCGCCCGGTCGAACAGCACCGCCGCGGACAGGGACATGCCGGCGAAGAAGTGCGGGGCGCCGTCGTGGCCGATGCCCCTGGGCGCGTGCACCCAGTTGAACCAGGCTGCGGCGGCCGCGAACGTCCATACGAGTATCCGGGAGCCGAGCGCCGCGTCACCGTGGCTGGCCTCGCGCACCGCGAGGACGGAACAGAACATCGCGGCGCCGTCCAGGCCGAACGGCACGAGGTACTGCCAGCCGTTGTGGAGGCCGAGGTTCTGTTCGCCGAAGCCGACCAGGCCGTGGAAGGAGAGGGCGGCGGCCACGGCCGCGCAGCAGAACAGCAGCACATAGGAGGCGGTGCCGTATATGGCCTCCTTGCGCCTACGGCGCTCTTCGCTGCGCTCCCACGAGTCGTCCGCGACTGCGTCCTTCCCCGGGGTCTTCCCGCGCCGGAGCACCGCTATCGCCGCCAGCAGGCCCAGGAGCAGGACGGCGCCCGGAAGCAACCAGTTCAGCGATATGTCGGTCAATCTCATCTGGGGTCCCTTGCATTGGGATAGGGCGTAACGCCCGCCATAGTGGCCCAATCCCAACGGCCCTCAGGGGGTTTCGGGGCAAGAGGCCGCCAAGGAAGTGCAAGGGGATGCCCAGGGCGGCGTTCTGCTCGAACTGCCGCTTGAGGGGCGGGAGTTGAGTTCGAACAACACTACCCGTGCGGGTGGTTCCACGGAAAGTTCCTGCGCGAAGTGAGGAATTTGTGAAACGCCTGTAACCGTAACGGGTGTCCTGCTCGCGGGTGATCTTACGGCACGGCGGCTTACGCCCGTGTCTGAGGGTGCCTCAACTGGCGGTGGCCAGAAGCTTGGTGACCCGGTCCGCGTCGCAGGTGCGCGGGCAGGTGGTGCAGGTGTCCTCGGGGCGCAGCGTGTAGAACATGCAGCAGCTCGCCCGGTCCCGGGTGGGCAGTGGCGCGCCGTCCGGTCCGGTGAGTTCGCGGAAGGCGGCCGAGCCGACGTACGGCTGCGTCGCGCCCGGCAGCAGCAGCTCCAGCTCGTGCCGCGCCCGGTCCTGCTCGCCGTCGCCGAACAGGTGGGCGACGTACCACAGGCCCTCGACCAGTTCGTCGGTCGCCATGCCCCACAGTGCGCGTCCGCGCCGCCGCATGCGCGGCCCGAAGCCGGTGAGCACGGGTTCCAGGTGCTCGGCGACGGCGGCCCGTACCTCCGCGCGCAACGCCTCCTCGTCGGGGACGACCCGGGCGCCGGGCAGGGTGGCCGCCGGGTCGCCGGGCAGGCAGGCGAAGGTGGTGGGGCGGGCGGCCAGGCGGCCTAGGGCGAGGCCGGGGGCCGTACGGTCGTACGAGACTTGCGTCACGGGGAAGCGGGGGACGCGGCGGAGCAGGAACCACGGCACGGTGATCAGCAGGCAGACGGGCCAGGCGTACCGGTGCAGACCGAAGCCGGCGACGACATCGGGGCGGGCGGGCTGTCCGTAGTCGCGCAGTACCTGCGCGTCGTCCCAGGCCAGGAACGCGTCGAGGCCGGTGCCGCCGTCCGCGAGCGAGGCGGCGGTGATCCAGCCGCCGCGGCTGGGGAGCTGTTCGTCGGTGGACGGCTGGGTGATGTCGAGCCCCGGGAAGACCTCGGTGAGACGGGTGTAGGCGTCTGCGAGGGCTATGGGGGGCACGGACATGGAGGCCGCCGATCCGTGAGACTTTGAAGGTAAGGCTTACCTTACCCAAGATCGCTGCGGTTTGAACTGTCGAGTTCTGCGCCTATGGTGCTTGACGGGCGAGTAACAACCCGCCGTAATGACCCCAAGTACTGACACGTCCGGAGGAGGACCCGTGAAGCAGGGCGCGCAGGGCTCCGCGGCTACGGGGATTCCGCCGGTCTCTCAGGTGCCGGGGGGCTCAGGGGCGCCGCAGGTGCCGCGGGTGCCGCCGCAGGGCCGGGCCCCGGGCGTGGACCTGGGCGTGGACCTGGATCGGGAGCGGGGTGCCGGTGCCTCGGCGCCGACGGCTCGGGGTGAGCACACCCACAGTGAGCAGCCGATCCCGCGGCCGCGTCCGGTCGTCCAGCGGGCCTCGGTGCGGGGGCAGATCCTCGACGCCCTGCGTACCGCGCTCGTCGCCGGTGAGCTGACTCCCGGCGCGGTCTACTCGGCCCCCGCACTCGGCGAACGCTTCGGTGTCTCCGCCACGCCGGTGCGCGAGGCCATGCAGCAGCTCGCGCTGGAGGGCGCCGTCGAGGTCGTCCCCAACCGGGGGTTCCGGGTGGTCGAACGCGGCGCCCGGGAACTGGCCGAGCTGGCCGAGGTCCGGGCGCTGATCGAGGTCCCGGTGATGCTCCGGCTCGCTCGCACCGTCCCTGTCGAACGCTGGGCGGAACTACGCCCGTTGGCGGAGGCGACGGTCCGGGCGGCCTCGACCGGCTGCCGGGCCACGTACGCGGAGACCGATCGCACCTTCCACCGCGCCGTGCTCTCCCTCTGCGGCAACGAACAACTCGTCCAGATCGCCGACGACCTCCACCGGCGCGCCCAGTGGCCCCTGGTCAGCGCCGTCCTCTCGTCCGGCCGGGGTCACGCCGACCTCATCGCCGACGCGGCCGAACACATGGCACTGCTGGACGCGTTGATCGCCGGGGATCTGGATGGGGTGCGGTCGCTGGTGGGGGAGCACTTCGCGGGGTAGCGTCCGCCGGTTGGGCCGGGGTACCTGCGGCGGCCTGTGCGGGTGGAGTGGGGGTGCGCGTAGCGCGGGCGGGTGTGTTGTGGGTCGGGGCCGTGCGCGGCTGTGGGTGCGTCCGCCCCAGCCGCGGGCAGTCGTGCCGCTGGGGCGGCACGGGTGGGCGCGGGCGGCACCCAGTCCAACCCGCAAAGCGAACGGCACCTGTGACTCGGCCCAGCCGACGCAGTCACGCCGTGGCCGCTCCCGTCGTCGGCGGGGTGGGGGCCAACTGGCGGGCCAGCCAGGTCGGTACGCCGCCCAGGAGGCGGAACAGGCGGCGGGCCTCCTCGCGCAGCCGTGCGGCCTCCGGTTCGGTCTCCGCGTCGGCGAGAGACGCCAGGGCGGGGGCCGTGCCCACGAGGTAGCCCAACTCCTCGCGGATGCGGAGGGATTCGGCGAAGCCGTGCCGGGCCTCCGCCAACTCGCCGTCCCGCAGGGCGAGTCCGGCCAAGTGGCGCCAGGTGAAGGAGAGCAGGAGCGGGTCGCCGTGTGCTGTCGCGCCCGCGTGTGCGCGGCGGTAGGCCGCCCGCGCCGCCTGCGGGGAGCGCGTCAGGTTCTCCGCCAGGAGCCCCCGGCGGAAGTCGAGCAGAGCCCTGCCCGCCGCCCCCGGAGGGATCAGCGCCGCCGCCCGCCCCAGCGCGGCCCGCGCCTCGTCGGCCCGGTCGCGCACTCCGTGCAGTGTCGACGCGTAGGCAAGTTGCCCGCGTTCACAAGCGGCCGCGCCCCGCTCGTCGTCACCGTGCGCGAGCGCCTCGGCCGTGCGGAGCGCGTCCTCGGCCTCCTCCCAGCCCTGCTCGGTGTAGAGACAGCGCTCCACCAGCAGCGACGCCCGCTGCAGCGCGGTCTGCGCGGTCACCGGCTGTAGCAGGGCCGCCGCGTCCGCCCAGCAAGCGCGTGAGCGCAGCCGCCATACCGCGGTCTGGAGTGGATCGTCACCGGCGGTCGTTCCGTTACCAGACATGGCGGTATACGCCACCTCGCCCTCCCCGAGCACGCCATCGAGCTGTTGAGTGGTGGCGGCATCTCAGCACGAATCCGCTCGCCCGGCCAAGGGGGTGGGTGAAGGATTTCACAAAGTCGTGGGACAGCGGCGGCACTTGGTGCCATCCGCACGAGGGCTCGGGAGGGCTCGCGCGGGCTCAACTCATCCGCAATGCCAAGAAGAAATCCAGCTTGTCCTCCAGGCGGGAGAGGTCCCGGCTCGTCAACTGCTCGATCCGCCCTACCCGGTAGCGCAGTGTGTTGACGTGCAGGTGCAGCCGGGTCGCGCAGCGGGTCCAGGAGCCGTCGCAGTCGAGGAAGGCTTCCAGGGTGGGGATCAGTTCGGCGCGGTGGCGGCGGTCGTAGTCGCGCAGGGGGTCCAGGAGGCGGGCCGTGAAGGCTCGGCGTACGTCGTCCGGCACGAAGGGGAGCAGGAGGACGTGGGAGGCCAGCTCCTGGTGGCCTGCGGCGCAGACACGGCCCGTGCGGGCCGCCGCCACCCGGCGGGCATGCCGGGCCTCCTCCAGGGCGCCGCGCAGGCCCTCCGCCGAGTGCACCGCCGCGCTCACGCCGAGGGTGACCCGGCCGTCGCCGTCCAGGCCCGCCGACAGCGCCTCCCGGATCGAGTCGAGGAGGGCGTCCGCGTGGATCCCCGCTTCGGAGCCGTCGTGCTCCGACGGCACCGCCGGGAGGGGGACGAGCGCGATGGCCTCGTCGCCGGTGTGGGCCACGGCGATGCGGTCGGACGGCTCGGGGCCGGTCGCGAGCGGGTCGACCAGGATCTCCTCCAGGAGGGACTGGGCGATCGGGCCGGGCTCGGTGTCCCCGCCCTCCCACTCGACGCGGGCCACCACCACCTGCCAGTGGGGGGCCGCGCCCAGGCCGGGCAGCAGCACCGGCGCCGCCACCCGCAGGCGCGCGGCGATCTCGGCCGGCGCCGCGCCCGTCTGGACCAGCTCCAGGACCTCCTGGGCGAGGCGGCGGCGGACCGTGCGGGCTGCGTCCCTGCGGTCCCGTTCCACCGCGATCAGCTGTGTGACGCCCTGGAGCAGGTCGAGCCGCTCCTCGGGCCAGTCGCTCGCGTCCGCCTCCACGGCCAGCAGCCAGTCCGACAGCACCGTCTCGCGCACGTCCCGCGAGGCCCGCGGGGAGCGGCCGCTGCTGCGGATCGGGAAGAGGGAGTACGGCGTGCTGCCTATGGCCATGCGGTGGGGGCCGCGACGGCCCGTGCGGGCGGCCGACAGGTGCTCCGCCGCCAGCTTCGCGCACATGTCCGCGGGCAGCGCCGGGCCACCCTCCTTCGAGCCCGCGATGAGCCGCCCGGTCGGTGACAGCACCCACGCCCGCAGGTCCAGGTCCGAGCCCAGGAGGTCGAGGACGACGTCCGGACCGCCGCCCGCCGGGCCCGACGTCATCATCCGGCGGTGGCGGTCGACGACGGCCGCGAGGTCCCCGGCCCGCTCGCCGCTGACCTGCCGTACGACATGCTCGGTGATCGTCGCGAACGCCACCGACTCGTGCACCGCGAAGAGCGGCAGACGGTGCCGGGTGCAGGCCAGCACCAGGTCGTCGGGGATGTCGCCCATCTCGGCCTCACCCGCCGCCAGCGCGGCCACGCCGGCCTGCACCAGCAGGCGGACGAAAGGCTCGGAGTCCGCGGCGTTCCTGCGCCAGGCCAGCCCGGTGAGCACCAGCTCACCGCCCGAGAGATAGCGGCTGGGGTCCCTGAGGTCGGTGGTCATCACACCGCGCACGGTGCGGTCCAGCTCTTCCTCGCCGCCGAGCAGCTTGAGGCCCAGCGCGTCGGTGTCCAGCAGTGCGCGCAGCCGCATTCTCGTCGCCGCCGTTCTTTGTCTCGAAATCTACGATGGATCCAGGAGGGTCGTGTGGTGAGCGGCCCGTCCGGCGGGCCGGTCCATGGTGACCGGCGTCTCCCGAGCTGTGTCCCGGCTGTGTCCCTGGTCACAAGGGCTGTGTCTCACGTTTCCACGGGAAAACCAGGAGGTTACTGGTGACCTCCGTTCATACGAATCTACAAGATGCCCGCCCTGGCCAGCCAACTCCTTCATGGTTTCCGTGACTGACCGCGGTGGAGCACGGCGCTGTGTACTGACGTCAATGCGCGTTAACAGCACATGAACGAGCCGGACCTGCCGCACCTGATCTGGCTCAAACCGTACGACCCACGAGACGAAGAAGAGAGCCGGTCATGGACTTCCTTCGCCCCGCCAGCTGGGAGGAGGCGCTCGCCGCTAAGGCAGAGCACCCCACCGCTGTGCCGATTGCGGGTGGCACCGATGTGATGGTCGAGATCAACTTCGACCACCGCCGGCCCGAGTACCTCCTCGACCTGAACCGCATCGGCGACCTCTACGAGTGGGAGGTCGGCGAGGACAGCGTGCGGCTCGGCGCCTCCGTCCCGTACACCCACATCATGGAGAACCTGCGCGCCGAGCTGCCGGGCCTCGCCCTCGCCTCGCACACGGTCGCCTCCCCGCAGATCCGCAACCGCGGCGGCGTCGGCGGCAACCTCGGCACCGCCTCCCCGGCCGGCGACGCCCACCCCGCCCTGCTCGCGGCAGGCGCCGAGGTCGAGGTCGAGTCGGTGCGCGGCAGCCGCCGTATCCCGATCGACGAGTTCTACACCGGCGTGAAGCGCAACGCGCTGGCAGCGGATGAGCTCATCCGGGCCGTGCACATCAAGAAGGCCGACGGGCCCCAGCAGTACTCCAAGGTCGGCACGCGCAACGCGATGGTCATCGCCGTGTGCGCCTTCGGGCTGGCCCTGCATCCCGAGTCGCGGACCGTTCGTACGGGGATCGGTTCTGCCGCTCCCACGCCCGTGCGGGCCAAGGCCGCCGAGGAGTTCCTGAACGCGGCGCTCGAAGAGGGCGGCTTCTGGGACAACGGCAAGATCATCACCCCGTCGGTCGCCAAGCAGTTCGCGGAGCTGTGCTCCGGCGCCTGCAACCCGATCGACGACGTCCGGGGCACGGCGAGCTACCGCCGCCACGCGGTCGGCATCATGGCCCGCCGCACGCTGACCTGGACCTGGGAGTCGTACCGCGGCACCGCCGCCCGCACGGAGGGAGTCGCCTGATGCGCGTCAACTTCACTGTCAATGGACGTCCGCAGGAAGCCGACGACGTGTGGGAGGGCGAGTCCCTGCTGTACGTGCTGCGTGAGCGGCTCGGTCTGCCGGGGTCGAAGAACGCCTGTGAGCAGGGTGAGTGCGGGTCCTGCACGGTCAGACTCGACGGCGTGCCGGTGTGTTCGTGCCTGGTGGCCGCCGGTCAGGTCGAGGGCCGTGAGGTCGTGACCGTCGAGGGGCTCGCCGACTTCGCCAAGCAGCGTGCCGAGCACGGTGGTTGTGCGACCGGTGCCTGCGGCACTTCGCTGCAGAACGCCCAGCTGGGAGTCCCCCCGGGCGATGCCTGGGGGAGGGCCGCCAAGGGGCAGGACTCCCAGACCGGCGAGGGCACCGAACTCTCCCCGATCCAGCAGGCGTTCATCGACGCCGGCGCCGTCCAGTGCGGCTTCTGCACCCCGGGTCTGCTGGTCGCCGCCGACGAGATGCTGGAGCGCAACCCGAACCCGACCGACGCGGACATCCGCGAGGCGCTGTCGGGCAACCTGTGCCGCTGCACCGGCTACGAGAAGATCATGGATGCGGTCCGCCTCGCGGCCGCCCGGCAGGGAGAGGCGGTCTGAAGAACATGCCTACCAATGGCGCTCCCACGAAGATCACCCAGGGGTCCCAGACCAAGGGCGGCATCGGTGAGTCGACGCTCCGCCCGGACGGCACCCTCAAGGTCACCGGCGAGTTCGCGTACTCGTCCGACATGTGGCACGAGGACATGCTCTGGGGCCAGATCCTGCGCTCCACCGTCGCGCACGCCGAGATCGTGTCCATCGACACGAGCGAGGCCCTCGCCATGGCGGGCGTCTACGCCGTCATGACGTACGACGACCTGCCGACCGACGTGAAGAACTACGGCCTGGAGATCCAGGACACCCCGGTCCTCGCGCACGGCAAGGTACGCCACCACGGTGAGCCGGTCGCGATCGTCGCCGCCGACCACCCGGAGACCGCGCGCCGCGCCGCCGCCAAGATCAAGGTCGAGTACCGCGAACTGCCCGTCATCACCGACGAGGCCTCCGCGACCGCCCCGGACGCGATCCTCATCCACGAGGGCCGCGACGACCACCACAGCGGCCACGTCCCGCACCCGAACATCGTGCACCGCCAGCCGATCTTCCGCGGCGACGCGGCACAGGCCGCCAAGCGGGCCGACGTGATCGTCAAGGGCGAGTACACCTTCGGCATGCAGGACCAGGCCTTCCTCGGCCCGGAGTCCGGCCTCGCCGTGCCGGACGAGGACGGCGGCGTCCACCTCTACATCGCCACCCAGTGGCTGCACTCCGACCTGCGCCAGATCGCGCCCGTCCTCGGCCTGCCCGAGAGCAAGGTCCGGATGACGCTGTCCGGCGTGGGCGGGGCCTTCGGCGGCCGCGAGGACCTGTCGATGCAGATCCACGCCTGCCTGCTGGCGCTGCGGACCGGGAAGCCCGTAAAGATCGTTTACAACCGGTTCGAGTCCTTCTTCGGGCACGTCCACCGCCACCCCGCCAAGCTCTACTACGAGCACGGCGCCACGAAGGACGGCAAGCTCACCCACGTCAAGTGCCGAATCGTGCTGGACGGCGGAGCGTACGCCTCCGCGTCCCCCGCGGTCGTCGGCAACGCCTCCTCGCTCAGCATCGGCCCGTACGTCGTCGAGGACGTCGACATCGAGGCCATCGCCCTCTACACCAACAACCCGCCCTGCGGCGCGATGCGCGGCTTCGGCGCGGTCCAGGCGTGCTTCGCCTACGAGGCGCAGATGGACAAGGTGGCCCAGCAGCTCGGCATGGACCCGATCAGGTTCCGGCAGCTGAACGCCATGGAGCAGGGGACCATCATGCCGACCGGGCAGCCGGTCGACTCCCCGGCGCCGGTCGCCGAACTCCTGCGCCGCGTCAAGGCGATGCCGCTCCCGCCGGAGCGCCAGTGGGAGAGCAGCGAGGGCGCGGACGTACGGCAGCTGCCGGGCGGTCTGTCCAACACCACGCACGGTGAAGGCGTCGTACGTGGCATCGGCTACGCGGTCGGCATCAAGAACGTCGGCTTCTCCGAGGGCTTCGACGACTACTCCACCGCCAAGGTGCGCATGGAGGTCGTCGGCGGCGAGCCCGTCGCGACCGTGCACACGGCCATGGCGGAGGTCGGCCAGGGCGGTGTCACCGTCCACGCGCAGATCGCCCGCACCGAGCTGGGCGTCGCGCAGGTGACGATCCACCCGGCGGACACGCAGGTGGGCAGCGCCGGTTCGACGTCCGCGTCGCGGCAGACGTACGTCACCGGCGGCGCCGTCAAGAACTCCTGCGAGCTGGTCCGCGAGAAGGTCCTGGAGATCGGGCGCCGCAAGTTCGGCTCCTACCACCCGGCTTGGGCGACGGCGGAGCTGTTGCTCGAGGGCGGCAAGGTCGTCACCGACGGCGGCGAAGTGCTCGCCGACCTGGTGGACGTCCTCGAAGGCGAGACCGTCGAGATCGAGGCCGAGTGGCGGCACCGTCCGACCGAGGCTTTCGACCTGCGCACCGGCCAGGGCTTCGGCCACGTCCAGTACTCCTTCGCCGCGCACCGCGCCGTCGTCGAGGTGGACACCGAGCTCGGCCTGGTGAAGGTGATCGAGCTGGCCTGCGCCCAGGACGTCGGCAAGGCGCTCAACCCGCTGTCCGTCATCGGCCAGATCCAGGGCGGTACGACCCAGGGGCTCGGCGTGGCGGTCATGGAGGAGATCATCGTCGACCCCAAGACCGCGAAGGTGCGCAACCCCTCCTTCACGGACTACCTCATCCCCACGATCCTCGACACGCCGACCATCCCCGTCGACGTGCTCGAACTCGCCGACGACCACGCCCCCTACGGGCTGCGCGGCATCGGCGAGGCCCCCACCCTGTCGTCGACCCCGGCCGTCCTCGCGGCGATCCGGAACGCGACGGGGCTGGAGCTGAACCGGACGCCGGTACGGCCGGAACACCTCACCGGCACGGCGTAAGGAAATCCCGCAAGTCCCTCCGGGCGGCGCACGGAACGTCACACACTCCGCGCCGCCCGGAGTAACCAGATCGTTCGTCTCGGGCCGTCCCCCGGGTCGTGCGGCCGAAGCACCTTCCCAAAACCCGTAGCCGCCGCCGGCGGTTCCCCATACGGGTGTCCCTATGAACCTTGGGAGTAGGCCCACATGACCCAGCAGTCACTGGAGCCGGCGACCACAGCCGAAGACGCGGGAGAAGGCACCCGCGTCCCGGCCGGCAGGTCCTGGCTCGACCGGTACTTCCACATAACCAAGAGAGAATCCACGATCGCGCGCGAGGTGCGCGGCGGCATCACCACCTTCATGGCGATGGCGTACATCCTCCTGCTCAACCCGCTGATCCTGTCCGGCAAGGACGCGGCGGGGGACACCCTCGCCCAGAAGGCCCTGATCACCGCGACCGCGTTCGCGGCGGCCTTCACCACGCTGCTGATGGGCTTCTTCGGCAAGGTGCCGCTGGCCCTCGCCGCCGGCCTCTCCGTCTCCGGCGTCCTCGCCTCGCAGGTCGCCCCGCAGATGACCTGGCCGCAGGCCATGGGCATGTGCGTGATGTACGGCGTGGTCATCATGCTGCTGGTCGTCACCGGCCTGCGCGAGATGATCATGAACGCGATCCCGCTCGCGCTGAAGCACGCGATCACCATGGGCATCGGCCTGTTCGTCGCCCTGATCGGCCTGGTGAAGGCCGGCTTCGTGCACCAGGGCGAGGCGACCCCGGTCACCCTGGGCCCGGCCGGTGAACTGGCCGGCTGGCCCGTCCTGCTCTTCGCCGTCACCCTGCTCGCGATCTTCATGCTCCAGGCGCGCGGCATCCCCGGCGCGATCCTGATCGGCATCGTCGGCGGCACCGTGCTCGCCGTCACCCTCAACGCGCTCGACGTCATCGACCCCAAGCAGTGGGCCAGCGGCGCCCCCGAACTGCACGGCAGCGCCGTCTCCATGCCGGACTTCTCGATCTTCGGCAACGTCGAGTTCGGCGGCTGGGGCGAGGTCGGCGCCATGACGGTCGGCATGATCGTGTTCACGCTCGTGCTCGCCGGGTTCTTCGACGCGATGGCGACGATCATCGGCGTCGGCACCGAGGCCAAGCTCGCCGACGACAAGGGCCGGATGCCGGGCCTGTCCAAGGCGCTGTTCATCGACGGTGCGGGCGGTGCGATCGGCGGTGTGGCCGGCGCCTCGGGTCAGACGGTGTTCGTCGAGTCGGCGACCGGCGTGGGCGAGGGTGCCCGCACGGGCCTCTCCTCGGTCGTCACCGGCCTGTTCTTCGCGGCCTGCCTCTTCTTCACCCCGCTGACGGCGATCGTGCCGGGCGAGGTCGCGGCGGCCGCTCTGGTGGTGATCGGTGCCATGATGATGATGAACGCGCGGCATGTGGACTGGGCCGACCGGGCCACCGCGATCCCGGTGTTCCTCACGGTCGTGATCATGCCGTTCACGTACTCGATCACGGCGGGTGTCGCCGCCGGTGTCATCTCGTACGTCGCGATCAAGGTCGCGCAGGGCAAGGTACGGGAGATCGGGGCGTTCATGTGGGCCCTGACAGGCATCTTCGTGGTCTATTTCGCCCTCAATCCCATTGAGAGCTGGATGGGCGTGCACTAGCCGGTGCAGTGATCCGCCCTCCACACAACCGCTTTAAGGAGACCGACAGATGCTGGACATCGCCGAAGAGCTGCACCGGTGGGTCGAGCAGGGACGTGACTTCGCCGTGGCCACCGTGGTGGCGGTCGGCGGCAGCGCACCCCGCCAGCCCGGCGCCGCGCTCGCGGTGGACGCCGACGGCACGGCGATCGGCTCGGTCTCCGGCGGATGTGTGGAGGGCGCGGTGTACGAGCTGTGCCAACAGGCGCTGCAGGACGGCGAGACGGTCCTGGAGCGCTTCGGCTACAGCGACGAGGACGCCTTCGCGGTCGGCCTGACGTGCGGGGGCGTCATCGACATCCTCGTCACGCCGGTACGGGCCGGGGACCCGGCCCGCCCGGTGCTCGCGGCCGCGCTGCGGGCGGCCGCGGCCGGGGAGGCGGCGGCGGTGGCGCGGATCGTGTCGGGGCCGCGGGAGCTGATGGGCCGGGCGCTGCTGATCCAGCCGGACGGCGGTGCCGGATACGACGCAGGCCTCGGACACGCCGGCGGCTTCGGCGCCCACCCCGAGCTGGACCGCACGGTCGCGGCGGAGGCCGGCGCGTTCCTGGACGCGGGCCGCACCGGCACCCTGGAGATCGGCGAACAGGGCTCGCGCTGCGGAGCCCCGCTCACGGTGCTGGTCGAGTCCTCGGTCCCGCCGCCCCGGATGATCGTCTTCGGCGCGATCGACTTCGCGTCGGCGCTGGTGCGGATCGGCAAGTTCCTGAACTACCACGTGACGGTGTGCGATGCCCGCCCCGTCTTCGCGACGAAGGCCCGCTTCCCGGATGCCGACGAGATCGTCGTGGAGTGGCCGCACACGTACCTGGAACGGACCTCCGTGGACGCCCGTACCGTCCTGTGCGTCCTCACCCACGACGCCAAGTTCGACGTACCGCTGCTGCAGCTGGCGCTGCGCCTGCCGGTGGCGTACGTCGGCGCGATGGGCTCCCGCCGCACCCACCTGGACCGCAATGAGCGGCTGCGCGAAGTCGGCGTCACCGAGCTGGAGTTGGCGCGGCTGCGCTCTCCCATCGGGCTGGACCTCGGCGCCCGTACGCCCGAGGAGACGGCCCTGTCGATCGCCTCGGAGATCGTCGCGGGCCGGCGTGGCGGGAGCGGGGTCTCACTGACGGGCGCGCACACGCCGATCCATCACGACGCGGCGTCCACGTCCACGCCTGCCGGGCGGATCGGCTCGGTGGCCTGAGCCCGGGGTGCCGGCTGGTCGGGCCAGGCGAAGGCGTAGGCGGGGTCACCGCCCCGGCCGATCCTGACGTAGCGCAGGAGTTCGCGGACGATCCCCGCGTTGCCCTGGGCCCAGCCGGGCTCCGGTTCGAGATCGCTCGGGGTGTTGCGGTACTCGACGTTGGACCAGCGCGCGCCGTCGGCGTCCCGGATGGAGTGGGCGGCGATGTCGGCGACGAGCACCCGGGCGAAGTCGGGGGAGTCGCCCTGCTCGGCGATCCGGTCGCAGGCCAGCGCCAGCACACCCGCCGTGCCGCAGCAGCGGGCGTTGTTGTCCCAGAAGCCGGGGCGCAGCCGGCGCGGCAGTCCGCAGTGGGTCACGGTGTGCCAGCAGCGGTCGGCCAGGGCAGCCCAGGCGGGGTCGGCGGTGAGGTCCCGCAGCAGCCGGAAGACGTGGGCGTCGCCGGCCGGTCCGTGGCACCAGCCGTAGCTGTGGCGCTCGATCAGGTCGGGGCGGCGCTGCGGATCGGAGTGCGGCGCGAGGAAACCGTCCGGACCGCCCTCGTCGCGGGCCACGACGTCCGCGACCCCGGCCTGCCCCAGCTCGACGAACTCCGTGCGGCCGGTCGCCGCGCCCACTGCGGCCAACGCGTAGGCGATCCCGAGCGTGCCGTGCGACATGTGATGCAGCCGCTCCTCCACACCCCGCCGCCACTCCCAGGTGACACCCGCCGCGGTCGCCTCCGCCGTCCGCACGTACGGCTCCAGCGCGAGTACGGCCAGATCGGCGTCGCCCGCCGTCAACGCGCCCAGCCCGATACCAGCGTTGCCGCCCATCAGCTCGAACAGGTCACCCCAGCGTGTCCCGTCGAACCGCGACCGCACGCGGTCCAGGGCCCGATCTGCCGCCAAGTCGGCGTCGGCGTATCCGAGTTCACGATGGACGGTCCGCAGCACGAGCGCGATCCCGGTGAGGCCGAAGTAGAGCGAGTCGTCCGGGTACGCGTCGACCACGTCCACGAGGGAGCGGGCCGCGCGCAGCGCCCGGTCGGCATACGCGTCGTCCCCGAAGTGCCGCCACGCCTCCAACAGCACGGGCACGACCCCGGCCGTACCGTTGTAGAACCTCGGGTCGACATCGTCGTCCGACTCCCTGACGGGCCAGCCGAGTCCCCCGCTCCCGGTCTCCCGCGCGGCCGAGAGCATCCACCGCAGCCCGTCCACCGCCAGCGCCTCGACTTCGTCCGGTGCCATGCCCGTTGCCCCCGTCTCCGCCGTGTGACCCACTCCGGCATGTTCGCTGTGCAGGGCTCAGACGCGCAGCGCGAAACACCGCACCCCGCCCGCATCGAGGTCGTACCACTCACCCCGACCCCACCCCTCCGTCACGACCGCCACGTCCTCGGCCGTCACCCCGATGTACCGCCGCTCCCGCGGGAGCCGGTCCGCGAGCGGCGTCGTCACCACCCACGTCCCGCCCGGCGCCAGCAGCCCCCGCACCCGTTCCGCGACCGCCCTCTTGTCCGCCATGAAGGCGAGGACCAGCCGCATCGTCACGAGGTCGAAGCCGGCCCGGGGCAGGCGCGTCGCGACCTCGGTGGCGTCCTCGAAGTCCAGGCGGCACACGCGCAGGCGAGGCTCCAGATCCGCGTACCGGTCACGGGTCGCCGCCACTGCCGCCTCCGCCCAGTCGACGGCGAGCGTGCTGTAGCCGAGGCCCGCGAGTGCGGCGGCGTGGGTACCGAGCCCGCAGCCGATGTCCAGGGCCCGGGCGCCGGCGCGTGGCCGCACGGCCTCGCGGAGCAGCCGCAGTTCCCGCTCCCCGACGCCCCGAAAGCCTCGTCCCCGCGCGAAGTGCTCCTCCCAGCGAGCCCGCGCGACCTGTGTCATGCCTGTCTCAGGAGCCGGTTCACCGCGCGCCCGAACACATACCGCGCCGCCCGCTCCAGTACGCCGTCGAACAGCCCCGGCAGCAGGCGCACCCGTAGCTCCTCGCGCCACAGCACCCGTGCCCGTCCGCCCGGCCCCGGCCGTACCTCGATCTCGGCCCAGCCCGTCACCACCCTGCCCCGTTTCTCCAGTCGGCACAGACCAGGGTTGCCCGCATCCGGCGGCTGCCACACCATGACCTCCATCGGGTCGTCGAAGGCGAGCGGGCCGATTCCGGAGCGGGCCACGAAACGGGAGCCCAAGCGGGTCGGCGGGGGCGTGGTGACCGTGACCCGGGTCAGCGGGACCACCTCGCCGTGCCGGGGCCACTCCGTCAGGCGGCGCCACGCCTCGTCGAGGGGGAGCGGAACCGTGCGTTCGAGGAGGATCGTGACCACGGAGCGATCTTAGGGAATCGGAGCTGGTCATCGGCGTGGTCGTATACGGGTCACGCATGTGGCCCAGCGGGACCGGGGTCGGCGGTGGGCATCGGCGGTCGCTATGTGACCGCCGATGCCCACCGCCCCCCCGTGCCGGCTGCGCCTCACCTGGTGAGACGCCTCACCGCCTCACTGGGCGTAGAACGTGGCGTCCGCCCGGTCCGTCGCCGTGCTGAGTGCCTGCACCTGCAGCAGGTACTCGTAGTGCCTGATGTAGCGCCCGGCGTAGTTGTACGACTCGTAGGAGACCCCGGCGGAGTCGGCGAGCCCGGCCCGCTTGTAGAAGCTGGCGTCGGACGCGAACGACGCCGTGCCGTCGTTCTTCTCCACCCACACCTCGAAGTTCTTGTGCCGCAGGTAGTAGCCGGGGAAGTTGGCCGACTCCAGCGAGACCGTCCCGCTGCCGGCCAGGCCGGTCACGACGCGGAACTGGGAGTCCGCGAGCGGGGAGACGTTGGCCTCGATCTTGGCGCGGTACTCCCAGTGCCGGATGAACCGGTCCGCGAAGTTGTACGACGAGAAGCGCTGCGGCGTGACTCCGTCGGCCACCGGGATGCCGAAGTCGGGGGTGCCGTCGGCCTTCCAGTACACCTTCTGCACGCGGGTGCGGCGGTTGGGGTCGTTGAGCGGGTCGCCGGTGATGTTCTTGTAGCTGCGGTCGTGGTAGACGAGGATGTCGGACTTGCCGTCCTCGGAGACGGTGAAGGAGTTGTGGCCCGGGCCGTACTGCGAGGTCGCGTCGCTGGACTTGAAGACCGGCTGCGTACCCTTCGTCCAGGACGCCGGGTTGGTCAGATCGGCGCTCGCCGACGCGGTCAGCATGCCCAGGCAGTAGTTGGCGTCGGTCGCGCTCGCCGAGTAGGTCATGAAGACCTTGCCGCCGTGCTGGATCACCGCCGGGCCCTCGTTGACCTTGTAGCCGACCGTCTCCCAGGACAGTGTGGGCTGCGAGATCTCCGCCGGGGTACCGGTGATCGTCCAGGGGTTGGCCATCTTGGCGATGAACAGGCTGGTGTTGTTGTTCTCGGACGGGTTGCGCTGGGCCCAGGACAGGTAGCGGACACCGTTCACGACGAAGGTCGTGGCGTCGAGCGAGAAGCTCTCCCACGTCGTCTTGATCTGCCCCTTCTCCGCCCAGGTGGCGGTCAGCGGGTTGGCGCCCGTGCCCTCCAGGACGTACATCCGGATCGCCCACACGTCACTGGTGGAGCCGGCGGCGAAGTACACGTACCACTTGCCGTCGATGAAGTGGATCTCCGGCGCCCAGATGTGCGCGCCCATCACGCCGCTGGCGTGCTTGGTCCAGATCGTGGTCTCGGGCGCGGTCGACAGACCCTGGATGGTGGTCGCCCGGCGCAGCACGATGCGGTCGTACTCGGGGACGGTCGCGGTGAAGTAGTAGTAGCCGTCGGTGTGTTTGAAGATGTGCGGGTCGGCCCGCTTCTCCGCGATCGGGTTGGTGTAGGTCACGGCGGGGGAGTCGGGGACGGCGGCCTGGGCGGCGGGGGCCGGCCCGGTGAGGCAGGCCGCCAGGGCGACGAGGACGGCCATGAGCAGCCGTACGGCTATGCGTCTCAAGGGAGTTCTCCGGATCAGAGAGGTGATCAGAGGGGGATCAGTGGGGGATCAGTGGGGGATCAGCGGGGGGGTGATCAGGTGGTGGGGACGAGCTTCCACTGCTGGCAGTTGTTGTTCAGCCACGCCCACTGCCGTACGTCGGCGCCGTTCGCGGTGGAGCAGTCGGCGACGTCGGCGACCTTGCCGGTGGACTCGTTGACGATCCGCACGTAGTCGCCGCTCGCGGTGAAGACGAGGCGGTAGCGCTGGCACTTGTTGTTCAGCCAGGACCACTGCCGGATGTCGGCGCCGTCGGAGGCGGAGCACTCGGCGGTGTCCATCACCTTGCCGGTGGCGACGTTGACCAGCCGGTTGGTGTCGTCACCGAGGTCCTCCAGCTTCCACTTCTGGTTGGCGCCGCCGGTGCAGCTCCACTGGAAGATGTTGGTGCCGTCGGCCGTGTTGCCGCCGTTCACGTCGAGGCACTTGCCGCTGTTGCGGTTGACGAGGGTGTACGACGTCGGCGTCGCCGCCGTCTCGCCGGACGGGCCGGGGAGCGTGGTGCCGAGGGCGACGGGGGTGCCGAAGTTGGGGGTGCCGTCGGCGTTCCAGGTGAACTCCTGGGCGCGGGTGGTGCGTCCGTTGCCGCAGCCGCCGTTGGACGCGGAGTTGGCGTGGTAGACGATCCAGTTCTCGGTGCCGTCGGGCGAGGTGAAGAAGCCGTTGTGACCGGGGCCGTAGACGCTGTTGGCATCACTGCGCTGGAAGACGGGGGTCTGCTTCTTCGTCCAGGACGCCGGGTTCAGCGGGTCGGAGCCGGTCAGCTCCAGCTGGCCGAGCTTGTAGTCGGCGGTCTGGCAGGAGCTCGCGGAGTACGTCAGGAAGGTGCGGCCGTTGTGGTAGAGCGGCTCGGGGCCCTCGTTGACGGGGTTGCCGGAGCGCTCCCAGTCCAGGGTCGGGCTGGAGATGATGGTGAAGGTGTTGCTTGCGAGGGTGTAGGGATTGCTCAGCGGCGCGATGACCAGGCTCTGCGTGCTGCCGTTGATGAACCCGCTGCCCATCAGGTACAGCTTGTTGTTGGCCTGCAGCACACTCGCGTCGATCAGCCAGCCGCCCGGGGTGAGATTGGAGCCGGTGAGCGAACCCTTGTAGGTGTACGGCCCCATGGGATCGGTGCCGGCGCTCTCCAGGACATGGGTCCGCTGCGAGTCACAGCAGGCGACACCGCTCTGCCCGGCCGAGTAGTAGACGTACCAGTGGCCGTTGAACAGGTGCATCTCCGGCGCCCAGAAGTTGGTGTTGCGCGTCGACGTGGTGTCCGCGTAGACCTGCACGTTGGGCGCGGTGGCGAGGCCCGCAAGAGTCGGCGACTTGCGGATGCCGAGGATGCCGGTGAACGTCGTGGTGATCAGGTAGTAGTTGCCGTCGTGGTACTGCAGCCAGGGGTCGGCGCCCTTGAACGACTTCAGCGGGTTGGTATACGGGCGGCCGTCCGCCGCGGACGCCGGCTGTGTGGTCGCCACCAGGGCAAGGAGGGCCGCGAGTACGCAGAGGATCAGCGATCTGCGGCGCTTCCTGAGCGGCGGGTGAGACATCCGGGGCATACGAGACCGTCCCTGTTCGTAATTTCGAACGGAGTTCGTGATTCCGATCGTGATGGGGACAGCAACATAAAAGTGGGCCATCCTCGCGTCAACGGTTTCGTCACACGCGCTTTGCAAACCCGCGTGCGGACGCACACCCGGCGCAGGTGCGTGATGATGCGCTTGCCCGTTCAGGTGATGAACTGGCCGATGGGCGCCGCACTCTCAACTTCCCCCGTATCCCGGGCACATGGACAGCCACCGTGCCCCTGTCGGTCCGACCTCCCTCTCCCGGCGGCAGTTCACGACAGCCTCCGCCACCACAGCCGCGCTGGCCGCGTTGACTCCCGCGTCGGCGGCCGCTGCCGCCGCACCCGCCGTCCCCCGACGGGCCCCGCAGCGAGCACGCTCCACCGCCGACTGGGACACGTGCCTGACGGTCGCCCGCGCCCTGCTGGTGGTCGACGAGCACGACCAGCCGCTCGTACCGACGTACCGGAAGATCCTCGACTCCGGGCTGCCGTGTGCGAAGACGAAGACCGCGAAGAGAATCCTCGTCGTCGGCGCCGGTCCCGCCGGTCTGCTCGCCGCCTGGCTGCTGAAGCGGGCCGGGCACCATGTCACGCTCGTCGAGGCCAACGGCAATCGCGTCGGCGGCCGGATCAAGACCTTCCGTACCGGCGGGCACGAGCAGGCGGCGCAGGCCTTCGCCGACCCGGCGCAGTGCGCGGAGGCGGGCGCCATGCGCATCCCCGGCAGCCATCCGCTGGTGATGAGCCTGATCGACCAACTCGGCGTCAAACGCCGCCGGTTCCACCTCGTCGACGTCGACGGCGACGGCAAACCCGTCAACAACGCCTGGCTCCACGTCAACGGCGTCCGCGTGCGCCGCTCCGAGTACGCGAAGGCGCCCCGCAGGATCAACGAGTCCTTCGGCGTCCCCCGCGAGTACCGGGACACCCCCTCCTCGACCATCCTGCGCCCGCCGGCTTCGACGAGCGGACCATCGACCTGATCGGCACTCTGGAGAACCTCACCTCACGGCTGCCGCTGTCGTTCATCCACAGCTTCATCAGCCAGTCCCTGATCAGCCCCGACACCGAGTTCTGGGAGCTGGTGGGCGGCACCGCGACCCTGCCGGACGCGCTGCTGAAGCAGGTCGCCGACGTCCTGCGCCTCGACCGGCGCGCGACGCACATCGAGTACTGGGCCCCCGGCCGGCCCGGCGCCGACGACACCTCCCACGTCGACGCCAAGGGCCCGCACGTCTGGATCGAGACCGTCTCCGAGGGCCGCGACGGAATGGTCGTGCGCGAGCAGTTCACCGGTGACCTCGCGATCGTCACCGTGCCGTTCTCGGGGCTCAGGCAGGTGCAGGTCAGCCCGCTGATGTCGGACAAGAAGCGGCGCGCGGTCGCCGAGCTGCACTACGACAGCGCGACCAAGGTGCTGCTCGAATTCGGCCTGCGCTGGTGGGAGTTCACCGAGGCCGACTGGAAGCGGGAGCTCGACGCCGTACGGCCCGGGCTCTACGACGACTACCGCAAGGGCAAGGCGCCCGCCGACGGCAGCCTCCTCGGCAGCCATCCCTCCGTCCCCGAAGGCCACATCAGCGACGCCCAGCGCGCCCTCCCCCACGCTCGAACCGGCTTCGCTCGGCTCGCGCGGGGCACCCCCATCGCCGCCAACCGCTGGGCCACCCGCGACCAGCCCGAGGCGGCGCACATCATCGGCGGCGGGTCCGTCTCCGACAACTCCAACCGCTTCATGATCAACCCCTCCCACCCGATCGACGGCAGCAAGGGCGGCGTCGTCCTCGCCTCCTACAGCTGGGCCGACGACGCCTCCCGCTGGGACTCCCTCGACGAGGACGCCCGCTACCCGCACGCGCTGCGGGGACTGCAACAGGTCTACGGCCAGCGCGTCGAGGTCTTCAACACGGGGGCCGGGCGGACCCAGAGCTGGTTGCGCGATCCGTACGCGTACGGGGAGGCGTCCGTCCTCCTTCCCGGTCAGCACGCCGAGCTCCTCGCCGCCATCCGCGCGTCCGAGGGCCCGCTGTACTTCGCCGGGGACCACACCTCGGTCAAGCCGTCGTGGATCGAGGGCGCCCTTGAATCGGGGGTGCGGGCGGCACTGGAGGCGCACGGGGGCTGACCCGCCGCGGGGTCAGGCAGGGCCGTCGGCGAGGGGCTGCTCCGTCCAGATCACCTTGCCGTCCGCGGTGTACCGCGTGCCCCACCGCTCGGCGAACTGCGCCACCAGGAACAGGCCCCGTCCACCCTCGTCCGTCGTGGCCGCGCTGCGCAGATGCGGGGCGGTGCTGCTGCCGTCGGCGACCTCGCAGATCAGGGCGCGGTCGCGGATCAGGCGGACGTGGATGGGGCCGGTGGCGTGGCGGAGGGCGTTCGTGACCAGCTCGCTGAGGATCAGCTCGGTCGTGAACGCCTCCTCCGCCAGCCCCCACTCGTCCAGCGTCCTGGTGGCCGCCGCCCGGACCCGGGCCACGGCCGCGGGGTCGTCCGGGACGTCCCAGGACGCCGTGCGGTCGGCGGGGAGCATCCGCGTCCGCGCGACGACGAGGGCGACGTCGTCGCGCGGCCGCTCGGGCAGCAGGGTCTCCAGTACCGCCTTGCACGTCTCCTCCGGCGTCCGGCCGTGTGTCGGCGGCGCCGCGGCGAGCGCCCCGCGCAGCAGCTCCAGCCCCTCGTCGATGTCCCGCCGCTGGTCCTCGACCAGCCCGTCCGTGTACAGCACGAGACCGCTGCCCTCGGACAGGTGCAGCTCGGTCGCCTCGAAGGGCAGGCTGCCGCCCAGGCCCAGCGGGGGCCCGCCGGGGACGGCGGGGAACTCGACGCGGCCGTCGGGGTGGACGAGGGCCGGTTCGAGGTGGCCGGCGCGGGAGAGGGCGCACAGCCCGGAGGTCGGGTCGTACACGGCGTACAGGCAGGTGGCCCCGGTGACCGGCGCGGCCTCGCCGTCGCCCTCGTCCTGGTCGATGCGGACCACCAGCTCGTCCAGATGGCCGAGGAGTTCGTCGGGCGGCAGGTCCAGGGTGGAGAAGTTGTGGACCGCCGTACGGAGCCGTCCCATCGTGGCCGCCGCGTGCAGCCCGTGCCCGACGACGTCCCCGACGACCAGCGCCACCCTCGCGCCCGGCAGCGGGATGACGTCGAACCAGTCCCCGCCGACCCCGCCCTGCGCCGCGTGCGCGGGCAGATAGCGGTAGGCGACGTCGAGGCCGCTCTGGGCGGGCAGGGCCCGGGGCAGCAGGCTGCGCTGGAGCGTGACCGACAGGGTGTGCTCGCGGGTGTAGCGGCGGGCGTTGTCGATGCTGACGGCGGCCCGGGCCACCAGCTCCTCGGCCATCGAGACGTCGTCCTGCTCGAAGGGCTCGGGCCGGTCGGCGCGCCAGAAGGTGGCCATGCCCATGATGACGCCGCGGGCGCGCAACGGGACCGTGAGCATCGCGTGGATCCCGAAATCCACGAGCCTGCGGGCGTTGTCGGGATCCTGCTCCTGCCAGCCGGAGAAGGCGGGCATGTCCGCCTCCAGCACGGTCTGGCCGGTGCCGAAGCCGAAGGCCTGCGGGGTGGCCGGGGCGAAGTGGATCAGCTTCCCGATCGGATAGAGCGGGCTGCCCTCCCGCACACCCCGGAACGCGACCCGGCGCATGTCCGTGCGGCCCAGCTTCGGCTCCCCGCCGCGCAGCACCGGATCCGCCAGGTCGATGCTGACGAAGTCGGCGAACCGCGGCACCGCGAAGTCGGCCAGCTCCTGCGAGGTGCGCGTGACATCGAGGGTGGTGCCGATCTCCAGCCCCGCGTCGTACAGCAGCTTCAGCCGCTCCTGCGCCACGTCCGCCCTGCCGGTCATCGTCCGCAGCTCGGTGGTGTCCCGCAGCGTGGCCACGCTGCCGGGCGGCCCGCCGGCCCGGTCGGTCGAGCGCTGGCTGACGGCCAGCAGCCGGCCCCGCGCCAGGTGCACCTCGTCGGTGGCGTCCCGCCCGGAGGCGAACAGTGCGGCCAGGTCGCTTCCGATGCCGAGGTCGAGGCAGAGCCGCCCTTCCGCGTCGGCGGCCAGCCCGAGCAGTCGGCGCGCCTCGTCGTTCGCCAGCGCCAGCCGCCGCCGCCCGTCCAGGATCAGCACCCCCTCCCGTACGGAGTGCAGAACGGCGTCGTGATGCTCGTACATCCGCGTCATCTCGGCGGGCCCCAGCCCGTGCGTCTGCCGCAGCAGCCGCCGGCTGACCAGCGCGGTCCCGCCGGTGGCGAGGGCGAACGCGGCCGCCGCCGAGCCGAGCAGCACCGGCAGCTGGTGATCCACGACCCCGCCCACGCTGGCCAGCGTCACCCCGGCGGCCACCAGACCGACGACCTCGCCGTCGCCGTCGGTCACGGGGACCACGGCCCGCACGGACGGCCCCAGGGTTCCGGTGTACGTCTCCCGTACGACCCCGCCCGCCGCGGCCGGTGCGATGGTGCCGACGAAGTGCTTGCCGATCCGGTCGGGGTTGGGATGCGTGTAGCGGATCCCGTCCCTGGTCATCACGACGATGAAGTCCACGCCGGTCGCCTCGCGCGCCGCCTCGGCACGCGGCTGGAGCAGCGTGGTCGGATCCGGATCGGCCAGGGCCTCGACGACGCCCGGCGCGTTCGCGAAGGACTCGGCGACGGCGAGGGACCTGTTGCGGGCCTCCCGCTCGGTGTCGTTGCGGACCTGCAGCACCAGGGCCGCCACCGCGGCGGCGACGAGGAGCAGCACGATCGCCGCCTGCAGCACGAAGACCTGCCGGGCGACGGTGCGCGCGCTCAACAGGGAGCGCAGGCGGCCGAGGATTCCGGCCATGCCTCTTTTCTAGCACCGTTCGGTGGGGCGGGCACGGTGCCGGTGCGCTCCGCGGGAATGGCCGGGCGCTACGGCGAGCACGAGCCGATGCGCCCGGCGTCGGACGCTGCCGGGGCCGCGGGCGGCTCGGGGGCGACCGGGATGCGGAGCAGCAGCAGGGCCGCGTCGTCGTGCAGTCGGCCGCCCACGTGGGCCAGCAGTTCGTCGTGGAGTGCGGTGACCGTGCGGGCCGGCTCCTCGGACGCGTGCCGCGCCAGCCCCTCGGCGAGCGGGTAGAACTCACGGCCGTGGTTGCGGGCCTCGGTGACGCCGTCGGTGTAGAGCAGCAGCTGGTCCCCGTCGGTGAAGGGCAGCACCTGCAGAGCGGGGGTCTCGCCGGAGAGGGTGCGCAGCCCGAGGGGCGGTGCCGGAAGGTCCGGCTCGACCGGCACGACGACGGACTCGCGCACCAGCAGCGGCGGCGCGTGACCGCAGTTGACCACTTCCAGCTGGCCCGCCCGCGGGTACCCGGCGACCACGGCGGTGACGAAGTCGTCGCTGCCCAGGTTGCGGGCCAGGCTCCGCTCGATCCGCGCGACGACGGCGAGGAGATCGGGCTCGTCGTAGGCGGCCTCGCGGAAGACACCGAGCACCAGAGCGGCCGTCCCCACGGCCGGCAGTCCCTTGCCGCGCACATCGCCGACGATCAGCCTGACGCCGTAGGGCGTGGACACGAGCGCGTAGAGGTCACCGCCGATCCGGGCCTCCGCCGCGGCCGCGCTGTAGCGGACGGCCACCTGGAACGGCCCCACCGTCGCCGGTACGGGCTGCAGCAGCGCGTGCTGAGCGGCCTCGGCGACGGAGCGGACGGCCGCCAGCACCCGCTCGCGCCGCCCGCGCAGCGCGCTGGCCAGGACACTCGCCAGGGTGACGGCCAGCAGGGCGGCCAGCACGACCGCCAGCTCGCGGCCCTGTCCGCCGTCCCGGATCCCGAGGGTCGCGCCCAGGGCGGCGGCGAGCAGTCCCACGCACAGGACCCCGCGCGGCCCGTTCGTGGTCGCGGCGAGCGCGGGACCCACGGCGAGCAGCGGCACCGAGGTCATCCCCGACCCGCAGATGAGGTCGACGACCACGATGGCGAAGACGATCAGGATCGGCAGTACGGGTGTAGCGGCGACCAGTCGCCTCGGCATGTGGTCACGACCGTGGTGCGGGGCCTTGCTCATGTCTTGTCGGCTGTCCTCACCTGTGCGCGCGGGCATGCGCCCATGAAATGTCCGTTTCGTCTAGGAAATAGGTTCGACGAGGGTGGGACAAGGACAGCATTTTCAGATAGTGAGCGAGAGGCCTCTCGTCACGCGGCTCGCGGCCGGGAGCAGCCGCGCCGTGATCTCCTCCAGCCGGGAGCGCCGGTCGGCCCGCAGCGAGACACCGAGCGAGCCGAGGGTGTTCCCGCTGTACACCGGCACCGCGACACAGACCGTGCCGAGGGCGTACTCCTCCAGGTCCGTGACGGCCGGGGCCATCGGCGAGGAGTCGAGCCGCCGGAGCAGTTCCGGTGTGTCGGTGATCGTCCTGGGGGTGAGGTCGGCGAGCGCATGCCGGGACAGGTAGTCCTTGCGCGCCTCGTCGTCCAGCTCGCGCAGGACGGACTTGCCCAGCGCCGTGGCGTGTCCGGCGTCCTCGAACCCCACCCACAGGTCGACGCGGGGAGTGCGGGGACCGTCGACGATCTCGGCGACCCGGATCTCCCCCTCCTCGTAGAAGGTGAGGTAGGCGGCGGTCGACAGTTCGTCCCGCAGCGCGGCGAGCGTGGGGCGGATCCGGCTGAGCAGCGCCTGCGCCCGGCCCGTCGTGTGCAGCATCTGGAGCCGTTCGCCCAGGATGAACCCGCCGTCGTCGAGCTTGCGGACGTACCCGTCGTGGACCAGCGTCCGCAGCAGGTGGTACGCGGTGGCCAGGGGCAGGCCCGTCTCGCGTGCCAGCTGCTTCGCCGGCGCGCCGTTCTCGTGCGCGCTGACTGCCTCCAGCAGGCGGAAGGCCCGCTGGACAGAGCTGATCAGCGTCGGGCCGTCACGAGCACCCATACCAACAGCGTGCGCCGGGCGTGCCGCGCGGGCAAGGCGGACGTGAGCGACGGAGCGGGCTGCCGGGTCTACAGCACCCGCGCGACGAGAAGGGCGACGTCGTCGTGGTCGTCGGGATGGCGCAGGCCGTACAGCAGCAGGTCGCAGGTCTCCTCAAGGGGACGGAGAGGTTCGTCGAGGAAGCCGAGCAGGACGTCAAGGCGCTCGTCGATGGGGTGGAGCCGGGTCTCGACGAGGCCGTCGGTGTACAGGACCAGCAGATCGCCGGGGCCGAGGCCGACCGTGGTGGTCCCGAAGGGGATGCCGCCGACGCCGAGCGGGGCGCCCGTGGGCAGTTCGAGCAGTTCGGGGGCGCACCCGGGGCGGGCCAGCGCGGGCGGCATGTGTCCCGCGTTGGCGATACGGCACTGCCTCGTGCGGGGGTCGTACACCGCGTAGAGGCAGGTGACGATGTAGTGCTCCAGATCGCAGGTGATCTTGTCCAGGTGCTGGAGCACGGCGCCGGGATCGAGGTCGAGGTCCGCGTAGGCGCAGGTGGCGGTGCGCAGCCGGCCCATGGTGGCGGCGGCGTCGATGCCGTTGCCCATGACGTCGCCGACGACCAGGGCGGTCTTGTCGTCGGTCAGCGGGATGACGTCGTACCAGTCGCCGCCGACCTCGCTGGTGGCCTGGGCGGGCTGGTAGCGGGAGGCGAGCTCCAGGCCGGTCTGGTGCGGCGCATGGTCGGGCAGCAGGCTGCGCTGGAGGGTGAGGGCGGTGTTGCGCACGCTCTGGAACCAGCGGGCGTTGTCGATGGCCACGGCGGCCCGGCTGGCCAGCTCACCGGCGAGGACGACGTCGTCCTGGTCGAACGGCACCGGATTGCGGGTGCGCTTGAGGTCGAGGGCGCCCAGCACCTCGCCGTGCGCGATCAACGGCACGGCGAGATAGGAGTGGACGCCGGCGCGGGCCAGCAGGGAGGTGGCCTCGTCGTCCCGGGCGATGCGCCGCAGGTCGTGCTCGCCGACATGGCGCACCAGCACCGGCCGGGCGGTGTGGACGCACAGGGTGACGAGGCGGTCTCCGTCGTAGGCGGCGAGATCACCGGGCGGGTCGGCGGCACGCAGGGCCACGCTGGGGTAGGACGCTTTCAGGGCGAGGGCGCGGAAGAGCTCGGGGCCGTTGTCCGGTTTGCGCATCCGGCGGCAGGCCAGGGCCGAGTCCAGGACGTCCACGGCGACCACGTCGGCCAGCTCGGGCGCGGCGATGTCGGCCAGCTCGCGGGCGGTCTGTTCGACCTCCAGCGTGGTGCCGACCCGGGTGGAGGCGTCGGCGACCAGGGCCAGGCGCCGCCGGGCCCGGTCGGCCTCGGCGGCCGCACGGTGCCGCTCGGTGACGTCGACGAACGAGATGGCCGCGCCCAGGACCCGCCCGCTGGAGTCGTCCAGCCGGTAGAAGGACAGGGACCAGGCGTGCTCGTGGTCGGGGTCGGCCGGTGGTCGGCCCACGTGGTACTGGTCGAGCAGCGGGGTGCCCGTGGTGAGCACCTGACGCAGGGCGGACTCGATGGTGTCGATGTCGGGCAGGGGCAGGGTCTCCCGCAGCCGACGGCCGACGTGGTCCTCGGCCGGTGTGGCGTCGATGCGCTCCAGTGCCGGGTTGACCAGCAGATAGTGCAGGTCGGGGTCGAGGAGGGCGATCCCGATCGGGGACTGGTTGATCAGCCGCTCGCACAGCGCCAGGTCGGTCTCCACGCGCTGGAGCAGCGAGTGGTCGGCCGCGATGCCCAGGGCGTACACGTCCCCGAGATCGTCCAGCAGCCGCATGTTGCGGAACTCCGTCAGGACGGTGCTGCCGTCCTTGTGCCGCACGGGGAAGGCGCCCGCCCAGCTCCGGCCGGTCTCCAGCACCTCGGCGAACAGCTTCGCGACGGCCGGCAGGTGCTCGGGGTGGATGAACAGCCGCGCCGCGTATGTGCCGAGAGCCTCCTCGGAGGTGTAGCCGAAGAGGTCCTCGGCCTGCGGGGTCCAGAACACGATGCGGCCGTCGGCGTCGACGACCACCGCGGCCACGCTCAGGACATCCAGCAGGCCGGTCGGCCGGGGCGGCTCGCGCTCGTACCCGCCACCGTCGGACTCGAAGGATTCGGCTCTCATCCCAGCTCCTGCGCCACCGGCCGGCAGAGACTGCCGGCCTCCGTCACAGCCGGGTACCACGGCTGAGACGACCGGCACCTCCATGCTCCCTCCACCCCGCCGCCTTGCCCAGCCCGGGCCGGCCTGGCGAGCTCTCGTGCACGGGCCGGGTGCCGCCCGGCCCGTGCACATCGGGCGGACAAGCAGGAACATGGTCGTGTGAGGACGGGACCCATGGACGCTGCGTGAGGACCCATGGATGCTCCGCGAGATGACCCGGACGCGCGCACGTCCACGGGCGCGCGTGCTCTCCTCGACGCGTCCTCCGACGCGGCGGCGGTGGTGTCCGGGCGCGGTGTCGTGCTCGGCTGGACCCGGGCCGCGGAGGAACTCCTCGGCCACCCGGCGGCAGAGATCGTCGGCGGCTCGGCCGCACGGCTGCTGGCGATGCCCGGTGATCCGGTGCGGGTGGCCGGTGTCGTGGAACGCTGCCGGGCCGGCATGGGATGGAGCGGCCTCATCCCCGTACGGCGGCGCGACGGCCGCCGTATCGACGTGGACCTGCGCGTCTCCGCGTCCTTCCGGATCGGCGCCGACGAGTGCTTTCTGCTCTCGGCGCGGGAGCGGCGGCAGCAGTGGGAGGTGGGCCAGTCCGTCCTCGACGGGTTCCTGACCCGCTCGCCGGTCGGCATGGCCGTGATGGACACACAGCTGCGCTACGTCTGGCTGAACGACACCCTGGAGCGCTTCGGCGGAGTGCCCCGTGAGCAGCGGCTCGGCCGTCGGCTGAGCGAACTGCTGCCCGGGCTGCAGGCGGAGGCCATCGAGGGGCTGATGCGCAAGGTCCTCGACACCGGCGTCCCGGTCACCGACTACGAGTACGTGGGCTGGAGCTGGGCCGATCCGCACCGCCGGCACGCCTACTCCACCTCCTTCTTCCCCCTCGTGGACGCCGCCGACTCGATCACCGGCGTCTGCTACATGGTCTCCGACGTCACCGAGCGGTGGACCGCCCGCCAGCTGTTGTCGCTGGTCAACGAGGCCGGGACGCGCATCGGTACGACCCTGGACGTGCTGCGGACGGCTCAGGAACTCGCCGACTTCGCCGTGCCCCGGTTCGCGGACTTCGTCGTCGTGGACCTGCTGGAGCCCGTGCTCAGCACCGAGGGGCACGGGGCGTGGCTCACCGACGCGGGACCGGCACCCGCCAAGCCGATCATGCGCCGGGCCGGAATGAACTCGGTGCGCGAGGGCTGCCCCGAGGCGGTGGCGCAGGTCGGGGACCGGGTCGACTTCGTGCCCCCGCCGCACGACGCGCATCTGCTCATCGACGGCGATCCGATCCTCATCCCGGCCCTCGACCCGTCCGACGAGCTGTGGGCCACCGAACAGCCCGAGCGGGCGGCCAGCATGCGCGAGTTCGGCCTGCACTCCCTCATCTCCGTGCCGATGCGGGCGCGCAACACCGCCCTGGGCCTCACCACGTTCATCCGCTCCCTCAATCCCGTCTCCTTCCAGCCCGACGACGTCCTGGTCGCCCGGGAGCTGGTGGCGCGAGCGGCGCTGTGCGTCGACAACGCCCGCCGCTACACCCGCGAACACACGGCGGCGGTCACCCTGCAGCGCAGTCTGCTGCCGCAGGCCCTGACGGGCGGTACGGCGCTGGAGGTGGCCTCCACCTATCTGCCGGCGGACCCGTCGGGCGGAGTCGGCGGCGACTGGTTCGACGTGATCCAGCTGTCCGGCGCCCGGGTGGGCCTGGTCGTCGGCGACGTGGTCGGCCACGGCATCACCGCCGCGGCGACCATGGGCCGACTGCGCACCGCCGTACAGACCCTCGCCGACATGGAGATGCCGCCCGACGAACTGCTGGCCCACCTCGACGACCTCGTGCTGCGCCTGAGCGAGGAGCATCCCGACGGCGAGGCGGCCGAGGCGACCCGTCAGAGCAGGACCGCCTTCCTCGGCGCGACCTGTCTGTACGCCGTCTACGACCCGGTCACCAGGCGCTGCACGATGGCCCGCGCCGGACATCCGCCCCCGGTCGTCGTCGCACCCGACGGGCAGGTCTCCTTCCCGGAGCCCCCGGCCGGGCCGCCGCTCGGGCTGGGCGGGATCGCGTTCGAGTCCTGCGAGATCGAGCTCGCCGAGAACAGCCTGTTCGGTCTCTACACCGACGGCCTCGTCGAGGCTGCCGACCACGACATGGAACGGGGCATGGTCCGGCTCGGCGACCTGCTGTCCCGGCACGACCTCGACCTCGACGCCCTGTGCTCGTCCGTGGTGCGCCGGCTCGTGCCCGTGCCGCAACCCGACGACATCGCCCTGCTCCTGACGCGCACCCACGCCCTGGGCGCCGAGCACGTCGTCTCCTGGGGCGTGCCCGTGGACCCGGCCGCCGTCGCCGACATCCGGGCCCGGGCGACCCGCCAGGTGGAGGCCTGGGGCTTCGGGGAACTGGCCATGACGACGGAGCTGGTCGTGAGCGAGCTGGTCACCAACGCGATCCGCTACGCCGAACCCCCCATCCGCCTACGACTGCTCCGGGACTCCCGCCTGACCTGCGAGGTCTCCGACGCGAGCAGCACCGCCCCGCGGCTGCGGCACGCCCGGAGCATGGACGAGGGCGGCCGCGGCCTGTTCCTGGTGGCCCAGCTCGCCCATCGCTGGGGCGCCCGCTATACGGCCGACGGAAAGATCATCTGGGCCGAACAGGAGATCCCGTGAGCGCACCGGTCCTCAGTGGCGGGCCGCCGCGGGAGTCCTCCGTACGCCGGCCACGGCCACCACGGCGCCGACGACGCACAGCACACCGGCGACCAGCGCGGAGGTGTGCACGCCGTTCATGAAGGCCTGGTGGCTTCCCTCGACGACGGCGGACTCGAGCCGGCCGGGCATGTCACCGGAGACCGGAGCGACGCCCATGGCCACCGCGTCCTTCGCCTCGCTCAGGCCCTGCGCCGTCTGTGCGGGCACGCCGGCAGAGGTCAGTTCGCCGGTCAGGGTGGCGCCGACCCGGCTGCTGATGAGGGACACCAGCACGGAGGTGCCGAGCGCGCCGCCGATCTGCAGCGCGGTCGCCTGCAGGCCGCCCGCCACGCCGCCGTCCTTCACCGGAGCGTTGCCCACGATCGCGTCGGACGAGGAGGACATCACCATGCCGACACCCAGGCCGAGCGCGATGAACGGCGGCCACATGGTGGCGTACGACGAGTCCGCGCTCCAGCTGAGCATCGTGAAGCAGGCGACGGCCTGGAGCGCCATGCCCAGCGGCATGGTGAGGCGCGGCCCGAACCGGTCCGTGAGCGCCGCGCCCAGCGGGGACGCCACGACCGAGGCGAGGCTCAGCGGCAGGGTGCGCACCCCGGCCTCGACGGGACTGAAGCCGCGCACGTTCTGCAGGTACAGCATGACGAAGAAGATCACGCCGAGCAGCACGAAGAAGTTCAGCGCGGTGATGACCGTGCCGATGGCCAGCGCCGGGTTGCGGAACAGGCGCATGGGCAGCAGAGGAGCGGCGACCCGGGTCTCGTACCAGCCGAAGAGCAGCAGGATCGCCACGCCCGCCGCCATCGCGCCCAGCGTGCCGCCCGAAGTCCAGCCCCACGTCTCGCCCTTGACCACGCCGAACACGACGGCGAGCAGACCGACCGCCAGCAGGACGACGCCGACGATGTCGAACTTCTCGTCCGCGGCGGCGGTGTTCTTGCTCTGCGGCAGGACGACGGCGCTGAAGACGAGCGCGACGACGCCGATGGGGGCGTTGATGTAGAAGACGGACTCCCAGCTGACGTGCTGCACGAGCAGGCCGCCCACGATGGGGCCGAGGGCGGTGGAGACCGAGGAGACCATGGCCCAGATGCCGACCGCCATGCCGAACTTCCGCGGCGGGAACACCGCACGCAGCATGCCGAGCGTGTTGGGCATCAGCAGGGCACCGAAGAAGCCCTGGAGCGCGCGGAAGACGATGACGCCCGTGATGGACCCGGAAAGGCCGATGGCGACGGACGCGGCGGTGAACCCCGCGACGCCGACCAGGTAGAAGGTACGGCGCCCGAACCGGTCGCCGAGCTTGCCGCCGAGGATCAGGGCGGCGGCGAGGGCCAGCAGGTAGGAGTTGGTGACCCACTGGAGGTCGGCCGTGGAGGCGTTCAGGTCCCGGCCGATCTCGGGGTTGGCGATCGAGACGACCGAGCCGTCGAGGCCGACCATGAACAGGCCGAAGGCGACGGCGATCAGCGTCAGCCAGGGGTTGGCGCGCGGGCCGCGCGGCTGGTCGGCGGGCGGGGCGGAGGCGGGCAGGGTGGAGGAGCCGGTGGTCACGGAGGGCATGGGTGTGCCTGTCCTTCGTCAAGTCTTGGATACCGAGGTGCGCGGATCAGCGCGCGGGGCGGTGAAGGCGCTCGGTGAGCGCGTTGAGCGCACTGAGCGCGGAACCGAGGGCGTCCAGTTCGCCGTCGGTCAGGGCGCGCAGCGCCCGCGCGAGATGGGCACTCATCAGGTCCGAGACCTCGGCGAGCCGCTGCCGTGAGGTCGCGGTGAGGTGCAGGTGCGCGACCCGCTTGTCGGCGGGGTCCGGTCGGCGTTCCAGCAGCCCCTGCTCGGTCATCTGCGTGACCAGCGTGCTGACGTTGTTGGGCTTCATCAGCAATGCCTCGGCCGCTTCCCGCACGGTGACCCCGTCATGGGCCTCGACATGCCGCAGCAGCGCGAGCTGGGCCTCGGGGGGCTTGGGGTGCGGGAACTCCTGACCGACCTGCCGGTCGAGGGCCCGGTGCAGCGCGGGCAGGCACGCCACGAGGACCTCGGCCACGTGGTCGAGGTCCTGGGCGGACGCGCTGTGCTGGGGCATGCCACAACTTTAGGTATGCAGAGATACCTATGTCAAAAGACCTATGACCAAGACCTATGACCAAGACCTTTGGCAAAGACCCATCAGCAGGCCGAAGTGGCCGAGTCCAGCAGCAGCGGGGCACCCGTACGCGCCGCGACGTCGTCCACGGTGACTCCGGGGGCGGTCTCGACGAGGGCGAGGCCGTCGGGCGTGACGTCGAGGACGCCGAGGTCGGTGATGACGCGGTGCACGCAGCGTTCGCCGGTGAGCGGCAGGGTGCACTCCGCGACCAGCTTGGGGGAGCCGTCCTTGGCGGTGTGCTCCATCAGCACGACGACGCGACGGGCGCCGTGGACCAGGTCCATCGCCCCGCCCATGCCTTTGACCATCTTCCCGGGGATCATCCAGTTGGCCAGGTCACCGCGTGCCGACACCTGCATGGCCCCGAGCACGGCGGTGTCGATGTGCCCGCCGCGGATCATGCCGAAGGACAGGGCCGAGTCGAAGAAGGAGGCGCCCGGCAGGACGGTGACGGTCTCCTTGCCGGCGTTGATGAGGTCCGGGTCGACCTGGCGGGCGGTCGGGTAGGGGCCGGTGCCGAGGATGCCGTTCTCGGAGTGCAGGACGACATGGACGCCGGGTGGCAGGTGGTCCGGGATGAGGGTGGGCAGGCCGATGCCGAGGTTCACGTAGGAGCCGTCGGTGAGTTCGGCGGCCGCGCGGGCGGCCATCTGGTCGCGGGTCCAGGTCATCAGGAACGTACCGATACTTTCTCGATGTGCTTGTCGGCTGCCTCTTCGCGCGTCAGCCGCACCACCCGCTGGACGAAGATTCCGGGCAGATGAACCTCGTCGGGGCCGAGTTCGCCCGGCTCCACCAGCTCCTCCACCTCGGCGACGGTGACCCGCCCGGCCATCGCCGCGAGGGGGTTGAAGTTGGCCGACGCCTTGCGGAAGACCAGGTTGCCGTGGCGGTCGCCGCGCCAGGCCCGTACGAGCGCGAAGTCCGCGGTGATGGCGTGCTCCAGGACGTGCGGGCGGCCGTCGAAGGCGCGGATCTCCTTGGCCGGGGACGCCACCGCCACCGAGCCGTCGGACGCGTACCGCCACGGCAGCCCCCCGTTCGCGACCTGGGTGCCGACCCCGGCCGGCGTGAAGAACGCCGGGATGCCCGCGCCGCCCGCGCGCAGCCGCTCGGCCAGCGTGCCCTGCGGCACGAGCTCCACCTCCAGTTCCCCGGACAGGTACTGGCGGGCGAACTCCTTGTTCTCGCCCACATAGGAGCCGGTGACCCGGGCGATCCGGCCCGCCGCGAGCAGCACGCCCAGACCCCGACCGTCCACGCCGCAGTTGTTCGACACGACCCTCAGGCCGCTCGCGCCCTGTGCGTGCAACGCCTCGACGAGGACCGCCGGGATGCCGCTGAGGCCGAAGCCGCCGACGGCCAGCGACGCGCCGTCCGGGATGTCGGCGACCGCCTCGGCGGCGCTCTCACAGACCTTGTTCACACAGGTGCCTTTCTGGGGTGACGGCTCACGAACGCAGCGCGTCCGAGAGGGACTTGACGCCGCCGTGTGCGGTGAGACCTCCGTCTACGGGGATCTCGGCGCCGGTGATGAAGGACGCCTCGGCGCAGAGCAGGAACACCACGAGCGGGGTGATCTCGTCCACGGTGCCGGTGCGGCCGAGCGGCGTCTCGCGGATGTTCGCCTCGCGGAAGGCGGGGGCCGCGGAGGCGGTCATCTCGGTCTCGATGTAGCCGGGGTGGATGGTGTTGACGCGGATGCCGCGCGGGCCGAGTTCGGTCGCCGCCGCCTTCGACAGGCCCCGCAGCGCCCACTTGCTGGCCGTGTAGGCGATCGGGTAGTGGCCGGTGAGTGCGGCCGTCGAGCCGACGTTGACGATGGACGAGCCCGGCGCCATCAACGGGGCGAGGTGCTGGATGCCGAGCAGCGGCCCGGTGACGTTGACGGCGTGGACACGGTCGAAGTCCTCCGGGCGTACGTCGCCGAGGCGGGCGCGCCAGGTGATGCCCGCGTTGTTGACCAGGCCGTGGACACCGCCGTACGACTCCCGTAGCTCGGCGGCGAGTTCGGACCACTCCTTGTCGCTGGTGACGTCGAGGCGGCGACAGCCGGGTGCGTCCGTCACGTCGGTGGCGATCACCCGGGCGCCCTCGCGGGTCAGTGCCTCGGCCTCGGCGGCGCCCTGGCCGCGTGCCGCGCCCGTGACCACGACGACCTTGCCGAGGAGCCTTTTGGGACGCAGGTCGCTCACGGCCGCTCCCGGGGCCGACGTCGAGCGACCGGCACCGGCACCGGATCAGGGCCCGCCACCACGGTGTTGGACACGGAGCCGATGCCCTCGACGGTGAGCGTGACGGTGTCGCCGGGCTTCAGCGGCGCCGGGTCCCGCCGGCCGCGCACGCCCCACAGCTCGGCGAGGCAGCCGCCGTTGCCGCAGGTCCCGGAGCCGAGCACGTCTCCGGGACGTACCCACGTGCCGCGCGAGGCGTAGGCGACCATCTCCTCGAAGGTCCAGCTCATGTTGGACAGCAGGTCCTTGCCGACCACCTCGCCGTTGATCTCGGCGGTCAGCGCCAGCCGCAGGAAACCGTCGGTGTCCCGGTAGGGCTCCAGCTCGTCGGCGGTGACGAGGTAGGGGCCGAGGGTGGTGGCGGTGTCCTTGCCCTTGCAGGGGCCCAGGCCCACCTTCATCTCCGCCGACTGCAGGTCGCGGGCGGACCAGTCGTTGAAGATCGTGTAGCCGACGATGTGGTCGCGGGCCTGCTCCGGGGTGAGGTCGCGGCCTTCTCGGCCGATCACGGCGGCGACCTCCAGCTCGAAGTCGAGCACGGCCGACCCCGGCGGCATCGGGATGTCGTCGTGCGGGCCGTACACCGCGTAGGGGTTGGTGAAGTAGAAGGTCGGGGCGGCGTACCACCGCTCCGGCACCCCGGCGGCCCCGTCCACGGAGCGCCGGACGCCTTCGACGTGCTCCTCGAAGGTGACGAAGTCCCGGACGGTCGGCGGCTCCAGCGGCGGCAGCAGGCGTACGTCGGACAGCGGGACGGCGTCCCCTACAGGGCGGGTGCCGGCGGCGTTCAGGGGGGAGGTGCCGTCCGGCAGAGCCCGGACGGCGGTGCCCTCCACGACTCCGCACCGACGGCGTCCCTCGTACAGGTAAGTGGCGATGCGCAATGGTCGGCGCCCCTTACACCGGCGGGGCGACGAAGACGCCGCGGTCGACGTCGTTGAACGACTCCTTGGTGACCAGTTCGTTCATGGGGTTGGCGGTGCCCCACTGGTCGGTGACCTCGGGCTTGGAGAAGTCGTAGACGTGGGGGTGCCAGGTGTCCTCGTCGAGGAGTTCCAGCTCGGTGGTGTACTCGACGGTGTTGCCGTGCGGGTCGAGGAAGTAGGTGAAGGTGTTGTCGCCCGCCATGTGCCGGCCCGGCCCCCAGATCTTCTTGGCGCCGGCGCGCATCACCCGGCCGGAGCCGCGCATGTACTCGTCGATGCCGCGCATCTCGAAGGAGATGTGGTGCAAGGAGGTGTGCGGGCCCTTGGCGATGGCCATCGAGTGGTGCTGGTTGCTGATCCGCATGAAGTGCATGACGTCGCCGATGTGCGGATGGCCGAGCGTGTCGGAGAGGCGGAAGCCGAGGTGGGTCTCGTACCACTCGCGGGTCTTGTCCAGGTCCGGCGAGTTGAGGACGACGTGCGACAGCTTGACCGGGATCGACTCCTTCTCCTCGATCTTGCGGTGCCGGCGCACCTCGACGTCCGCGGAGACCTCGATGGTGCGGCCGTCGACGTCGAAGAAGCGGAAGCCGTACCCGCCTCCGGGGGTGTCGACCTTCCCCGGCTGGGAGATCAACTGCACGCCCTGGGAGAGGAGTTGCTCGGCGAGGGTGTCCACGTCCGCCGCGCTCCCGGCGCCGTAGGAGACCAGGTCGAGGCGCTTCTCGTCGGCCTTGCGCAGCCGGACGACGTACTGCTCGGGGCTGCCCTCGGCGGCCAGGAAGGAGATGCCGGAGTCCTCGGCGACCTTGGTCAGGCCCCAGACGCCGGCGTAGAAGTCGAGCTGCTTGTCGTAGTCGGGTACGGCGAGGTCGACGTGGCGCAGGTGGGTGAGCAGGCGGTTGCTCATGGGGGGTTCCTTTTCAGGCGAGGTTGAGCAGGGCGGCGGCGTTGCCGCCCCGCACCGCGTGGAAGTCGTGGTCGGGCAGGCCCGCTGCGCGCAGGGCGGCCAGCGGGTCGTCGGTGCCCATGTCGAAGGGGAAGTCGGAGCCGAGCAGGACGCGGTCGGCGCCGACGACGCGGATCAGCTCCCGCAGGACGTGCGGGTCGTGGACGAGCGAGTCGAAGTACAGCTGCTTCAGGTAGCTGCTCGGCTCCCGTGAGCAGGCCCGGGCGTCGGGGCGGGCCCGCCAGGCGTGGTCGGAGCGGCCGATGTGGGTGGGGAGGTAGCCGCCGCCGTGCGCGGCGAGCAGCTTCAGGCCCGGATGGCGGTCCAGGGCGCCGGAGAAGATCAGGTGGGAGAGGGCGACGGCGTTCTCGGTGGGCTGGCCGACGGTGTTGGACAGGTACCACTGGTCCAGGCGCTGGTCGAGGGTGCAGCCGAACGGGTGCAGGAAGACGACGGCGCCGGTCGCCTCCGCGCGTGCCCAGAAGGGCGCGAGCCGCGGGTCGGACAGCTCCACTTCCCGTGCGCCGCCCGGCCCCGGGGCGTGGGAGGAGATCTCCACGCCCCTCAGCCCCTGGTCCAGCGCGTGGTCGAGCAGGGTGACGGCGAGGTCGGGGTGCTGGAGGGGAACCATGCCCAGGCCATACAGCCGGTCGGGGGCCTTGGCGCAGTGCGCGGCGGTGCCCTCGTTGGCCAACCGGCAGATCCTGTCGGCCAGTTGGGCATCGGCCCAGTAGTGGTAGTGGCCCGGCGAGGGGCTTACCAGCTGCACGTCGACATCGGCCTCGTCCATCGTCGCCAGGCGCACGTCGGCGTCCGTCAGCTTCGGCACCCGCGCGCCCACCATGGGCCCGTTCACCGCGAGGGCCGCGGAGCCGTTGCGGCGGGCGTCGAGGTTACGGGCCTCGGCGAGGCCGGGGTGACCGGCGACGGCTTCCTCGATCTCCGGGAGCAGGAGGTGGGCGTGGACGTCGATGGTCGGCGCGGAGGATGCGGTGGCGGTCACGGGCGCTCCTTGAGGAGGTTCATGGTGCGGCCGACCAGCCCGGCGATGTCGGCGTCGCGCACGCCGTCCAGCTGCCACCGGCCGATCTGCACGGACGCCTCCACGACGGTGCGCACCCGGGGGATGCGGCGGTCGTGGTAGGCCTGCAACAGCTCGTCGTCCCAGTCCCGTCCGCCGGTCAGCAGCTCGGCGAGGACGGAGGCGTCCTCCAGGGACATGGCCGCGCCCTGGGCCAGGGTGGGCGGGCAGCAGTGGGCGGCGTCGCCGACGAGCACGACCCGGCCCCGGTGCCAGGAGTCCTCGACCAGCAGACGGTCGAACCAGGTGTAGTTGACCTTCTTCGGGTCGGTGATGTGCTCGGTGATCTCCGGCCAGACGCCGCCGTAGCCCTGTGTCAGGCGGCGCATCTCGTCGGCGTAGGCGGCCGGGTCGATGGAGGCGCGGTCGCGGCAGGCTTCGACGACGTACGCGTAGATGGTGTTCTCGCTGGTGGGGCAGTAGCCGGCGATGTAGGCGGGGCCGCCGTAGGCGAGGTCGGTGCGCGTCACGCTCGCGGGCCGTGGGGCGGCGATGCGCCAGATGGCCATGCCGGTGGGCTCGGGTTTGTCGGTGATGCCGATCGCGGCGCGGGTGGCGGAGTTGAGGCCGTCGGCGCCGATCACGAGGTCGTAGCGGCCTTCGCTGCCGTCGCTGAAGCGCACCGAGACGCCGTCGGCGTCCTGCTCCAGGGTCTCGGCGGTGGTGCCGAGACGCACACCGGCGCCGGAGGCGCGGACGGTGTCGATGAGGATCTGCTGGAGCTGGGGGCGCTGCATGCCGAGGGTGGCGGGCAGGTCCTCCCCACCGGTCTGGATGTCCTCGGCGACGAACAGGACGGTGCCGTCCGGGGCGGTCACTCCCAGCGAGCCGAAGGCGTACCCGGAGGCTTCCACCTGTTCCCACACGCCCAGTTCGCGCAGGACCCGCAGGGCATTGCCCTGGAGGGTGATGCCGGAGCCGGTGGTGGCGTTCCAGTCGGGCCGGGCCTCGATCAGGTCGACGGCGATGCCGGCGCGGCGCAGCAGGATGGTGACGGCGTTGCCGGATGCGCCCCCGCCTATGACGAGGACGGAACGGGTGGGGCGGTCAGCCATGTCGGGGATACCTCCCGATTTCGGGCCGCGCGGCTTCGGGCGGCGGGGGTGCGGCTCGCCCGCTGGGAGCGCGGGCCAGAGGTGGGGACGGGGGTGGTGGGGACGGGGTGGGACGGGGCGCGGGCCGGATGCGCCGCTGCTGTCCGGGGAAGGGCGCATCCGGCAGCTGTGTGGGCTATTTGACGGCGACGGGGTTGACGGGGGAGCCGACGGCTCCGGTGATGGGCAAGGGCGCGGCGGTCAGCCAGAACTCGTACACGCCGTCCGCCGCGCAGTCCTCGGCGAGCGACTCCGGGTCCCACATCTCGCCGATCAGCAGCCCCATGTTGGGGATGACGACCTGGTGCAACGGCTGGAAGGCGTTTTCGAACTCGTTGGGCCGCACCTCGAACCCCCACGTGTCGGTGGCGACCGCGGCGATCTCGGTACGGTGCAGCCAGCCCGCCGTGGTGAACGACAGCCCCGGCGCGGCCCCGCCGGCGTACTCGCCCCAGCCGTCGCGGCGGACCCGGGCCAGCTGCCCGGTCCGTACGACGACGATGTCGCCGCGTCCGACGGACACCCCGTGGGCTTCGGCGGTCGCGGCCAGATGCTCCTCGGTGACGGCGAACCCGTCGGGCAACTCACCGCCCTCCCCGACGACCCGGCCCACGTCCAGCAGCACGCCACGCCCGGCGACGTACGGCGCCATGTGCTCGATGCCGGTGACGAGGTCGCCGTCGGAGGTGACGACCTTCTCGGCCGGCCGCCCGTTCCAGGCGTTGCCGTGGTCGAAGATGTGCCCGAGCCCGTCCCACTGCGTGGAGCACTGCAACGGCATCGCGATCACGTCGTCGGCGCCGCCGATGCCGTGCGGGAAGCCCTGGTTGCCCAGGGCCGCGTCGGTGCCGGTGTCGAGCATCGTGTGCACGGGGTTGGTGCGCCGGCGCCAGCCCTTCTGCGGCCCGTTCATGTCGAACCGCTGCGACAGCGAGAAGCTGACGCCCCGCCGTACGAGGGCGGCGCCCTCCCGGCGCTTGGCCTCGTCGAGGAAGTTCAGCGTGCCGAGCACGTCGTCCTCGCCCCAGCGCCCCCAGTTGGAGTACGCCTTGGCGGCCTCGGCGATCGCGCCCTCCGGGTCCTGCCGGTCCAGGCTCATGAGGTCTCCTCCACACAGCGCGTGCGCTGCACGCCCAGCCCGGTGACCGACCCCTCCATGACGTCGCCGTCGCGCAGCAGCCGTCCCCAGTGGATGCCGTTGCCGGCGGGGCTGCCGGTCAACACGAGGTCTCCGGGCAGGAGTCGGGAGGTCTGCGAGATGTACGACACCAGCCGCGCGATGCCGAAGAGCATGTCCTTGGTGGACTCGTCCTGCATGGTCTCGCCGTTGAGCTTGAGGGTGACCCGCAGATCACCGGGATCGGCGATCGACTCGGCCGGCACGAGCCACGGGCCGAGCGGGGTGAAGCCCGGGGCGTTCTTGCAGCGCAGCCAGTCGGTGCCGATGGCCTTCATGTCCCGGCGGAAGACGGTGGCGCGATCGGTGAGGTCGTTGGCGATCGTGTACCCGGCGACGTACTCCATGGCCTCCTCGACGGAGACCCGGTGCGCGGGCTTGGCGATGACGGCGGCCAACTCCAGCTCCCAGTCCGGCTGTTCGGCCCAGGAGGGGAGTACGACGTCGTCGTACGGTCCGGCGATGGTGCTCGGCAGGCCGATGAAGACGTACGGCAGGTCCTCGGCGGCCCGCCGGTCCATGACGGCGGCGATCTCGGCCCGCGCCTCCTCGACCGTGCGCGGGTCGTCGGGGGAGCGGTGGGCGACCTCCAGGTCGATCACGTGCTGCCGGTAGTTGGCGCCGGACTGGAAGATCTGCCGGGGCTCGACCGGGGCGTGCACCCGCAGGCCCGCCAGCGGCTGCCACTCCCGGGCGTCGTCGTCCGCCAGGGCGCGCAGCAGGGGGAGCGTGTCCTCCCACCGTTCCAGTACGGCACGTACGTCGGACGGTGCCGAGTCCAGGGCGCTGCCCAGGTCGAGCACCCGGTCCTCGGCCAGGAGACCGGGGAACGGCTCCCCGTCCGGGGTGGAGAACGTGCCGAGCGCGAACGGGCCGGCAGGTTGCGCGAGCGTTGCCATCAGATTTCCTCCTGCTGGGTTGCGGTCTACTCTGACCTCGATCGGCGAATCACGGAAATCAATCTTGTGGATGCGCCGAATCCACGACATGGATGGCTTTCGCTTGCTAGGTGGTGCCCGGTGAACCTGTCCCGACTCGACCTCAACCTGGTCGTTGCTCTGCGCGCGCTGCTGGAGGAGCGCAACGTCACCCGGGCCGGCGAGCGCATCGGCCTCAGCCAGCCCGCCATGAGCGCGGCGCTGTCCCGCCTACGCCGGCATTTCGACGACGAATTGCTCGCCCGGACCGGGAACGCCTACGAACTGACCCCGCTCGGCGTCGCGTTGCGGGACCGCAGCGCCACCGCGTGCGACCTGCTGGAGCGCGTCTTCGCCAGCCAGGCCGAGTTCGACCCGACCGCCGAGGCCCGCGAGTTCACCCTGCTCGCCTCGGACTACGGCGCGGCCGTGTTCGGCGCCGCGCTCGCCCGCGCCGTGCACCACGAGGCGCCCGGCATCCGGCTCACCTTCCAGCACCCGGCGCCCTCCGTCGAGGAGAACACCGCCGCCCTGCTGAGCACCGTCGACGGACTGCTGATGCCGCACGGCGTCATCGACGGATTCCCCGCCGTCGACCTCTACCAGGACCGCTGGCTGTGCATGATCGCCGACGACCACCCCGAGGTGGGCGACGCACTCACCCTCGACCACCTGGCCCGCCTGCCCTGGGCCGTCTACCAGCGGCCCTACGACGCCCCGGCCGCCCGCCAGTTGAGCATGCTCGGCATCAGCCCTCATGTGGAGGTCTCCGTCCAGACCTTCCAACTGCTGCCGTTCATGATCGAGGGCACCCGTCGGGTCGCGATGATCCAGGAGCGGCTCGCCCGCGGGGCGGTGCGGTCGGCGGCGGTGCGTGTTCTGCCCTGCCCTTTCGAGGCCGTGCCGGTGCAGGTGGCGCTGTGGTGGCACCCGCTGCACGCGCAGGACGCGGCACACATCTGGCTGCGGCAGAAGGCGGCGGAGGTGGGGGCGTCGTTGCTGGAGGAGAACGGATGGAGGAGACCTGATGGAGGAGAGCTGATGGAAGAGAACTGATGGAAGAGAACTGATGGGAGGCCGAGGTGACCTACTGCGCGTGCCACGACGGGTTGTCGTTCGGCTGCGGGCTACGTCGTGCCGGTGCGGCCGCCCACAACCCCGCAGCGACCAGCGCCGCAGCCACCCCCAGCATCCCCACCGCCCCCGCGAGGCTCCCGACCGCCGACTCACCGGCGAGCAGGACCAGCGGGCAGACGAACTCACCCCCGAAGAAGGCGGCCATCCACAGCCCCGTCCCGCGGCCGCGGTCCTCGAACGCCAGCCGGGACATGGCACTCGTCAGCAACGCGGGCAGCAGCATCCCCGTACCCAGGCAGTTGATCACCGCTCCGACCACCAGCAGCGGCGTGTTGCCCGCCAGGAACATCACCCCGAAACCGGCGGCGCAGACCGCGAAGACGGCGGGCAGCATGGGGTCCGGGGCGCGCTTCAGCCGGGCGAAGGTGATCGCGCCGCCCACGGTCGCGGCACTCGCGATCGCGGTGGCCAGGCCGATCACACCGGAGCTCGCCACGCCGAGGTCGTCGAGCAGGTACGCCATCTCCACCGGGACGGTGTAGAAGACCATCGCCCCGAAGAAGGTGAGGGCACAGATGCCCGCCAACTGCCGCCAGGGGAAGGGCCGGTGGACCTTGGGGCCCGCTGCCTCGGCCGGGGTCTCGTCGCCGGCCGCGTGGGCCGGTCGGGCCGCCGGGCCGGGCAGGGCGGAGGCCATCAGGGGAGCGAGGGCCAGGCTCACGGCGTAGATCCAGAAGGGCACGCGCCAGCCTGCCGACCCGGCGGCCCCGCCGATCACGAAGAAGACGGTGGCCGAGGCGGAGGCGCACATGGTCTGCAGGGCGAGGTATTTCACCCGCCGGTGTCCGCTGTAGTAGTCGCCGATCAGGGTGGTGCAGCAGGTCATGATCGCGGCCTCGGCGACACCGACCAGGGCGCGGCTCGCGATGACGGCGCCCAGCGAGTCCAGACAGAGCGGTGCCGTGCCGAACACGGCGTACAGCACGGTCGTGATGATCAGCAGGCGCTTGCGGCCCAGCCGGTCCACGATCACCCCGGCGAACGGCGCCAGCAGCGCCAGCGACAGCGCCGGAACGGTCAGCGCGAGCGGGACGAGCGCCTTGGCGCCCGGGGTCGAGGCGAAGTGGTCCTGCATCTTCGGCAGCACCGGGGCGATCAGCACGGCCCCCAGGATCGGCAGACAGCTGCCTGCCATCAGCAGAGTCACCCGCAACAGATGGGCCGGGCCGGAAACGGGCACGGGCGACGCGGCGGCGTCATCGACATCGACCGCGGTGGGAGACGGGACGGAACCGGGCATGGCGACTCCAGGGGACGGGGTACGAGAGCGGGCATGCCTGTCACGGGCGCCTACGGCGCACGGCATGCGATGCAGGGCCGCACGTGGTTGCGGGTCCGGACGGCGGACGGCGGCGTGCGGGTAGGACGACTATGAGCCGCCGGGCTCCCCGCCGCCATCCTCCGAGCGATCCGAATCCCGTATCCCGCTCATCCACGCGGTGGATGGAGCTGCTCGCCCGGCAGGCAGTCGGAGCGCGGATCAGCCGGAGGTGGTCGCCGCGGCGATGCCGAAGCCGATCAGTACGACGCCCGTGGTCCGCCCGAGCGCACGGTGGACCCGTGGCTGGTGGAGGAGGGGCCGGCCTTGGACAGCAGGAGGACGTAGCTGCCCAGCCAGGTGAGGGTGCGGGCGGTGCGGCGGGGCGGTTCTGCCACAGTGCCTGCGCGCCGAGGAGTACGAGATGGTCGGCGCCCAGGAGCTTGAACGCCAGGCATGCCCTGGGTGAGGCTGCCGGCACGGCCGCGAGTCCGGCCACGGCCGTCGCACCCCAGACGATCAGCCCGGTCGCGATCCGGCCCACGGTACGCAGCGCGTCGCCGGGCCCGGCCATGCCGCAAGGCGGGCTTCGAACCCGACGTCCGGTTCGAGACCACCGACCTCCTGCTCCACCTCCGCCTCGTAGAGCAGAAGCACGCCGCGGCCTTTCTCCTCGACCTCGTCTGGAACGGACAGTCCCCGACGGTCCCTCGGCGGCGACTTCCACGCGGCGAGCGCACACGCCGCGTCTTCACCGTCGTACGCCGCGGCCGAGGCGGGCATCCCGCGATCCGGGCCCTCCGCGACGCCCGGCTGCGCGACTGACCGCACGGGTACGCCGGGCCCGGGTGCTTCACCGGGCCCGGCATTGTGGCTGCCCCTCGGGGTCAGCTCCTCCTTTTCCTGGTCACCCGTGATCCTTCTTCGGGTGCTTGGAGTGGTCGGTCTTCTTGGAGTGGTCGGGCTTCTTGGGGTCCGGCTTCTTGGGGTGGTCCGGCTTCTTGGGGTGTGCGGGGTAGGCGGGCTTGCTCGGGAGCTTGGGCTTGGCCGGGTAGGCCGGCTTGGCCGGGAGCTTGGGCTTGGCCGGAAGGGCTGGCTTCGCGGGGAGTGCGGGCTTGGCCGGAAGGGCTGGCTTCGCGGGGAGTGCGGGCTTGGCGGGGAGTGCTGGCTTGGCCGGGAGTGCGGGCTTGGCCGGGAGTGCGGGCTTGGCCGGAAGGGCTGGCTTCGCGGGGAGTGCGGGCTTGGCGGGGAGTGCGGGCTTGGCCGGGAGTGCTGGCTTGGCCGGGAGTGCGGGCTTGGCCGGAAGGGCTGGCTTCGCGGGGAGTGCGGGCTTGGCGGGGAGTGCGGGCTTGGCCGGGAGTGCGGGCTTCACCGGAAGGGCGGGCTTGGCGGGAAGGGCTGGCTTGGCCGGGAGTGCTGGCTTGGCCGGGAGTGCGGGCTTGGCCGGAAGGGCTGGCTTCGCCGGGAGTGCGGGCTTGGCGGGAAGGGCTGGCTTGGCCGGGAGCTTGGGCTTGGCCGGGAGCGCTGGCTTGGCCGGGAGTGCGGGCTTGGCCGGGAGCTTGGGCTTGGCCGGAAGGGCTGGCTTCGCGGGGAGCGCGGGCTTCGCGGGGAGTGCGGGCTTCGCGGGGAGTGCGGGCTTGGCCGGGAGTGCTGGCTTGGCCGGGAGTGCTGGCTTCACCGGAAGGGCGGGCTTGGCGGGAAGGGCTGGCTTGGCCGGGAGCTTGGGCTTGGCCGGGAGCGCTGGCTTGGCCGGGAGTGCGGGCTTGGCCGGGAGCTTGGGCTTGGCCGGAAGGGCTGGCTTCGCGGGGAGTGCGGGCTTGGCGGGGAGTGCGGGCTTGGCCGGGAGTGCGGGCTTCACCGGAAGGGCTGGCTTGGCCGGGAGCTTGGGCTTGGCCGGAAGGGCTGGCTTCGCGGGGAGCGCGGGCTTGGCCGGGAGCGCGGGCTTCACCGGAAGGGCTGGCTTGGCCGGGAGCTTGGGCTTGGCCGGAAGGGCTGGCTTCGCGGGGAGCGCGGGCTTGGCCGGGAGCGCGGGCTTGGTCGGGAGCGCGGGCTTGGTCGGAAGCTTCGGCTTGACCGGGTGGACGGGCTTGGCCGGGAGCTCGGGCTTGACCGGGTGGACGGGGTGCACCGGGTGGGCGGGCTTGGCCGGCAGTACGGGCTTGACCGGGTGTACCGGGAGCTCGGGCTTGACCGGGTGCTCGGGCTTCACCGGGTATACCGGGTGCTCGGGCTTGACCGGGTATACCGGGTGCTCGGGCTTGACCGGGTGTACCGGGTGCTCGGGTTTGACCGGGTGCTCGGGCTTGACCGGGTGTACCGGGTGGACCGGCTTGCTCCCGTGTGCCGGGTGGGCGGGCTTCGCCGGGTACGGCGGATGCGGGGTCTTGTGGTCGTCGTTGGCGTAGGCGGTTCCCGCGCTCGTCAGCGCGGCTGCGGCGAGCACGGCAGCCGTGGCGGCCGACGCCAGAACGGATCGCCATCTCGGCGATGTCGTCATCTTCTCCACTCTCCTCGACTTGGTTCAGGGCCTCGTGACGGTTGGTCAGCACCAAGAGCCGGACAGTGGATGGATAGGAAATGGGTAGATATGAATAACGCCTCGACGGTCATTAGCCACCGGATGGTGTAGCGCGGCACACCAGTTGGCCCGTGCGGTGGGCCAACTGCCGTGAGACGACAACTGCCCGAAACGACCCACCGGTGTCCGATGGGTCGGCGCGTCCGACCAGGGGCCAGGACCTGGCAGAGGAGGGCGCTCGCGACCAGCCCGGCGACGAAGAACGACCAGGTAGCCGGTGGCGGCGCTGGTGGAGAGGGTGTTGAGCAGCGCCGTGCCGAGGCCCGCCACGACGACGGGTGGCGAGGCCGCCGCCCTTGCCGCCAGCGGCAGCAGCGGGTGGGGCGAACGGGTCTGCCACCACGTGCACACGGCGAGGAGGGCACCGCCCGCGAGCAGGAAGCCTCGGGTGGCGGCGGACCTCAGTGGCCAAAGCGGACAAGGGGAGGCGAGAGGTGCGGGAAAGACGGGAGGCCGCGGCGGTCAGCCCTTCACGCGGGCCGGTCGGTCGTGATCGCCGGTGGTCGGCGAGGCTGCGCAGACCTTCGCACGTGACTCCGACCCCCGTCGCGCGTTCCAACCCCCCGACCCCGACCCCGACCCCGGCTCGGTGACCCTCCCCTCCGACTTCCGCCTCACCTTCTACGACGCGGCAGGCCACGAGCTGGGTCGGTTCGGCGACGACAAGGCCCCGGGGCCGCGACTCCCCGCTACCGTAAGCCGGTTGCCGCAAGCGGACGGGCGGACGGGCGGACGGCCACCGTCCCGGCCGTCTCCGGGGACAGGAGCCGGCGGATCCAGGAGAAGCCGGGACCGGACAGGACGTCGTACGTCGTCGCGCTGCCCCTGGACGCAGTGGACGGCGCGGCCGACAAGCTCTTGTGGCTCAACGCCATCGTGCCGACCGCCACCACCCGTCCCGCGCCTTCCGGCTGGTGCCGCCGGCGCGTGAGCGGGTGCCGAGCTCGGAGTAGATGGCTGTGACCTCGGGGATCTCGGTGGCGGTACAGTCTGCGCAGGCCCGCCCGTCGTATCCGACCCCCGATGTTCGAGGTTTTTCCGTGACCAAGCCGATGGCCCGCGTTCCCCAACGGCGCAACGCGCGCTCCAACCGGGCGCGCATCCTGGCCACGGCGCGCAAGGAGCTCGGCCGCAACCCGGACATCACGCTGGAGGAACTGGCGCGGGCCTCCGGTGTCGTACGGCGCACCCTCTTCGGTCACTTCCCCGGGCGCGCGGCGCTGCTGGAGGCGCTCGCCGAGGAGGCTTCCGAATCTCTTCGGAGCATGCTGGCGGCCGGGGCCGTGCACTTCGGGCCGGGTGAGCCGGCCGAGCGGGCGCTCGCGTACTTCGTGTTCTCGATCTGGCCCGTGGGGGACCGCTACCGGCTCCTGCTGGCGCTGGCCCGCCGCGACCTGGGCGCCGAACGCGTGGCCGAGGTCCTGGCACCGGCCCGCGCCGAGGGCACGGCCATCCTCGAACGAGGACAGCGCGACGGCGTCTTCCACTCGCACCTGCCGCCGGCCGTGCTGAGCGCCGGTCTGGAGGCGATGACGGTCGCCCTGCTGGAGGAGGTCAACACCGGGGCACTGGAGGACGACGGCACCCACACCGCCGTCGCCACGCTCATCGCGGCCGGTGTACCGGAGCAGAAGGCGCGCGCCGCGGTCGATGCCGTCGCCTCGACGGTGACCATGGTGACCACGGCGGCGGAGGCCGCGGAGGCCGCAGCCGACGACTGAGTGGGGTCAGTGCTTCGCTGCCATGCGAGTGGCCGCAGCGTAGACCAGGTCGGCGTGGAGTCCGGCAGGAGGGTTTCGACCACTTCGGCGACCTTCTGCCGGGCGATGTCGCGGACCTGGAGGAACACCGTGCGGCCCCGGGGCTCGGTGGGGGGCCGCTCCAGGGCGAGCATGAGGCCGAGGTGCAGGAAGTCCGGGGCGTCGACCAGTGACCTGGCCACGTCGGCGGCCATGGCCGTGACCCGCTCCACTTGGCGCTGACCGCCGCGATGGACGTCCCCTCGTAGCCGCGCTCGCCGGCGATCTCGACGGCGGCGTCCAGGATGCGCTGCCGTGACTCCACGCCGTTCGCGCGCTTCTTGCGCGTCGTCTGCGGCCTGGTCATCGGATGAGCGGGTGACCACGCCTATGACGTGGCGGTGATCGGCTGCGGGCCGACCGGCGTGATCGCTGCAGCTGAAGGAGGACATGCTGGCCGAGCGGCCCTGCGACTTCGCCGATGCCCGCGGCCGTGCCTTCATCAGCGCGCTTCCCACCTCGCGCGGGCACGGTCATCCGCCGCAGATGTTCCTCTACCAGCCGGCGCTGGAGCAGGTCCTGCGCGAAGGGGCCGACCGCTACCCGAACGTGGAGGTGCTGCTGCGGCACGAGTGCCTGCGGCTGCGCCAGGACGCCGACGGGGTGGAACTCACGGTGGTCGGCACCGCCGACGACTTCGTACGGCGGCTGGTACCCCGCTGCCGAGTCTCACCCGAGGAACAGGAAGCCGCGCCGGGCGTGAGCTGCATCGCGGCCCCCGTCTTCGCCGGCGGCACCGCGGTGGCCGCCCTCTCCGTGGCCGCACCCCGCTCACGTTTCCGCCCCGCCCAACTGGCCCCGCTGTGCGCACCGCGGCACTGGGGCTGTCGCGGGTGCTGCGGGGCGGCGGCTGACAGGGGCGCCCCCCTTCGGGGCCCCCGGGGCGGTCCGTGCCGCGCGTCAGGAGCTCGGCCGAGGGATCGGCTCGGCCGGGGTGAGGAGGTCGGAGTGCAAGGGGTCGAGGCCCGTCGAGCGGAGCTCCTCGCGGGTTCGTGAGCGCTGGATCTTGCCGCTGGTGGTCCGGGGCACGCTCATCGGCCCGACGATGACGACTTGGACGGCCAGCCGCAGTTCGTGGGCCAGGCGCCTTCTGATGAGGTCGGCGAGGGCCGCGGGAGTGCGGCCGTTGAGGTGGAGCGGGCGGATTTCCTGGACCAGCACGATCCGCTCGCGGCCGGAGCCGTCGGGCAGGGTGAAGGCGGCGCAGGGGCCGGTCGCGGGGTCGGCTGTTTCGCTGATGCGCTCGATGTCCTGGGGGTGGATGTTGCGCCCGTTGGCGATGATCAGGTCCTTGGCGCGACCGGTGACGTAGAGCTCGCCCTCCTGGAGGAAGCCGAGGTCTCCGGTGCGCAGGTACGGGCCGTCACCCCCGTGGCCGTCTCCATCGCTGTCGCCGTCCCCGTCCCCGTCTGCGGTGACAGCGCCGAAGTGCTCGGCGGTGCCTTGTGGGTCGTTGAGGTAGCCGTCGGCGACGCTGTCGCCGCGTACCCAGATCTCGCCGACCCGCCCGTCCTGCAAGGGGCATGAGGTCGCGGAGTCGACGATCCGGACATCGGTGCCGGCGGGACGGCCGCAGCCGACCAGGTCGACGCCGTGCGAGGCGGGCACAGCCCGGCCGGCCTCCAGCGCGTCCCGGTCGAAACGCCCCACGGTCGGCCCGCTGCCGCAGGACGTGCCGGTCACCATGAGAGTGGCCTCGGCCAGGCCGTAGCTGGGCGCCCAGATGTCCGGACGGAAGCCGATGGGGGCGAGTCGGCGGGCGACCGCGTTCAGGACGTCGGCGTGGACGGGCTCGGCGCCGCTCAGTGCGAAGCGCAGGCAGTCCAGGTTCAAGTCAGGGTCCAGGTCGGTTAGTTGGCCGTCCTTGAGGCTCCTCAGCAGCCAGTCGTAGCCGAAATTCGGGGCGAAGGTGTAGAAGGCCCGGTACCTGCTGATCATCTGGAGCCAGAGCAGCGGGTGGGCGATGAAGGACACCGGGGAGCAGAAGACGAGGTTGCCGCAGCTCGCGAGCGGGCTGAGCAGCATGCCGACCAGGCCCATGTCGTGGTAGTGCGGGAGCCATCCGGCGCCGGACTGCGACGGGTCGTGGCGCAGTTCGTCCAGGACGTCCCCGGGGAGGAGGTTCTCCCTGATCGACAGCAGGTTGTGCAGCAGGTTCCGGTGGGTGATGACGACACCGCGCGGCTCGCTCGTCGACCCGGAGGTGTACTGGATGTAGGCGGTCGCGGAGAGCTCCAGGGCGACGGGGGACCAGGGGCCGGGGTCCGGCAGACCGGTCCCGTCGGTCCCGGCGGTCCTGTCAGTCCCGTCGGTCGCGACGCACTCCGTCCGCGAGGTGAGGCCCAGGCCTGCCAGCCAGGAGCCGAGCCTCGGTTGGTGAGCGGCATCGCTGAGGACCAGCCCGACGTCCGCGTCGCGGATGATGCCCTCGGCGCGTTCCAGGGCCCGCCGGTCCGTGGCCGGCAGCGGGGCGGGGATGGCGACCCGCCCGGAGTACAGGCAGCCGAGGAAGACCGCGAAGAACTCCAGGCCCGCCGGGTACATCAGCAGGACACGCGCGCCGGGCGCTGTCCTGTCGGCCAGCCATGCCCCCACCGCTCGGGCCCGCGCGTCGAGTTGGGCGTACCCGAGACGTTCCACCTCGACGAGATCGTCCCGGACGCTGTCCACGCGCGCGTACCAGCGGGTGTCGCCGAGGAGCCACATCTTCTCGCGCAGGAACCGGACGAGTTCACTCACCGCCGGCTCCGATCCGTCCGGCCAGGGCCTCCTCCACGTAGCCGACCACGGCGCCGACCGTGTGCAGCTCCCAGGCGATTTCGTCGGGGATGCGCACCCCGAACCGCTCCTCGGCGACGACGGTCATCCGCACCAGGACGAGCGAGTCGAGGGCGAGGTCCGCGATGAACGCGGTCTGCTCGTCGACCTGTTCGGGGTCGATGTCGCCGAACTCGGCGAGCATCGCCTTCAGTTCGGCGAGGATCTCGGAGCGGTTCACCGAACGGCCCGCTTCTGGGGCTGCTGCAGCTTGCGTAGCTTCTGGACTTTCTGAGCCTTCTGAGTCTTATGTGGCTTTTGTGCCTTACCTGTCTTCCGTGGCACGTCCCAGGCGACGGGCAGGACACTGAGCCCGCGCTCGAACATGCTGGGCCGCCACCGCGGCGTGCCGTCCAGCCGCAGGCCGGGCAGCCGGCGCAGCACGGTGGTGACGGCGGCCTCGGCCGTCATCCGGCCGATGTGGGCGCCCAGGCAGTAGTGGGCGCCATGCCCGAACGCCAGATGGCCGGGGGTGGGACGGCGCAGGTCGAGCCGGTCGGGGTCGGGGAAGCGGGCGGGGTCCCGGTTGGCCGCGCCGAGGCACAGGAACAGGGACTCGTTCGCCGGGACGGTCACCTCGCCGAACTCGACGGCTTCGAGGGTGCCCCGCCAGCTCGTGAACGGCAACGGGCTCTCGTAACGGAGGAGTTCACCGATGCCCGTCTCCAGCAGCGCCGGGTCGCCGCGGAGCTCGGCGAGTTGGCCGGGGTGGGTGAGCAGGGCGTGCAGGCTGTTGCCGACGCTGTTGATGCTGGGGTCCTGGCCCGCCACCAGCATCATCATGACCTGGCCGTGCAGTTCGTCCTCGCCGATCAGAGCGTCCTCGTCGCGGGCCCGGACCAGCAGCGAGATCAGGTCGTCGCCGGGGGCGCGGCGCTTCTCGGCGACCGCCTTGCGGACGAACCCGTCGATCTCGTGGGCGAGCGCCGCCACGTAGGGGACGTCGTTGTTCCATTCGGCGGTCCGCCAGATCATCGCCCGCAGATGGTTCATCCGGGGCGGGGTGGCGCCGAGGACGGAGAACAGGACGTTGCCGCCGAGCGGGTAGGCGACGGCCGCCATGAGGTCGGCCCGACCCCGGTCCACGATCTGGTCGATCCGGGTGTCGACGACGCGCTGCACCCGGGAGCGCCACTGTTCCTGGCGCGCGGGCGTGAAGAACGGCCGCATGATCGCCCGCAGTTCGGCATGGCGCGGGTCGTCACTGTCCAGCAGGTGCGTGAAGAGCCGCTCCCGCAGCTCGGACGGCCAGTGCCGCAGCCACATACGGCCGGCGGTGATGCGTGTGCTGTCGCAGCTCACCCGCGCGTCGGTGTGGGCCCGCCGGACGTCGTCGTAGCGGGTCAGCAGCCAGCCCGGACCGTCCGGAGCCATGATCTGGCTCACCGGCCGGTGCTCCCGCAGCCAGTGCAGCGTCGGGTACGGGTCGTGCTGGAACGCCTCGGTGAACGGAGCCGGCAGCCCGCCCGGCAGCTCCTCGGGCGGCCAGCCCGGCGGGTACTCCCGGACCGCCTCGACCCTGGGCCTGCGCCGCGCCGGGACGTACGGGGTGACGCCCTCGGACGGCGCGGGCGGGGACTGCGCCACGGACACGCCCTGGAGGCGACTGGTGCGCAGCATCGGGTAGTTGAGCTCGCCGAACCGGTCGCCGCTCAGCCCCGGGCCGCCATGGTTGGACAGGTACGGAACGCCCGCGAGGTGCGAGTCGTTCACCCGGATCTGGCCGCACGAGCGGACGTCCCGGACGAACCGGTCGATGACCTGCGGGTCCTGTGCCCACAGGGAGTTGCGCAGGCCGTAGGCGCCGGCGGCGACGAACGACACCGTCTCGGCGAGGAGTTCGTCGTCACCGGCGGGCTCGGGGACGACGACGGTCAGCATCGGGAAGAACGTCTCGTGCCGGACCGACCTGAGCTCCCGCGCCCGGGCGAGCCCGTCGACCCGGATGAGTGCCGGCTCCGCGAAGACGGCGACATCGCTCTCCCGGCCGCCCACGTCCAGGTGGCGTCCGCCGGTCAGCACACGGGCGCCCGCCCGCCGGGCGTCGGCGAGCGCCGCGTCGTATCCGGCGGTGTTGGGCGTGGCAGCCAGCACCACCTCGGGATCGTCGGGGAAACCGGGCCGCAACGCCCGGACGCGGTCGGTGAGTCGGTCGACGAGCCGGTCGGCGATCTCCGGGTGGACGAGCGCGATGTTGGGCGCACAGCAGATCTGGCCGCTGCCGTGGTACGACTCCAGCAGCGCGTCCACGGCCCGGTCGAGGGGCGCGTCACGCCACACCACGACCATGTCGTTGCCGCCGAGTTCCAGGATCGGCTTCTTGCCCGCGACGAGGCACGCCTTCTCGATCTGTTCGCCGCGGATCGAGTCGCCGAAGTACAGCACGTCGTCCACCAGCGGACTGTCCAGCCAGGCATCCAGCGCCTGGGCCGGGTCGGTGCACAGCGCCGACAGGACACCGGGCGGGGCACCGGCCTCGGCCAGCGCCGGTACGGCGATCCGCTCCAGCAGATACATCGCGGCGATCGGCGCCTGTCGCGACAGCCGCACCACCAGCGCGTTGCCCGCCAGCACGGACTGGAAGGCCGCGCCGACGCTCAGCGCCGGGGTGTTCTGCGGCGGCTGCACGCAGACGACGCCGTCCGGCATCCGGCGCAGCGACACCGTCCGTCCACCGGCGGTGTGCCGTGTCTCCAGCTGCCGCAGACACCAGTCGGTGGTCTCGGGCGCGAAGAAGGTGACAAGGTTGGCGACCTCCATCCGGGCCAGCCGGACCGGGTGCCCTTCCTCGACCAGGAGGTCGGTCAGCGTGTCCGCGTGTTCCCGCAGCCGTGCGCGGAACGCCTCGGCGACGGCGGCGCGTCGGGCTCGCGGGCTGCCGCCCCATTCGTCCGCGGCGTGCCGTGCCGTGCGCAGCGCGGTCTGCATGAGGTCGGGTCCGGCGACGGCGCAGCGCCCCAGGATCGTTTCCGGGTGGGCGTCGACGCGCATGTGCCCGGCGTTGAGCGCGTTGCGGTAGCAGGTGGCGCCGATGGGGTCGTCGATCAGCGCGCTCGCGCGGAGTGCGTAGACCCACTCGGTCGGGCTGGGGACGGTGGTGCCGCCGAGGAGGGGACCGAAGCTGAGAAAGCTTTCGGTGGGGTCCGCCGTCGGGGTATCGGGTTCCTGACAGGTCACCATGACGGGCCTCCCTTTCAGCCGTTGGCGGTGTCGGTGGTGCGCACGCCCAGGCGCAGCAGCACGTGGCGGGCGAGGTCGGTGACGGTGACGCCGCTCTGGAGGAGTTCCAGGGGCGGGATCTCGACATCGAGGCGTTGGCGCAGTGTGGTCAGCAGCTCGGCGGCCATCAGGGAGTCGACGCCGTAGTCCTGAAGCGGCAGCTTCGGATCGAGGCGGGCGGCGTCGGTCTGCAGGATCTGGGCCAGATACTCGGCGAGCGTGCCGCCGACCGTCGTCAGCGCCTCTTCGGCGGTGAGGTCGGCCAGGGCCGCCACGAGGTCCTGGCGGGTGTGCCCGCCGAGGTCGCCGTCGGCGGGCAGCAGCGCCGCGAAGCGGGGCGTGGTCAGGGTCGGCAGGAAGGTGCGCAGCCGGGCCCAGTCGTGTCGGCCCACACCTGCGACGACGGTGCCGGACGCCGCCAGCGAGTCCAGGGCGTCCAGCGCCTCGCGCGAGCCGAGCGCGACTGTGCCGAGCGCTTCCATGGACGGTACGAGCCCCTCGCGGGCGACATGTCCGCAGTCCCCGAGCGCACCCCAGGCGACGGCGATGGCCGCTTCGGTGCCGTGCCGCCTGCGGGCCAGCGCTTCGGTGAACAGGTTCCCGCCGACGTAGGCGGACTGCTTGACGTTGCCCACGGCCGTGGTGAACGAGGAGTACAGCCAGAACAGCCGCAGGTCGTGCTCCCGGGTCAGCGCGTCGAGGACCGCCGCGCCGGCCAGCTTGGGGGCCAGGACCGCGCGGATCCGCTCGTCGGTGAGTTCGGTGAGGGGGGCGTCGTCGAGCGTCATGGCCGCGTGGACCACACCCGCGAGCCGGTGCCCGGTGGCGTCGACGCGGCTGATCACCTCGGCCATGGCGGCGGAGTCGGTGACGTCGGCGGCGTACGGCGTGGCGGTCACGCCCAGCGCGGTCAGGCCGGACAGTACGTCGGTCGCCTCGGGACCGTCGGGGCCCCGCCGGGAGACCAGGGCCAGATGGCGGGCGCCGCGGTCGGCGAGCCGGCGGGCGGTCGCGGCGCCGAATCCGCTCAGCCCGCCGGTGACCAGATAGGTGCCGTCGGGTTCGAGCCGGGGCGGCTCGGGCCGAGTCCGGACGGGAACCGGGCCGTCCTGCGGATCGAGGCTCACGACGACCTTGCCGATGTGCCGCGAGTGCTGCAGCAGCGCGAACGCCTCGCCGACCCGTGCGGCCGGGTACACCGTGTGCGGCAGCGGCCGGTAGCGGCCGTCCGCCACCCGTTCGGCGACCTCGGCGAGCAGACGCCTGCCTTGTGCGAGCCCCGCCGCGTCGGACAGCAGGGCGGTGACGTCGACGCCGAAGAAGGCGATGTTGCGGCTGAACGGCCGCATGAGGAGCGGCTTGTTGGCGTAGATGTCGCGCTTGCCGAGTTCGATGAACCGGCCGCCCGGCCGCAGCGTCTCCAGGCCCCGGTCGATGGCCTGCCCCGCCAGCGAGTTGAGCACCACGTCGATCCCGCGCCCACCGGTGATCCGCAGCGCCTGACCGGCGAAGTCCAGGCTCCGGGAATCCAGTACGTGCTCGACGCCCAGCGCGCGCAGCAGGTCACGCTTGGCCGGGCTGCCCGCGGTGGCGATCACGGTGGCGCCCACCAGACGGGCGTACTGGACGGCGGCCAGCCCCACCCCACCGGCGGCCCCGTGCACCAGCACGGTCTCCCCGGGCGCCAGTCGCGCCAGGTCGTGCAGGGCGTAGTGGACCGTCAGGAAGGCCACCGGCACGGTCGCGGCCTCCGCGAAACCGAGACCGTCGGGGATCTTCACCACGGCCGCCGCGGGAGCCACCGTGTGCGAGGCCAGGCAGGCCGGCACCGCCGCGCACACCCGGTCCCCGACGGCCACGTCGCCCACGCCCTCGCCCACGGCCGTGACGATCCCGGCGCATTCGAGGCCGGGGCCCGTGTCGCCGAACCCTCCCTCTGTCGCCTCCGGGGGCAGCAGACCGGTCGCCTGCATGATGTCGCGGTAGTTGAGCGCGGCGGCGCGCACCGCGATCACCACCTCACCGGCCCCGGGGGCGACGGGCTGGGTCCGCGTCCAGGCCGGCTCGTACGACAGTCCGGGCGCGCGGATCTCAAGGGCGAAGGGTCCGTCGCCGCTCCGCTCGATGTGCTCGCCGGACGGGAGTTCGCGTTCCCGGGGTACGAAGCGGCCGCCCGTGGTGATGACGATCTCGTCCTCACGTGCGGCCGGGCCCTCGTCCTCACCGAACGACACGGCGGGTTCCAGCAGTTCGCGGGCCAGCCGGTGCGCGTCGGCGGCCGGGTCGCCGAGGCGTTCCAGCGACAGCCGGGTCACCCGCAGGTCGGGGTGCTCGTTGGCCAGGGTGCGGGCCACGCCCCAGGCGGCGGCGTCCTGCGGGTGGGCGGCGCGTTCGGGTGCGGGCAGTGCGCCGCTGGGCCGGGTCACCAGCCACAGGGCGGGCCGGGCGCCGTCCGGGAGGCTCTTGCAGGCCGCGGCCAGGGCGCGCAGCGTGGCAGCGCGCCGTACGGCCTGGTCGAGCATCGCCTGCGGGGCGGAGGGGGAGTCGGCGGGGGAGTCGCCCAGCAGGAGCACCACGGCCGGGTCGCCCTCACCGGCGAGCGACGCCGTCCAGGCCGCGGGGTCGACGGGAGCGGACGTCACCGGGACGGACCGCGTTCCGCCGTCGGCCAGGAGTGCGGCGAGGTGCTCGGCCAACGGCGTCTCCGGTTGGCTCTCGGTGGCCACGATCCACCGGGTGCCGTCGTCCGGCCGGGGCAGCGCGGGCTGGGCGGTCTCGTATGCGGGTGCCGAGGCCAGCAGCACCGAGACGCCGTCCCGGGCCGGTGACTCGATGCTGCCGCCGATGTGGACGACGTCGGCGAGGCCGCATGCGGGCAGCACCTCGGCCCACTGTTCGCGGCTCAACAGGGGTGAGTCCGGACGCAGTTCGTCGTCGTGGCTCCAGAAGCTGTCCAGCGTGCCGAAGAACGGCAGCAGATAGCCCGTGTCGTGAGTCTCGAAGGCCAGCAGTCGGCCGCGGGGAGCCAGCAGCCCGCGTACCCGGCGCAGGGCCGACCGCAGGTCGGTCGCGGTGTGCAGGGAGTTGGCCGCGACGATCAGGTCGTAAGCACCGTCGGCGAAGCCCTGCTCAGCCGGGTCGGCGTTCAGGTCGAACGGACGGTAGTCGACGAAGTCGTGGTCGCCGAAACGGTGCCGGGCGCGGGCGAAGAAGCCCGCGGAGACGTCCGTGAAGTGGTAGACGGTCCGCTCCGGTGGCAGCAGCGGCAGCACCGCTGCGGCGGTCCCACCCGTGCCCGCGCCGATCTCCAGGATCCGTAGCGGCCGGTCCTCGGGCCAGGACCGGGCGATCTCCGCCGCGAGCGAGGCAAGGACCCGGTTGGGGAAACGGCAGGACGGCGCCACGTCGTAGAACTGCTCCAGGGCTTCTTGGGAACCCTGGCCGGTCAGCAGCTGCAGCGCGTCGCGCTCACCGCGCAGCACCTGCGGCAGGTGCGACAACTGGCGGACCGCCAGCTGCACTTCGGCACTGCAGGCCGGGAAGTCCGACGGCAGCGCGGCCAGGAGGGGGCCCGGGGCCGCAGTGCCGGTCAGCCGCCACCGTCCGTCCTCGCGGGCGGCGGCCAGACCGTGACCGGCCATCAGGTCGAGCAAGGTCCGCGCCAGCCGGTCGTATCCGGGAAGCATCCCGTGCCGGACCAGGTCGGCGGGCGTGAACTCGGCCACCTCCGCGGGCAGCAGGCTCTCGAACGCGGCGGCGGCCACATGGGCGGTCACCAGCTTCAGCCGGGCGGCGAAGTCCTCGAAGCGCGTGGCGCGCCAGCCGGCCTCCACAGCGGCGACGCTCCCTGCGACGGCCGCGGCGAGGTCATGGTTGGCGGGCAGCGGCGAGGGCGCCGCCGGCAGGTGGAGATGCGGCGCGGCCCGCAGCACGGTCTCGTACCGCAGGGGCGCCCGGTCGGCCGGGCCGGGCACCCGACGCATCCGTACGCCGTCCAGTTCGGCGGTGACGCTGCCGTCCGGGTCGGTGACGGTGATGTCGAAGCAGAGTTCGGCGGTGCCGCGTGTGCGGTCGCGGACGTGCAGCATCCCCGTCGCGGACGGTCTCCGCCAGACGCGTACGGCCCCGATCGCGGCCGGAAGCCAGCACTGCCCGGCGCCGGCCCGGGCGGCCACGAGCGGCACACATGCCTGGAGCGCGCCGTCCAGCAGCGCCGGATGCACCACGTACTGCGCGGTGTCGGCCGCGTCCGTGGTGTGCCGGTAGGCCGCCAGTACCTCCCCGTCCCCGAGGTGCAGCCGCGCGAGCTGGCGGAACGCGGGCCCGTAGTCCAGACCGTTCGCGGCCAGTTCGCGATACAGGGTGTCGACGTCGCCCCGGCGGGCGCAGCGGGCACGCACCGCGGCCACGTCGATCCGGGCGGGCGGGCGGCCGATCAACTCGCGGACCCGGCACCGGGCGTGCGGACGGGGCCGAGTGCCGTCCACGTCGGTGCCGTCGGTGGCCTCGGTGCTGGTGATGGACACCATGCCGTCGTCGGGTGAGAACCCGAGCTGCACGTGGACGTCCCCGGCCCGGTCCCACGGGACGACCAGCGGGCGGCTCACCTCCAGCCAGGCCAGTTCCACCGGGCCGTCCAGCACCCGCCGGCCGGCGGACAGAGCCATCTCGACGTAGCCCGTCGCGGGGAGAACCACCGATCCGGCCACCTTGTGGTCGGCCAGCCAGGGCACCAGCACCGGTTCGACCGGCCCGTGCCAGGAGGGTTCCGCCGTCGGCAGCCGCTCGCCCAGCAGGGGGTGGTCCAGCCGTCCCGATCCGCTGCTGACGATCCACTGCTGCGGGGTGCCGCTCCAGTGCCGTTCCCGCTGCCACGGGTACGCGGGAAGCTCCGCCACTCGGGCGGGGCGCGGGAACCAGCGCGTCCAGTCCGTCTGCGCCCCGGCGGCGATCAGCGCTTCGACCGACCGGCGCAGCGCGGCCGGGCCGGCGGCGCTGCGGCGCAGGGTGTCGAGTACGGCCACCCGGTCGCGTCCGGCGGTGATCCGGCGCAGGTAGGTGCGCAGGACGGGATGGGGGCCGACTTCCAGCAGGACGTCGACGCCCGCGTCCAGGGCGTGGCCGACGGCGGCGGCGAACCGGACCGGCTCGCGGACGTTGCGCCACCAGTATTCGGCGTCCAGGCCGCTCGCGGGCACCGGGCCGCCGGTGACCGTGGAGATCAGCGCCTCGGTGCTCCTGCTCGGGGCCAGCCCTTCGAGGCCGACGGCCAGCGGGGCGCGGACCCGCTCCATGACCGGGCTGTGGAAGGCGTAGTCGAGGTCCATGAGCCGGAAGAACACCTCGCGGGCCGTCAACTCCTCGCCCAGCGACTTGAGTTGGTTGACAGGTCCGGCGATCGTCACGTCCCTGGCGCTGTTCACGGCGGCCACCACCAGGCCCGGGTAGGCCGACAGAGCCCGCTCCGCCTCGGCCGACGGCAGCCCCACCGCGGCCATCCGGCCCCGGCCGGCCGTGGCCGCCTGGGCCCGGCCGCGCTCGGCGACCACCCGCGCCGCCTCCTGCAGCGTCAGCGCGCCGACGGCGTACGCGGCGGCCACCTCGCCGACGCTGTGCCCGAGCGCGACCGTCCACTTCACGCCCCGCTCGCGCAGGACCGCGACGATGCCGGCCTGCATCGTGAACAGCAGCGGCTGCGCCACCTCGGTGGCCTCCAGCCCCCACTCGTCCGCCGGCCGGCGCAGCTGCGCGGCGACCGACCAGCCGATCCGGGGCTCCAGCGCGCCGTCGGCCGCCTCCACCTCCGCGCGGAACACCGGGTCGGCGTCCAGCAGGTCGGCGGCCATCCCCGCCCACTGCGAGCCGTTGCCGGCGAAGACCAGCCCGACCCGGCCGTGCTCGACCGCCTCACCGGTCACGCCGTCGTCGGTCAGGATCCGCGCGGCTTCGTACGGGGAGGAGGCGAGCGCCACGCGGCGGTAGCGGTGCTGCGCGCGGCGGAGGCTGGTGGTCGCGGCGATGTCGTAGAACTCCGCCGACTCCGCGAACTCCGCCGACTCCGCCGACTCCGTCGGCGCTGTGGGCCCTGTCGGGTCTGTGGGCCCCGTGGGTTCCTGCGGCTCTGTCGGCTTCTCCGGCGTGGTGCGCGTCAGCCGGGCGGCCAGCCGCCGTGCCGCCTCCTCGGCCGCCTGCGGGGTACGCCCCGAGGCGATCACCGGCAGTTCACCGACCGCATCCGTGCCGGCCGGCAGGGTGGCGGAAGGCGGCGGGCCCACGACGACATGGGCGTTGGCCCCGCCGAACCCGAAGGAGTTGACGCCCACGAAGCGCCGTCGGCCCCGACCCCCCGAGGCCAGCGGACGCGCCCGGTCGACCGGCTCCAGCCCCAGCCCGGCGAAGTCGATTCCGGGGTTGAGCGGTTCCAGGTGCAGTGAGGCGGGGATCGTGCCGTACCGCAGCACCGTGAGGGCCTTGAACAGCCCCGCCATGCCCGACGCCGGCTCCAGGTGCCCGACGTTGGACTTCACCGACCCGATGGGCAGCGGGCCCACCGTCCGTGCCACGCCCAGCACTTGGCCCAGCGCCGTGCACTCGGCCGGATCCCCTGCCTGCGTGCCGGTGCCGTGCGCCTCCACGTACTCGACCTCGTCGGGCGTGATCGCGGCCCGCTCGTACACCCGCCGCAGCAGGTCCTCCTGCGCCCGCGCGCTGGGCAGCGCCAGCCCGACCGTGCGCCCGTCGCAGTTGCTGCCGGCGCCGGCGATCACGCCGTGGATCCGGTCGCCGTCGGCCAGTGCGTCGGACAGCGGCTTCAGCACCACCACGCCCGCACCCTCGGCCCTGACGAACCCGTCGGCGTCCGCCGAGAACGCCGCGCACCGGCCCCGCTTCGACAGCATCGACGCCTGGCTGAACCCGACGAATCCCGCAGGGTTCAGCAGTACGTTGACCCCGCCCGCCAGCGCCACACGGCTGCCGCCCGACGCGAGCTCCTTGCAGGCGCGTTCCACGGCCACCAGCGACGACGAGCAGGCGGTGTCGACGGCCATGCTGGGCCCGCGCAGGTCGAAGAAGTGCGACAGCCTGTTCGCCGCGATGGAATGGGCCGTGCCCGCCATGGAATAGGCGTTCAGCCGCCGCGCCCTGACCATCTGCAGCCCGCCGTAGGAGAAGTCCGAGACGCCGACGAACACACAGGTGTCGGAGCCCGCCAACGTCCCGGGGTCGATCCCCGCGTCGTCCAGCGCCTCTACGGCCGTCTCCAGGAGCAGCCGGTGCTGCGGGTCCATCTGCGCCGCCTCCCGCGGCGAGATCCCGAAGTAGTCCGCGTCGAACCCGGCGATGTCCGCCAGGAACCCGCCTCGCGCGGTGTACGACTTCCCCGGCCGCGTCATCGCGGTGTCGACGAACCGCGCACTGTCGAACCGCTCCTGCGGAACTGCCCCGACCAGGTCACGCCCGGCCTCCAACGCCTCCCACAGCCCGGCCAGATCCACGATCCCACCGGGCAGTCGGCACCCCAGACCCACGATCGCGAACGCGTCCGTCCCGTACGAGTCCCCCGCCATCTCAGCCCCCAGTCCAGAAACTCTGTGTAATCACTCGACTACGGGATCACCATGGCCGGGGCGCCGGGACAGGTCAAGCGGAACTGGGAGGAATACCCCTCCCCTTCACGTCATGACCTGCAGTAACTCCCATGTGAATGACGGTAATCGGAGTCAACCTGTGTAGCCGGGAGCACCGAGTGGGGGAACGGCGCCTGACTCCAGCGAGTGATGGTGGGGCGTGCTCGATGCCGCCGAACAACTCGGTCAACGCCGACGGGGCGGCGTACGCCGACGTGGTGTCGGAGTGCGCCGCCCCGACGTGGGGAGGGCTGCCGGCCCCTACTTCGGGTCGCGGTTGAACAGCGACTTGGACCAGGCGTAGCCGAGCACGGCCAGCCCCACGCACCAGGCGACGGCGAGCCATCCGTTGTTGCCGATTTCCGTGCCGAGCAGCAGGCCGCGCAGGGTTTCGATGGCGGGCGTGAAGGGCTGGTACTCGGCGATCGGCTGGAACCAGCCCGGCATCGCGTCGACCGGCACGAAGGCGCTGGAGAGGAGCGGCAGGACCATCAGCGGCATGGCGTTGTTGCTGGCCGCCTCGGCGTTCGGGCTGGACAGGCCCATCCCGACCGCGATCCAGGTGAGCGCCAGGGAGACGAGCGTCAGCAGCCCGACTGCGAGGATCCACTCCAGGACGGTGGCATCCGTGGCCCGGAACCCGATCGCCACGGCGACGGCCCCGACGAGCACCACGCTCATCACGCACTGCAGCACGCTGCCGACGACGTGCCCGATGAGTACCGATCCGCGGTGGATCGCCATCGTGCGGAAGCGGGCGATGATGCCCTCGGTCATATCCGTGGCGACGGACACCGCGCTGCCGATCGTGGTGCCGCCGATGGTCAGCATCAGGATGCCCGGGACGAGATACGCGAGGTACTCGGACCGGTCGGCACCGCCGTCCCCGATGCCGGCGCTCATCACGTCGCCGAAGATGTAGGCGAAGAGCAGTAGCAGCATGACCGGCGAGAGCAGCAGGTTCAGGGTGAGGGACGGGTAGCGCCGGGCGTGCAGGAGGTTGCGGCGCAGCATCGTGGTCGAGTCGCGGACGGCGAGGGAGAGGGAGCTCATCGGACAGCCTCCTTCGGCTGGTTCGGCTGGTCGGTGCTGCCGGTCAGGGCGAAGAAGACGTCGTCGAGGTCGGGGGTGTGCACGGTCAGCTCGTCCGCCTCGATACCGGCGGCGTCCAGCCAGTCGAGGAGGGAGCGCAACTCGCGCTGGGTTCCGTCGCTGGGTATCTGCAGGGCGAGCACCTCGTCGTCGCGGGTTGTCCCGCGCAGTGCGGTGGCCGCCCGTTCGTACGTGACCGGGTCGGTGAAGCGGAGGCGGACGTGTCCGCCGGGGATGAGTCGCTTGAGCTCTTCGGCGGTGCCTTCGGCGGCGATCTTGCCGTCGTTGAGTACGGCGATGCGGTCGGCGAGTTCGTCGGCCTCCTCCAGGTACTGCGTGGTGAGGAAGACGGTGACGCCGTCGGAGACCAGCTCGCGGATGATCTGCCACATGTTGTGCCGGGAGCGTGGGTCGAGGCCGGTGGTCGGCTCGTCGAGGAAGATGATCCGTGGGTTGCCGACCAGGGTCATGGCGATGTCGAGGCGGCGCTTCATGCCGCCGGAGTAGGTGGAGGCGGGCTTCTTCGCGGCCTCCACGAGGTCGAAGCGCTCCAGCAGTTCGGCGCTGACCTGCCGTCCCGCACGCTTGGAGAGGTGGTGCAGGTCGGCCATGAGGAGCATGTTCTCCTCGCCGGTGATCAGCCCGTCCACGGCGGAGAACTGCCCGGTGACACCGATCGCGGCGCGCACGCCGTCCGGTGACGTGGCGATGTCGTGGCCCGCGACCTGGGCCTGCCCGCCGTCGGCGGCGATGAGCGTGGACAGGATCTTCACGGCGGTGGTCTTGCCGGCGCCGTTCGGCCCGAGCAGCGCGAACACGGACCCGGCCGGGATACGCAGATCGATGCCGTCGAGGACGCTCTTGTCGCCGTACGACTTGCGCAGACCGATGGCGGAGACGGCGGCCGGCGACGGGTGGCCGTCCCTTCGACTGGACGTGGGCATGACAGGTGAAGGCATGGAGCCCTCCCGTTCGAAGGCTGAAGTGGCTGGGAGATCGGAAGGAATGACGAAGACTGGTGCGGGGGAGGGGAGCGCTCAGGCTTTGGCGCGGAAGACGTCGATGTTGCCCCAGTTGGTCCGTGCGCGGACCTTGACGGTGCCCTCGGTCTGCTCCGGGGCCTCGGACGCGGTGAGCGTGTTGCGTACCTGCCCGCGGTTGGAGCTGACGTCGAGCCAGGCGGCCGTGCCCGCGCGGATACCGACCTCGATGGAGCCGTTGGAGGTCTCCAACTGGACGTCACCGCTGGAGACTTCGGCGACGCGAAGGGAGGCGTTGGTCGTGGTGCCGATGACCGATGCCTCGGCGCACGCGATGTCGATGCCGCCGTTGGCGCCGCTCATCCGCAGCTCGCCGGTCACGGTGCCGACGGTCGTGTTGCCGTGCGAGTTCTTCAGGACGGCGGGGCCGTCGACGAGCCCGACGCGCACGCTGCCGGAGCTGGTGGTGATCTCGGCCTTGCCCTCGACCCGGTCGACGGTCATCGAGCCGTGGGAGACGGTCAGCTGGAGCGGTCCGGTCGTGTCGAGGCGGACGTCACCGGTCGAGGTCTTCACCCGGACCTCGCCGAGCCTGCCCTCGCCGAGCAACTGGGCCCAGGAGCCGGTCATTTCGACGCGTGATCCCGTGGGCAGTTCGACCGTCACGTCGGTGACGCCGGAGGGCCCGATCATGCGTCGCTCCTTCGTCCTGACGGTCAGGACGCCGCTCGCGTAGGTGACCTCGGTCTGCTCGGCGGCCCGCACGTCCTTGTCCCTCTTCGGGTCGCGGGGCTGCACCTCGACGACCGTGTCGAGGCGGTCGGCCGCGGTGAACCGGATGGAACCGGCGCCCACGTGGGCGTTGACCGAGATCGGTTCGGGAGTGTCGAAAGAAGGCATGGCTGTACCGTCCTCATGAGTCCTTGGGTCGTCCCCGCAGGTGGGACGTGGTGTGGGTGCAGTGCGTTTCTTTGGGGGCGGGCGCGGTCAGCGCACCCAGCCGGTGAAGCTCTGTCCGACGGTGCGGGTCCTCTCCGTCGTACGCGGCTGCGTGCCGCCGTCGACCGCGGCCGACACGGCGCGCACCAACCACGCGTTGACCGACAGCCCCTCGCGGCTCGCGGCCTCCTCGGCGCGCGCCTTGAGGTGGGCCGGCAGCCGCAGGTTGACGCGGGCGGTGCCGCCCTCGTCGCCGTCGGCGGGCGCCTGTGCCTTGAGCGGTTCGACGGGCGCGGCCGGCTCCCCCGGGGCGCCGCCGTAGGTGGGCGGCGGGGTCACCACGAAGTCGGGGTCGAGCCCGCGCAGCCGTACGTCGACCGAGCCGGGGGCGAGTTCGCGGGTGATCTCGTCCATCGCGGCGGAGAGCACGTTGAGCATGGTCAGCCGGGTCGCCGACTCCAGGGGAGCGGTGAGCCTCTCAGCCAGCTCGCGGGCAGCTTCCCCGCCGGCTTCGGCGGCCACCGCGAGTTCGCGGCGGAGGGTGTCGACATACGGGGTGAGGTCCATGGCGCCATCATGGCACCATGGTGGCGCCATTGGCAAGTCTGGGTGGTGTCATTAGAGGGATGAGGCCAAGGGTGGCTGCCCTACCTGCGGAAACGTGAAGAGCGCGGCTCGAATCATTGTGGCGCCACTCGATGCCAAGTGGTGCCATGCGGTGCCATGTGGTGCCATGCGGTGGCAGTTTCCGGAGGCTCGCAGCGCCTCGGTGAGCAGGCCCCGGCCCTTACGGAACTGTGCCGCGTATTCCTGGCGGAGGCACCCGATCGAACCAGGTCACGTCAAGACAGCGTCAAGGTCCCCGCGGCCGGCGCCAAGGAACCGCTAACAACCGCGCCGACCACCCTGCGAAACGGCTTCCTTGGGAGGAAGAACCCTTGGGCACGGGGGAGTTGAGCCCTGGTACGCAAGGGCGTTGAGCCAGTGAGCGGAGCGCGTCGGCGGCGATGAGTCACGTACGGCCCGGACGACTGAAGGTCTACCTCGGGGCGGCTCCGGGGGTCGGCAAGACCTACCGGATGCTCGACGAGGGGCGGCGCCGCGCCGCGCGCGGGGCGGATGTGGTGGTGGGGTTCGCGGAGTGCCACGGACGCCCCCACACGCAGGCGATGCTCGACGGCCTGGAGAGCGTCCCCCGCGCGCCCTGCACCTACCGCGGCGGACGCTTCGAGGAGATGGACCTGGCCGCGGTCCTCGCCCGTCGGCCGCAGGTCGCGATCGTCGACGAGTTCGCCCACAGCAACGTCCCCGGCGGCGGCCGCAACGCCAGGCGCCGGCAGGACATCGAGACCCTCCTCGACGCCGGTATCGACGTGATCACCACGCTGAACATCCAGCACCTGGCGTCCCTCAACGACGTGGTCCAGAAGATCACCGGCGTGCCCCAGCACGAGACCGTGCCCGACGAGGTCGTACGACGCGCCTGGCAGATCGAGCTGGTGGACATGGAGCCCGAGGGGCTGCGCCGACGGATGGCACACGGCAACATCTACGCCCCCGAGAAGATCGACGCGGCCCTCGCCAACTACTTACGGCCGGGCAACCTGACCGCACTGCGCCAGCTGGCGCTGCTCTGGGTGGCCGACCGGGTCGACGAGGCGCTGCAGGAGTACCGCTCGCAGCACGGCATCGGCGGGGTGTGGGAGACCCGGGAGCGGGTGGTCGTCGCCCTGACGGGCGGGCCGGAGGGGGACACGCTCGTCCGGCGGGCCGCCCGGATTGCCGACCGTTCGGCCGGTGGCGATCTGCTCGCCGTGCACGTGGCTCGCAGCGACGGTCTCGCCGCCGGGGTCTCGCACGCCTCGCTCGCCCGGCAGCGCAGGCTCGTGGAGGACCTCGGCGGCAGCTACCACTCGGTCGTCGGCGACGACGTGGCCACCGCACTGGTGGAGTTCGCCCGGGCCGAGAACGGCACGCAACTCGTGCTGGGCACGAGCCGCCGCGGCCGGCTGGCCCGGTTCCTGACCGGGCCCGGCACGGGGGAGACCGTGACCGAGCTGTCCGGCGACATCGACGTGCACCGGGTCACCCACGAGCGGGCCGGGCGCGGCACGCTCCTGCCGTCGAGACGCCGCACGCTGTCGACGGCCCGACTGATCGCCGGTCCGGTGGCCGGGCTGGTGCTGCCCGTGCTGCTGACAGCCGTCCTCGCCCAGCTGCGGGGCACGCTGAACCTGACCAGCGAGGCCCTGCTGTTCCTGCTCACGGTGGTGGGCGTGGCCTGCATAGGCGGGGTCGCCTCGGCGGTGATCGCGTCGGTGACGGCGTCGCTGCTGCTGAACTACTGGTTCGTCCCGCCGATCGGCCGGTTCACACTGGATGACCCGAACACCCTGCTGGCGCTGGCGGTGTTCGCTGTCGTGGCGGCCACCGTGGCCGCGGTCGTGGACCGGTCCCTGCGGCTGTCGCGGCGCTCCGCCCGGGCGACGGCCGAGGCGGAGACCATGTCGTCCCTGGCCGGCAGCATCGTGCGCGGTGAAGCGACCATCCCGGCCCTGCTGGAGCGGACGCGCGAGACCTTCGGCATGGAGTCGGCGGACCTGGTGGACGAGCCGCCCGACGCGGCCGGGGTGACGGCCGTTCCGGCGGGCCCCGGCGCCTGCCTCGCGCTACGGGGCCGCACCCTGTCGTCGTCCGAGCGACGGGTACTGGCCGCCTTCGCCGCCCACGTCGGCTCCGCGGTCGAGCGCGCCCGGCTCGCCGAGGCGGCGGCCGAGGTGGAGCCGGTGAAAGCCGCCGACCGGCTGCGCACAGCCCTGCTGCGAGCCGTCGGCCACGACCTGCGCACGCCGCTCGCCGCCGGATGGGCCGCGGTCACGTCCCTGCGCAGCCGCGACGTCGACTTCTCCGCGGAGGACCGGGACGAACTCCTCGCCACCGCCGACGAGTCCATGGCCAAGCTCAACCGCCTGGTGGAGAACCTCCTCGACCTCAGCCGACTGGAGGCGGGCGCCCTCACCCTGAACCTGCGGGCCACCTCCCTGGAAGAGGTGCTGCCCATGGCGCTGACGGACATCCCGGGCGTGGACGTGGCGGACGTGGAGGAGATCCCGGCGGTGCTGGCCGACCCCCCGCTGCTGGAACGGGTCATCGCCAACCTGGTCGGCAACGCCGCCCGTCACACCCCGCCCGGAAAGAAGGTGCTGGTCACCGCCAGCGCCCTGGCGGGTCGGGTGGAGCTGCGCGTCGTGGACCGCGGTCCTGGTCTGCCCGCCGACGGCCGCGAACGGCTCTTCGAGCCCTTCCAACGGCTCGGCGACACCGACAACACCACCGGCCTCGGTCTCGGCCTGGCTCTCGCCCGGGGCCTGACCGACGCCATGAACGGCACCCTCACCCCCGAGGACACCCCCGGCGGCGGCCTCACGATGGTCGTGTCGCTGCCGTTCGCCGCAGAAACCGTGAGTGCCGTACCGACCGAGCGGAGCGTAGGAAGCACCTGATGAGCACGGTGACCGGGACCTGGAAGTGCACCGTACGGGAGGGACCGCCGGACCGGTCAGGAAGGGCTGACGCTCACTCCAGGCCGGAAGCCTGGAACACGGCGCGGGCGGTTTCGCGGTGCACGCGCTGCGCGACGCATCGCAAGGCGGTCGCACCGCACAGCAACGAGCCGTCGGCGGCGGCCTTCCGTGCGCCCTCGTCCAGGCGGAGCCACAGCTGCGGATTGCGCACCAGGACCTCGGGGTCGATCTCGACGCGGCCGCCCAGGGCGTCGCGCAGCAGGATCCGCTCGGAGATGCCGTCCAGGCAACGGACCGACACCAACAGGTCCGTCCGCACCCGGTGCTCGCGCACCAGTCGACGCGAGGCCAGCCAGTTCCCGCCCGCGGACACCCGGGCGGGGTACAGCACGACGAAGAGCAGCCCGGCGAGTACGCACCACAGTGCGGCGCGCCACGGGGTGATCCGGCCGGAGCCCCAGTCGACCAGGAGAAGGAGAGCGAGCAGGACGCCGGCGCAGCGGACGGTGCTCCATAACTCCCGTGTCCACTCGGGGTCGTCCGCCGCTTCCCCGGACCTGTCAGGGCGTCCCATGACGCAGACGTTAACGAGCTGGGGCAACCACGTCTGCGGACCTTGATGCGGCTCTGACAGAGCGGCCCGTCAAGGTTCCGTCAGGGTCGGCCGGTTGGGCGCGAAGATGCCGCAAGGAACAGTCCGAGTCGGCGGCAGACGGACGGAACCTGGGTGCAGCCGCGCACACCTCAGCCCTCGTGCGCGGCCGAAGGAAGAAGGAGCACGCACCCATGTCCGTCCTGACCACCGAGCCGGATGCCGTCCCCACCGACGAGGAGCCGCCTGATACCGGCGAACGCCACCGGCTGACCGCCGTCACCGGCCTGGCCGCGCTGTCGCTGGACGCGATGGCGTCGGTGGCGTACGGCCCCGAGGCGATCGTCCTCGTCCTGGCCGCCGCGGGTGCCCACGGCCTGGGCTTCACGCTGCCGGTCACGCTGGCCATCGCCGCCCTCCTCGCGGTGCTGGTGGCGTCGTACCGGCAGGTCATCGCGGCCTTCCCGGACGGCGGCGGCTCCTACGCGGTCGCGAAGACCCACCTGGGCGCGCGCACGAGTCTGGTGGCGGCGGCCTCGCTGGTGCTGGACTACGTCCTCAACGTCGCCGTGGCCGTCACGGCGGGCGTGGCGGCGCTGACCTCCGCCTTCCCGGCCCTCTACGCCGACCGGCTGTGGCTCTGCCTGGCGGTGCTCGCCCTGATCACGGGCGTCAACCTGCGCGGGATCGTGGAGTCCGCCAAGGCGTTCATCGTGCCGACGGTCGTCTTCGTCGGCTCGATCTTCGTGCTCATCGCCGTCGGTCTGTTCCGGTCCGAGCCGGTGAGCACCGCGACAGCGGCGGGCCACGCCTCCGTGCTCGCCGACAACGCCACCAGCGTGGGCGCGTTGCTGCTGCTGAAAGCTTTCGCCTCCGGCTGTGCCGCGCTGACGGGCGTGGAGGCCCTCGCCAACGCCGTGCCCTCCTTCCGCGTCCCGCGCGTCAAGCGGGCCCAGCGCGCCGAGGTCGCCCTCGGCGCCGTCCTCGGCCTGATGCTCATCGGTCTGTCGGTGCTGATCGGCCGCTTCCACCTCCAGCCGGTCGAGGGCGTCACGGTCCTCGCTCAGCTGGCGGACGCCTCGCTCGGCCACAACTGGGCTTTCTATGTCATCCAGTTCGCGACGATGATCCTGCTGGCGCTCTCCGCCAACACGTCCTTCGGCGGGCTGCCGGTGCTGCTGAAGCTGCTCGCCCGGGACAACTACGCCCCGCACGTCTTCGCTCTGAAGGCCGACCGCCAGGTCCACCGGCACGGCGTCCTCGCCCTGGCCGTCGTCTCCGCCGCGCTGCTGGTCTTCTCCGGCGGCGACACCAACACCCTGGTCCCGATGTTCGCCATCGGTGTCTTCGTCGGCTTCACCCTCGCCCAGGTGGGCATGGTCCGGCACTGGCGCCTGGAACGGCATCGCAGCCGAGGCTGGTGTGGCAAGGCGCTGCTCAACGGCTTCGGCGCGCTGCTCACCGCTGTCGCGACCGTCGTCGTCACGGCGACCAAGTTCGAGGAGGGCGCCTGGCTGATCGTGATCGCCCTGCCGCTGCTCGTGGCCGCCTTCGAGACCGTGCACCGCGCCTACGACCGGATAGGGGAGCGGCTCGGTCTCGGCCGCATACCGGAGCCCCCGCACCGCGAGCGCTCCCTGGTGATCGTCCCCGTCTCGTCCCTGTCCAGGTTGACGTCGGAGGCGCTCACGGCGGCCGCCTCCCTCGGTGACGAAGTCCGCGCGGTGACCGTGTGCTACCCGGACCCCGAAGACCGGGCGCAGTTGCACGCCCTGGAGCGCTCCTGGGCGCAATGGAACCCCGGTGTGCCGCTGGTCCGGCTGTCCTGCGCGCGGCGCAGTCTGGGCCGCCCGATCGCCGCGTACGTCCGTGAGGTGGCCTCCGCCGAGCCGGGCACCCGCGTCACCGTACTGATCCCGGAGGCCGAGCCGGAGCGGCTGTGGCAGCGGCTGCTGCAGAACCAGCGGGGTGCCGTCGTCGCGCATGCCGTACGGCGCGAGACGGACGCGGTGATCTGCCGGCTCCGCTTCCGGCTGCTGTGACCCGGGTCACCGAGCGCCACAGCGGCCTGCGCCGGTTTGGATCAGGGGCGTAAGAGTCCCGTCAAAGCCGTGGGCGGCGCCGTAAGGGAGCCGTCAACGGCGGCCTGATCCGGCCACGGAGGCGCTTTGCTCTAGTCGTCCCTGTTCCGCCGAACCTCACTCCAGGAGTTCACGATGGCCGACCTGGCCTTCGTCGTCACCACGGTCGCGGTCTTCGCGCTGGTGGCTCTCGTCGCCAAGGGGGTGACGAAGCTGTGACCGCCGAGAACATAGTCGGCCTGCTCGTGGCCGTCGCCCTGCTGGGCTATCTCGTCCTCGCCCTGATCTTCCCGGAGAGGTTCTGAGAGCAGATATGGGTCCCGTACTCGCAGGTGTGCTCCAACTGCTCGCCCTCATAGGCGCACTGGCGCTCGCCTACGTCCCCGTCGGCACCTACATGGCCAAGGTCTACTCCTCCGACAAGCACTGGCGTGTCGAGAAGTGGACCTACAAGGCCATCGGTGCCAACCCCGACGCCGAGATGACCTGGCCCGCTTACCTGCGCGGTGTCCTCGCCTTCTCGGCCGTCAGCGTCCTCTTCCTCTACCTGCTGCAGCGGCTCCAGGGCGTCCTGCCCGGCTCGCTCGGCTTCTCCTCGGTCAACCCGGCGCAGTCGTTCAACACGGCCGTGTCCTTCGTGACCAACACCAACTGGCAGTCGTACTACGGCGAACAGACCATGGGGCACGTCGTGCAGACCGCCGGTCTCGCCGTGCAGAACTTCGTCTCCGCGGCCGTCGGTATCGCCGTCGCCGTGGCCCTCGTACGTGGCTTCGCGCGCTCGCGCACCGGTGAGCTCGGCAACTTCTGGGCCGACCTGGTGCGCGGCGTTCTGCGGATCCTGGTGCCGGGGGCGGCGATCGCAGCCGTGGTGCTGGTGGCGTGTGGTGCGATCCAGAACTTCTCCGGCATCCACGAGGTCGGACAGTTCATGGGCGGGTCGCAGCAGTGGAACGGCGGTGCGGTCGCCTCCACCGAGGCCATCAAGGAGCTGGGCACCAACGGCGGAGGCATCTTCAACGCCAACTCCGCCCACCCCTTCGAGAACCCCACCCCGTTCACGAACCTCTTCGAGATCTTCCTGATCCTCGTCATCCCGTTCTCGCTGACCCGCACCTTCGGCGTGATGGTCGGCTCGGTGAAGCAGGGGTACGCGATCCTCGCGACGATGTTCACCATCTGGCTGGGCTTCGTGGCCCTGATGATGTGGACGGAGTTCGCGCACCACGGGCCGGCGCTCCAGGCCGCGGGCGGGGCGTACGAGGGCAAGGAGGTCCGCTTCGGTGTCGGCTCGTCGTCGATCTTCGCGGTGTCCACGACGCTGACGTCGACCGGTGCGGTGGACTCCTTCCACTCCTCCTTCACCGGCCTCGGCGGCGGCATCACCCTGCTCGGCATGATGCTGGGCGAGATCGCGCCCGGCGGTACCGGCTCCGGCCTCTACGGCATGCTGATCATGGCCGTGATCGCGGTCTTCATCGCCGGTCTGATGGTCGGCCGTACGCCCGAGTACCTGGGCAAGAAGATCGGCACCCGTGAGATCAAGCTGGCGGCCTGCTACATCCTGATCACCCCGGCGCTGGTGCTCGTCTTCACGGCGGCCTCGATGGCGCTGCCGACCCCGCCGGATTCGATGCTCAACTCCGGTGCGCACGGCTTCTCGGAAGTCCTGTACGCGTTCACCTCGGCGTCGAACAACAACGGTTCGGCCTTCGCCGGCCTGAACGCGAACACGGACTGGTTCAACACCATGACCGGACTCGCGATGCTGCTGGGCCGCTTCCTGCCGATGGTGTTCGTGCTGGCGCTGGCGGGGTCGCTCGCCGAGCAGACGCCGGTCCCGGCCACCGCGGGCACACTGCGCACCGAGAAGCCGCTGTTCACCGGCCTGCTGGTGGGCGCGATCCTGATCATCACCGGTCTGACGTACTTCCCGGCCCTCGCGCTCGGGCCGCTGGCCGAGGGGCTGGCGTGATGACCACCGACCTTCACAAGCAAGAGGACTCGATGTCCACAGCGACTCCGACCCGGGCGCCGCACAGCGACGTTCCCACCGGGCACAAGTCCCCCGAGGGCCGTGTAGGAGCGGGCCTGTTCGACCCGAAGCAGCTGGTCAAGTCGCTGCCGGACGCCTTCCGCAAGCTCGACCCGCGGGTGCTGGTCAAGTCGCCCGTGATGTTCGTGGTGTGGGTCGGCTCCGTGCTGACCACGATCTTCTCCTTCACGGACCCGGGCGACTGGTTCGGCTGGACGATCAGCGCCTGGCTGTGGCTGACCGTCATCTTCGCCAACCTGGCGGAGGCCGTCGCCGAGGGCCGCGGCAAGGCCCAGGCCGACACCCTGCGCAAGGCCAAGACCGACACGGTCGCCCGCCGGCGGCTCACCGACGGCTCCGAAGAGCGGGTCCCCGGCACTGCATTGAAGATCGGCGACCTCGTGGTCTGCGAGGCCGGTGACGTCATCCCCGGCGACGGTGACGTCGTCGAGGGCGTCGCGTCCGTCGACGAGTCGGCGATCACCGGTGAGTCCGCTCCGGTCATCCGTGAGTCCGGCGGCGACCGTTCGGCAGTCACCGGCGGCACGAAGGTGCTCTCCGACCGCATCGTCATCAAGATCACGACGAAGCCCGGCGAGACCTTCATCGACCGGATGATCAACCTGGTCGAGGGCGCGGCCCGGCAGAAGACGCCGAACGAGATCGCGCTGAACATCCTGCTGGCCTCGCTGACGATCGTCTTCCTGCTGGCGGTGGCCACGCTGCCGCCGCTCGCGGACTACGCCGGTACGCACCTGACGATGGTGGTGCTGGTCGCCCTGCTGGTCTGCCTCATCCCGACGACCATCGGTGCCCTGCTGTCCGCGATCGGCATCGCGGGCATGGACCGGCTGGTGCAGCGCAACGTACTCGCCATGTCCGGCAGGGCGGTCGAGGCCGCCGGTGACGTCTCCACGCTGCTGCTCGACAAGACCGGCACCATCACGCTCGGCAACCGCCAGGCCGCCGAGTTCGTGCCGGTCTCCGGCATCACCGAGGCCGAGCTCGCGGATGCGGCCCAGCTCTCCTCGCTGGCCGACGAGACGCCCGAGGGCCGCTCCATCGTCGTACTGGCGAAGGAGAAGTACGGACTGCGCGAGCGTCACCAGGGCGAGCTGGCGCACGCCGAGTGGATCGCCTTCACCGCCCAGACCCGCATGTCGGGTGTCGACGTCGACGGCCGCGAGGTCCGCAAGGGCGCCACGGCCTCGGTCGTCGCCTGGGTGAGGGAGCAAGGCGGTGAAGTCGCCGAGGACGCGGACACCATCGCCCACCGCATCTCCGAGGCCGGCGGCACCCCGCTGCTGGTCGCCGCCCTGGACGACCGGGGCGCCCGGGTCCTGGGGGTCATCCACCTCAAGGACGTCGTCAAGGACGGCATGCGGGAGCGGTTCGAGGAACTGCGCCGGATGGGCATCAAGACCGTCATGATCACGGGTGACAACCCGCTGACCGCCAAGGCGATCGCCGAGGAGGCGGGCGTCGACGACTTCCTCGCGGAGGCCACTCCCGAGGACAAGATGGCGTTGATCAAGCGGGAGCAGGCGGGCGGCAAGCTGGTCGCGATGACCGGCGACGGCACCAATGACGCCCCGGCCCTGGCGCAGGCCGATGTCGGCGTGGCGATGAACACCGGTACGTCGGCCGCCAAGGAGGCCGGCAACATGGTCGACCTCGACTCCAACCCGACCAAGCTCATCGAGATCGTCGAGATCGGCAAGCAACTCCTCATCACCCGGGGCGCGTTGACGACGTTCTCCATCGCCAACGACGTCGCGAAGTACTTCGCGATCATCCCGGCGCTGTTCGCGGCCGTCTACCCGGGCCTGGACAAGCTCAACATCATGGGCCTGTCCTCGCCGGACTCCGCGATCCTGTCCGCCGTCATCTTCAACGCGCTGATAATCATCGCGCTGGTGCCGCTCTCCCTGAAGGGCGTGCAGTACCGGCCGGTCAGCGCCGACAGGATGCTGCGGCGCAACCTCACCGTCTACGGCATCGGCGGACTCGTCGCCCCCTTCATCGGCATCAAGATCATCGACCTGCTCATCTCTCTCATCCCCGGGATCGGTTGATCCATCATGAACAACTCGGTTACGAACACCGCCCGGTTGCTGGGGGCGGGCCTGCGAGCCCTCCTGGTGCTGACCCTGGTGACCGGCGTCATCTATCCGCTGGTGATCACCGGGATCGCCCAGGGGCTGTTCCACAACAAGGCGAACGGCTCCCAGATCGAGGTGGACGGCAAGGTCGTCGGCTCGTCCCTGATCGGGCAGTCGTACAACCTGCCCCTGAAGAAGGGCCAGGAGACCCCGGACGCGGACCTGAAGTGGTTCCAGGGCCGTCCGGCGAACGGGCTCGGCGCCAACAGCATCAACACGCAGTACAAGTTGCTGCTGTCCGGCGCCACCAACCTGTCCGCCGACAACAAGGATCTGATCAGGCAGGTCGAGGACGCCAAGGCCGCGGTCGTGAAGGACAACTCCGTGTCCGGCTACACCGTCAGGCCGTCGGACGTCCCCGCGGACGCGGTGACCTCCTCCGCCTCCGGCCTGGACCCGGACATCTCCCCGGCCTACGCCGAACTCCAGGCCCACCGCGTCGCCGCGAAGAACGGCCTGTCCGCCGCCCAGGTGGAGAAGCTGGTCAAGGACCACACCGAGGGCCGCACCCTCGGCTTCATCGGCGAGCCCCGCGTGAACGTCCTCGAACTCAACATCGCGCTCAAGGACCTTACGGCGAAGCACTGACGGGATGACGCGACACGAGCGGGAGTTGGCGGCCGGGAGGCGTCCCGATGCCGTCAACTCCCGCAGTCATGACGTCGGTTGCCTCACGTTCGGCGCTCCCCGGCCGGACAGACGACAGGAAAGGCACACACCCATGACCCGGGTGCTCGTGGTGGAGGACGACCCGCAGCTCGTACGGGCCCTCGTCATCAACCTGCAGGCACGTCACTACGGCGTGGATGCGGCTCCCGACGGGGCCACGGCCCTCCGGCTCGCCGCCGCGCGTCAGCCCGACGTGGTCCTGCTCGACCTCGGCCTGCCCGACATGGACGGCGTCGACATCATCAAGGGCCTTCGGGGCTGGAGCCGGGTGCCGATCCTGGTCCTGTCCGCCCGGCAGGGGTCCGACGAGAAGGTGGCCGCGCTCGACGCCGGCGCCGACGACTACATCACCAAGCCGTTCAGCATGGACGAGTTGCTGGCCCGCCTGCGGGCCGCCGTCCGCCGTACCGAGGACGCGCCGCTCGTCCCCGAGACGACGCTGGTCGATACGGCGGATTTCAGCATCGACCTGCTCGCCAAGAAGGTCGTCCGGGACGGGCGGGACGTGCGGCTGACCCCGACCGAGTGGCACCTGCTGGAGATCCTGGTGACCAACCCCGGCCGGCTGATCACACAGAAGCACCTCCTCCAGGAGGTCTGGGGCGTCTCACAGAGCAACAAGACCAACTACCTGCGCGTGTACATGGCCCAGCTGCGCCGCAAATTGGAGACGGACCCCTCCCACCCCCGCTATCTGATCACCGAGCCCGGCATGGGCTACCGCTTCGAAGCCTGACCGAGGGACGACATGGCACGCGGCAAGCTCCGGATCTACCTCGGCGCGGCACCCGGCGTCGGCAAGACCTACGGCATGCTGTCGGAGGCACACCGCCGTATCGAGCGGGGCACCGACTGCGTGGTCGCCTTCGTGGAGCACCACCACCGGCCACGCACCGAGGTGATGCTGCACGGCCTGGAACAGGTGCCGCGCCGGGAGATCGTGTACCGGGACAGCGTCTTCACCGAGATGGACGTGGACGCCGTCCTGCGGCGTGCCCCCGCCGTCGCCCTGGTCGACGAGCTCGCCCACACCAACGTCCCCGGCTCCCGCAACACCAAGCGCTGGCAGGACGTCGAGGAACTGCTCGCCGCCGGGATCGACGTCGTCTCCACCGTGAACATCCAGCACTTGGAGTCGCTGGGTGACGTGGTCGAGTCGATCACCGGGGTGCGGCAGCGCGAGACCGTCCCCGACGAGGTCGTACGGCGTGCCGACCAGATCGAGCTGGTCGACATGTCACCGGAGGCGCTGCGCCGCCGTATGGCCCACGGCAACATCTACAAGCCGGACAAGGTCGACGCGGCCCTCTCCAACTACTTCCGGCCGGGCAACCTCACCGCCCTGCGCGAACTGGCGCTGCTGTGGGTGGCCGACCGGGTCGACGCGTACCTGACCGAGTACCGCAGCGAGCACCGGGTCTCGACCATCTGGGGCTCGCGCGAACGGATCGTCGTCGGCCTGACCGGCGGTCCCGAGGGGCGCACCCTGATCCGTCGGGCGGCGCGCCTGGCGGAGAAGGGCGCCGGCGGCGAGGTGCTCGCCGTCTACATCTCCCGCAGCGACGGCCTCACCGCCGCCTCCCCGAAGGAACTGGCCGTCCAGCGAACCCTGGTCGAGGACCTCGGCGGCTCCTTCCACCAGGTCGTCGGCGACGACATACCGGCCGCACTGCTCGACTTCTCCCGGGGTGTGAACGCCACCCAGATCGTGCTGGGCGTCTCCCGGCGCAGGAGCTGGCAGTACGCGTTCGGACCGGGAGTCGGCGCCACGGTCGCCCGCGAGTCCGGTCCCGACCTCGACGTGCACCTCATCACGCACGACGAGGCAGGCAAGGGCCGCGGACTGCCGGTGGCGCCGGGAGCCCGCCTCGGGCGCTCCCGGGTCATCTGGGGCTGGGCCGTGGGCGTACTCGGCCCCGCCCTCCTCACCTGGCTCCTCGCCGGCGTCAGCCCGGACGTCGGCCTCGCCAACGACATGCTGCTGTTCCTCACCCTGACGGTGGCGGCGGCCCTGCTGGGCGGGCTCTTCCCGGCGCTGGCCTCCGCGGTGGTGGGCTCCCTGCTGCTCAACTGGTTCTTCACCCCGCCCGTCCACACCCTGACGATCGCCGACCCGAAGAACATCGTCGCCATCGCGATCTTCGTCGGGGTCGCCGTGTCCGTCGCCTCGGTGGTGGACCTGGCGGCCCGGCGCACCCACCAGGCGGCGCGGCTGCGCGCCGAGTCGGAGATCCTCTCGTTCCTCGCGGGCAACGTCCTGCGCGGCGAAACCACGTTGGAGGCGCTGCTGGAGCGGGTCCGCGAGACCTTCGGCATGGAGTCGGTGGCGCTGCTGGAGCGGACAGGTGAGACGGATCCCTGGACGTGCGCCGGCAGTGTGGGACCCCGGCCTGCAGAGATTCCCGAGGACGCGGACGTCGACGTACCGGTCGGCGACCACATGGCCCTGTCCCTGCGCGGCCGGGTGCTGCCCGCCGCCGACCGCCGGGTGCTGGCCGCGTTCGCCGCGCAGGCCGCCGTCGTACTGGACCGCCAGCGCCTGCTGCGCGAGGCCGACCGTGCCAAGGAACTGGCCGAGGGCAACCGCATGCGCACCGCGCTGCTCGCCGCCGTCAGCCACGACCTGCGCACCCCGCTCGCCGGAATCAAGGCTGCCGTGTCCTCGCTGCGCTCCGACGACGTCGAGTGGTCCGAAGAGGACCAGGCGGAACTGCTGGAGGCCATCGAGGAGGGCGCCGACCGCCTCGACCACCTCGTCGGCAACCTGCTGGACATGTCCCGCCTGCAGACCGGCACCGTCACCCCCGTCATCCGCGAGACCGACCTCGACGAGGTCGTGCCCATGGCGCTCGGCGGGGTGCCCGAGGACAGCGTCCACCTGGACATCCCCGAGACGCTGCCCATGGTCCACGTGGATCGGGGGCTGCTGGAGCGGGCCGTCGCCAACGTCGTCGAGAACGCCGTCAAGTACAGCCCGCCGGACGAGAAGGTCCTGGTGTCGGCGAGCGCCCTCGCCGACCGCGTCGAGGTGCGGGTCGTCGACCGCGGGCCAGGTGTCCCGGACGAGGCCAAGGACCGCATCTTCGAACCCTTCCAGCGGTACGGGGACTCGCCCCGCGGTGTCGGCGTCGGCCTCGGCCTGGCGGTCGCACGCGGCTTCGCCGAGGCCATCGGCGCCACGCTGCACGCCGAGGACACGCCCGGCGGCGGCCTCACCATGGTGCTCGCCGTACGGACGGCACCGCAGCGGCGGCCGCAGCAGCCGGACCTGCCGGCGGCGGCCACGTCCTGAGGGCCGGCACTCTCAGGACCGGCACGCATCGCGCGGTACGGCTGCGAACTCCCGCGCCACGCGCCGTTCACACGAGAGCCCCCACCGACGCGCGGCGAGGGGCTCTCGGTCCGGTGGTGTCGGTCCGGCTGTGGTCGTCCCGGCGCTAGGAGCCGCCGGCTTCCGGCTCGTGGAGGGTGATCGCCCCGGAGGGGCAGACGCCGGCGGCCATCTGCGCGGCGGCGCGATGGGCGGTGGGCGGCTCGGCGTGCAGCAGGAGCACGAGGCCGTCCTCGGGATCCTGGTCGAAGACCTCGGGAGCGGTCAGCGCGCACATCCCGGCGCCGATGCAGCGCTCACGGTCGATGCGCAGGCGCGTCTCCCTCATGCCTCCTCCCTGTCCCAGGTGACCGGGAGACTCTTCACCCCGTAGATGTCCGCGGTCTCCGGGCGCAGGCCGACTTCTTCGGCCGGTACGGCCAGGCGCAGCGTGGGGAAGCGGTCGACCAGCGCGCGGAACGCGACCCGCATCTCGACGCGGGCCAGCTGCTGCCCCAGGCACTGGTGGATGCCGTGACTGAAGGCCAGGTGCCCGCCCGCGTCCTGCCTGCGGAGGTCGAGCGCATGGGGGTCGGTGAAGCGCTCGGGGTCGCGGTTGGCGGTGTTGTACGACAGGACGACCGTCGTGCCCGCCTTGATGGTCTGGCCGCCCACCTCGACGTCCTCCAGCGCCGTCCTCATGAACGTCTTGGCGACGCTCAGATACCGCAGCAGCTCTTCCACGGCCCCGTCGGTGAGCGCGGGGTCGGCGCGCAGCGCGGCCAGTTGCGCCGGGTTCTGCAGCAGCGCGAAGGTGCCGAGAGCCAGCATGTTCGCGGTGGTGTCGAACCCGGCCGCCAACAGGATCAGGCTGATCCCCTTCAGCTCCTCGTCGGTCAGATCGCTGTCGGTGAGTTCGCTGAGCACGTCGTCGGTGGGGTTCGCGCGCTTGGCGGCCACCAGCTCCGCGAGGTACTCCTGGGTCGCCGTGTAGGCCGCTATCAGCTCCTCGTCGCTCGTCGCCCCGCCCATGAACGCGTCGATCTGCTCCTGGAAGGAGCCCCGGTCCTGGTACGGCACCCCCAGTAACTCGCAGATCACGATGGTGGGGATGGGCTTGGCGAACGCGGTCACCAGGTCCGTAGGCGGCCCGGCCTTCTCCATGGCATCCAGACAGTCGGCGGTGATCTGCTCGATGCGCTCGGTGAGCAGTCGCATCCGCCGCACGGTGAACTTGCCCACCAGCGGCTTCCGATAGCGCCCGTGCTGTGGCTCGTCCATGAGGAGGAACTCGCCGGGCGGCGCCGGGGGAAGCTCGAAGTCGACGACGTTCATGAGCTCCTTGCGCGAGCTGAACCGTGAGTCGGCCAGGACCGACCTGACGAGGTCGTATCCGGTGATCAGCCAGCCGGGTTTTCCGCCGGGGTGGGTGTAGCGGCTGATGGGGCCGTGCCGACGCGCGTCGATCAGCTCTGCCGGCGGGTCGAAGGGGCAGCCGGGCCGGCGCGCGGTCGGCAGCGTCGTGACGGTGTGGACGGATTCACCCATGACCATTCCCCGTTCGCGATATGACGTGTTTGACGATGCTCGAAAGCTACGTTGCGTTCAGAAAGGCGTCAATGGATCGAAGGGCATTCACCCAGGTGAAGCCCGGAAAATTGATGCAATGACGCTGAACTGAATGCAATGGTGCGTTGCAATGAAGTGCGGCGAAGGCAATACTGGCGGCAGCGCATCGCTGACGTTTATATTACTTAAGTTACGCAATCTATTCATCGGGTGGCCTGTCGTGGACCCAAGTCTCACCGGACGACAGTCGCCGCTCCGCGGGCAGGGGCAGCAGATTCTGGTGGTCAGTGGTGACCGGGCGGACGGCAGGCTGCTCACCAGCACCCTGGAGCTGGTGGGCTACCGGGCCGTCGCGGCGGCCACCGCCATCGAAGGGATGATGAGGCTCGCGGATCACAGGTTCGACCTGGTGGTCTGGGATGCCGGCCTGCCGGACAACGCCCGCTTCGCCCAGGGCCGCCGCGTACTGCCGGCGGACCGGCCCCGGCTCCTTTTCCTGGCGGCCTGCGACGAGTTGGCCGACCTCGTTTCCGAACTCACTCCGGGCGTCGAGGACTACGTCACCAAGCCACTCCGTCTCACTGAGGTTCTCGCCAGGGTCCAGGGCCTGCTGCGCGACGGCGACCGCGACCGCGACAACGAGCATCACGCGCACACGCCTCGCTACGGCGATCTGGTCCTGGACGACACCACCTGCCGTGCCACCCGTGGCCGCAGGCCGCTCGGCCTCACCCCCGCCGAGTACCGGCTGCTGCGGCATCTGCTGGCGAACGCGGGGCGGGTGCTGTCGAAGGAGCAGATCAGCCGGCACGTCTGGGGCGAGTTCCGGGCCGGGCAGGCCATTGAGAAGCTCGTGGAGCGCCTGCGGAACAAGGTCGACGAAGAGGGTCCCGAGCTGATCCACACGCGCAGGGGGTTCGGCTACTGGCTGGGGCATCAGGCGTGACCTGGGTCACGTCGGTTTGATGTCGGGAACGCGTCCGGAACCTGTCGGCCCGCCTCGCTTGCATGAGCTCACCCAACGAGCCGACTGAGGAGGCTTCATGCTGAGGCCCGAGGACCAGTTCCATGTAGGCATCGTCGCCGAGGACTTCGAAGCGACCCAGGCGCAGCTCTCGTCGCTGTTCGGCTTCGAGTGGACCCAGGCGATGGGCGCGGCGACCGAGGTCGAGCTGCCGACCGGGGCCGCTGTCATCGACTTCGCCTGCGTGTACTCCAGGACGTCGCCGAGGGTGGAGATCGTCCGCAAGGTGCCCGGCACCCTGTGGGAGCCGACGCCGGGCTCCGGCATCCACCACTTCGGCTACTGGTCCGACGACGTCTCGGCGGACACCGCCGAACTCGAACGGCACGGCTGGGTGATCGAGGCGACCCGCAAGGGGCCCGACGGCGCCCTGTTCTTCGCCTTCCTGCGCAGTGCGCGCGGCTTCCGGGTCGAACTGGTCGACCGTAAAGCCCGGCCGTCCCTGGAACGGATCTGGGCCTGACCGCCCTGCCCGGTCACCGCACCCCACCTTCGTAAGGAGCAATGCACCATGACAACCGTAGGTATCGCCACCGGCGCCGGACGCGGAATGGGCGAGGCGTGCGCGCGGCGACTCGCCGACCAGGTGGACGTGCTGCTGCTCGTCGACCGTGACGAGAGGGCCGTCGCAGCCGTCGCTGAGGACCTCGACGAGGCCGGACACCGGGCGGTGGCCGAGCCGTTCGGGCTGGACGTCACCGACCGGGACGGCCTGGCCCGCCTCGCCGACCGGGTGGCGGAACGCGGCAGGCTGCGGGCCGTCGTGCACGCCGCCGGCATCTCGCCCACCATGGCCGACTGGAAGCGCATCTTCGAGGTCGACCTCATCGGCACGGCACTCCTCGCCGAGGCCCTGCGTCCGCTGGCCACCACCGGGACGGCGATGGTCTACTTCGCCTCGATGTCGCCGATGCTCGCGCGCATCGCCCCCGATCCGGCCGTCGCCGCGATCCTCGACGACCCACTGGCACCGGACTTCCTCGACCGGATCCGCGACGCGCTCGGCCCCGACGTCGAGAACACGGCCCTGGCATACCCCTGGGCCAAGCACGGCGTACACCGCTTCGCACGCAAGGAAGCGGTGCGGCTCGGCCCTGTGGGCGCCCGGGCATGTTCCCTCTCCCCGGGCGTCATCGACACCCCGCAGGGTCGGCAGGAGGCGGCCAAGCACGCCTCGATGCAGCAGCTCATCGAGCGCACGCCACTCGGCCGCACCGGCCGCTCGGAGGACGTCGCCGCCGTGGCCGCCTTCATGGTGTCGGAGGAGGCCGACTTCCTCACCGGCATAGACATCCTCGTCGACGGGGGTGTCTACGCGGCTGTGCGGGGCGACTGACGGAAGCTTCGCTCGCCGTCCCCCCGAGCACGGGAACGGTAGCCACGTTGCGCACGACTGGGCCGGGCCGTCGACACCAGGCGGCCCGGCCCGGCCCAGCCCCGCACGTTCGCGGTGACTAGGACTTGACCCCCGAGACCCCGGTCGGCTCGGCAGAGCCTTCGCTCGCCTGAGGCTGCGCGGTGGCGGCCCGGTGACGCGGGAGGAAGGAGGCCAGGAAGAAGGAGAGGAGGGCGGCACCGGCACCGATGACCATGACCACCTTGAAGCCGGTTTCGGAGGGCAGCGGGTGGCCGCCGAAGTCGGTGGTCATCTGGGCCAGGATGACGCCGGCGACGGCGCTGGCGAACGACGTACCCATCGACCGCATCAGGGTGTTGAGGCTGTTGGCGGCGGCCGTCTCGGACGCCGGTACCGCGCCCATGATCAGGGCGGGCATGGCGCCGTAGGCGAAGCCGATGCCGCCGCCGATGATGCAGGCGACCAGCGTGAAGTGCCAGACCTCGGACATCAGCACGGTGCTCAGGCTGTAGCCCGCGGCCACGACGACCGCGCCGATCATCAGTGTGATCTTCGGGCCCTTCGCCTTGGTGATGGGCGCGGAGACGGCGGACATGGTCATCATCACCAGGCCCTGCGGGGCGAGGATCAGGCCGACCGCCAGCATGGACCTGCCGAGGCCGTAGCCGGTCTGCTCGGGCAGCTGGAGGACCTGCGGCAGGACGAGCGACATCGCGAACATCGAGAAGCCGAGCGCGACCGAGGCGAGGTTGGTGAACAGCACCTGGCGGCGGGCGGTGGTGCGCAGGTCCACGAGCGGCTGGGCCGTGCGCAGCTCGTACCGGCCCCACATCACGAAGACCACGACGGCGGCGGCGAAGAGGCCGAGGGTGGTACCGCCGGTCCAGCCCCAGTCGGCCCCCTTGGAGATGGCCAGCAGCAGGGACACCAGCGCGGCGGACAGGCCGAGCGCGCCGAGCAGGTCGAAGCTGCCGCCGGTGCGGACCTTCGACTCGGGCACGACCAGCAGGACGAACGCGAGGGCGAGGACGCCGAGGGTGGCGGAGGTCCAGAACAGCACGTGCCAGTCGAAGTTGTCGGCGATGAACGCGGCCGAGGGCAGGCCGAGCGCGCCGCCGACGCCGAGCGAGGCACTCATCATCGCGGTGGATCCGGCGAGCCGCTCGGCCGGCAGTACGTCACGCATGATGCTGATGCCGAGCGGGACGACAGCCGCCGCCAGACCCTGCAGGGCACGGCCGACGATCATCGGGACGAGCGAATCGCTCAGAGCGCAGACGACCGAACCGGACACCAGCAGCACGAGGCTGACCAGGAGCATGCGCCGCTTGCCGAACATGTCACCGAGGCGGCCGACGACCGGCGTGGCGACCGCTGCCGCCAGCAACGTGGCGGTGACCGCCCAGGCGGTGTTCGACGCCGAGGCGTTCAGGTACTTCGGCAGCGCGGGGACGATCGGGATGACGAGGGTCTGCATCAGCGAGACCGCGATGCCGGCGAAGGCCAGAACCGCCACCACGGTGTTCGGCCTCGGCGGGGCAAAAGGCCCGGCTTCGGCATGTGGGGCAAGGGCGTCGGACATGGAACAGCCTCCGTCGGAGCGGGGGGATTACTTGATTTACGCAACCATAATAAAGATTGGTTGACTTAAGCAATCTGTGCCCCTGGGGTCGCCCACCTTCGATTGCGTGATCCGCCTCACGTCGGCCTTCTGTCGGGAACGCGACCGGTATCCGTCAGCCCGGCCCGATTCCATGTGTGCGTCTCCCCCCCCAACCCATCCGGGTCTCCCGGCCTCAGAAGGAGGAAGCGCATGAAAGACCGGGCCAAGGTCGAGGAACTGCTCATCACGTCGGATCTGCAGGTGCAGAGCGCGGCAACCTCGTGGAAGCACGTCCATGCCGAGTACGTCGACGTCGTCGAGGACATCCTGGCGACGCTGGCGCCGAGCGGCCCCTACGCGTACACCGTCGTACCGCAGGTCGAGGAGGGGCACGAACTCCCGACCCAGCGCATCGTCACCACGTACGAGGCCATCGAGAACAGCTACCGCAGCATGCACCGGTTCGCCGCCGTGGTGGCGATCCGCCCCGTCGCGGAGATCAACTCCTCCTGGTACACCTTCGTCAGCGGTCTCGGCCGGGGCCGCGAGAAGCAGACCGGCGCGGAGAGCGAGCGCCCGGTCATCGTCCTCTTCCCGACCATGGGCTCCGAGGGCATCACCGGTGAGCTGTTCTGGGGCCGCACGCAACAGGACAGTCTGCCGGGCGACCCGGCCAACGGGGCGCTGGCCAGCCGGTTCGCGGTGGCGGAGCTGCACGCGACGCTGCTCGACGCGTACCGCGAGGGTGACATCGACACGATCGTCGAGAAGGCCCACCCCGAGATCCAGACGGGCGTCCGCGACTATGTGACACAGACCGGGACCCTGGCCAACCTGCACACCGCGGACGACCTGCGGGCGCACCTCCAGGACTTCTACGCCCACTACTGCGTCCGCGGCATCGAGGTCGTCGCCCGGCACTTCGACGACTGGTTCTTCTTCCACGAGCTGCGGTGGACGGTCGAGGCCAAGCAGGGCCCGGACGCCGGTGGCATCTTCCGCCACCACACCGCCGAGTACGCCGAGGTGTCAGTCGCCGGACTCGTCGTCGCACACATCGGGCACGGCACGGATCAGCTCAAGGTCGGCTGAGGCCGCACCAGGCCGCACCAGGCCGAGGCGGCCCCCGGTCCCCTGCGTCGCTCCCCGGACGAATGCCCGGCGGGGAAGCGGCGCGGGGGCGGCTCGACGCTGACGTCGGCCAGGGCTGCGACCTCACTGCGGCGCAGGCCGGGCACGCGGCGCTCCGTCTTGGAGCAGCTGGGCAAGGGCCGGGACGACCGGACCGCCCAGCGACGGCTCCTCGGCCCGCCTGTCGCCCGCTTCCGCCATGACCGACCCGCCCTGCCGTCGCCCGGCACTACCGCCCAGTACTACCGCCCGGCTGGGCGAACCGGCACGTACGCTCCGGCGGCGATCAGCACCTCGTAGCGGTCGCCGGACTCGACGCCGGGCGCGGCTCCCGGGCGTGACCGCTACGTGAGTTCCAGCAGACCGCGGCGGACCGCTTCGGAGACGGCCGCCGCCCTGTTGTCGACGCCGAGCTTCCGGTAGATGCGCACCAGGTGTGTCTTGACGGTCGCCTCGGTGAGGAACAGCGACTCGGCGATGGAACGGTTGCTGTGCCCGTCCGCCATCAGCCGGACGACCTGCCGCTCGCGCCCGGTCAACTCCGGTGCCGGGCTGACCACTTGGCCGACGAGGTCGCCCACGATCCCCGGCGCCAGGCCCATGCCGCCGGCCGCCGCGCTGCGTACGGCCCGGAAGAGGTCCTCGGGCGGCCCCGCCTTGAGCGCGTAGCCGCGTGCGCCTGCCTCCAGCGCGCGTACGACGTCGGCGAGTCCGGCGTAGCTGGTCAGCATCACCACCGGTGTCCCCGGAGCCTCGGCGGCGAGCCGGCGTACCGCTTCGACGCCGTCGATGCCGTCGATCCCGTGGTTGCCGCCCCCGAACCGGAGGTCCATCAGTACGACGTCGGGTGCCAGGTCGAGAGCGAGGCTGACGGCCTCCTCGCCGCTGCCCGCCTCGGCGATCACCTCCAGATCGGCCTCGCCGTCGAGGAGGGCCCGCAGACCGGCTCGTACGACGACGTGGTCGTCGGCGATCAGCAGGCGCAGCCCGGAGGCCGTCATCGGACCGCCTCGGCCAAGGGCGCGAGAGAGCCCGACCGCGGCCGGGCGGGGACGGTGGCCCGGATCCGGGTGCCCCGGCCGGGTGCGCTGTCGACATCGAGCTCACCGCCGTACTCGTGCAGCCGCGCCCGGGCCGCCGGCAGGCCGAAGCCCCGGCCGGAACGGCACGCGCCGTCGGCGGGAAGGTGCCCGAAGCCGACACCGTTGTCGCACACGTCGAGTTCGACGCGGTCCGGGTGATGACGCAGGGTCACCAGCAGATGGGTGGCGCGCGCGTGTTCGCGAACGTTGGCCAGCATGCTCTGCGCCAGGCGGAACAGTGCGGCGGCGGCCTGCTCGTCCAGGTCGGCGCGCTGGGTTCCGGCCGAGCGGAACTGCACGCGCTGTGCCGTTCCGTCCTCCTGCGCGCGGGTGCACAGCAGGCGCAGGGAGCCCTCCAAGCCGGCCTCCGCGACCGTGGACGGGGTGAGGTCCCGGATGATCCGCCGGGTCTCGGCGAGACCGGCGTCCAGGCCGTCGGTCACCGCGCGCACCCGCGTACGCGCCATGTCCGGCCGCTCCTCCCAGTCCCGCTGGGCGGCCTGCAGCAGCATGACACCGCTGGACAGGTCCTGGGCGAGCGTGTCGTGCAGGTCACGGGCGATGCGCGCGCGTTCCGCCAGGACGCCGGCCCGGCGCTGTTCCCGGGCCAGCACGTCCCGTGTGCTGCGCAACTCCTCGACCAGACGCTGACGCTCGGCGGCCTCGCGCTGCTGCCCCCGGTACAGGGTCACGGTGCCCCAGACGGCCGTCACCGGGATCAGCACCAGCTCCGGGTCGAACCCGCCGATGCTGCGGGTCAGTTGACCGACCAGCACGAACGTGATGGCGGCCACCGCGACCCCGGCCGCCCGCTGTCCGAGTGCGCGCAGAGCCGCACACGCCAGCGGTACGGCGCACCAGACGTAGGCGTTGGTCAGGAACGGCGGGGTGCGCAACACGAGCACCGCCCACAGCACCAGCAGGGTCGCGACCCAGAGGTGCCGGGCCGGCGGACCCAGTCTTCTCCACAGCGCGAGCCCGGCCGCGTACGTCGTGGCGAGCAGCCCGCTGCCGGCCACGATCTCCCAGCACAGCGAGATGTTCAGCGAGGCGAGCCGGACCAGCGCGGCGCCGACGACGACGAAGAACACGAGGTGCGGGACGTGCCGCAGGGCGAAAATCTCGCCCCGGGCCGGCGCGGGAGTGCGGGCGGGGCGGTGGTCGGACACGACGAACCCCCTGGACGAAAGATCCATCGGGACAGGGCGTCCGAGTCTATCCACCGCCTGTATGACTGATGTGAGGAGTGGTGGTCGGGGTCAGGCTCCGGGGTGCAGTCCGAGCCAGCCGGGGGTGGGGTCGCCCTTGACCTCGCCGAAGTAGAGGGCGAAGGTCTGCTTCCAGCGCTCGACCTCGGCGCGGTCGGCCATGAACTTCGGGAAGCCGTCCAGGTGGGCGTTGGGGTACTCCCAGATCGGCTTCAGCCCGGCCGGGGGCGTGATGTCGGTGCGCACCGACCAGCCGTTGAAGGAGTTCTTCTGCGTCTCGGTGGACAGCTGCCAGTTGAGATACAGCTTGGCGGCCGTCGGGTTCGCGGCCTGCTTGAGGATGGCCGCGCGCTGGCCCCAGGCCATGAACGGGTGCCCGTCGGCGATCACGAACTTCGCGGGAGACGACGAGGGGACCACCGAGCCCGCGGTGCCCACGCCGATCGCCTTCTGCCCGCCGAAGACGGCCTGCCCCGGGGTGTTGCTGCCCCGCGCGAACCGCACGTCCTGGGCGGCGAGCCTTGCCACCCAGTCCCAGCCGTAGGTGCGGGCGTACAGCGCGTAGAGGTAGAGGACGGCGTCGTCGTCGTGCGGGTACGACGAGGCGATCTTGCCCTTCCACTTGGGGTCGACCAGGTCGAGCGGGCTGCGCGGGGTGTCCGAGCCCACGGCGGCCGTGCCGTACAGGAAGCTGAACGCGATCGCCGAGACGGCGACCCAGGCCCCCTGCGGGTCCCTGAACCCGTCGTACAGCTTCGAGAACCCGGCCGGCTTGTAGTGCAGCAGTCGGCCCTGCTGCTTCCAGCGGACGAAGTCCTGCAGGGTCTGCAGCTGTACGACGTCGGGGACGAGGGTGTCGGTCGCGAACTGGTTGTCGACACGGACGTCGTGGTACTTGCTGTAGTCCACGATCAGCGTCAGGTCGATGTCCGGGAAGCGGGCCTTGAAGGCCGCCTTGGTGCCGTCCTGCTGGGTGGGGGTGTCGCCGCCGGCGTAGAGGACGAGCTTCCCGCCCTCCTTGAGAGCCGCCTGGTAGAGCTCGTCGAGCGTGCGGGTCTCCTCGCGCCCGGCGGAGTGCCGTGAGGCGGCGGCCGGGGCGGCCGAGGCGGAGTTCGCGGTGGCGCCTATCGCACCGAGACCGAGGGCGGCCCCGGCTCCGGTGGCGAGGACACTTCGTCTGCTGAAGAAGCTGGACACGCTGAGGAGACCTCTCTGATGGGGGGTGGCGTACAAGGCTCTGGCGCCATGGCCGATCGTCAGTCTGGCGAGGTCGAGAGGGACTTCGCGTCGCCCGGACGGAGCCTTGAGGCGTGCTGGAGGTGGAAATTCGGTTCAACCGATCGGTTGAACGCTCTGGTATGCCGCTGCCGATCTCGTAGCGGGCTCCGGAGGGCAGTTCCACCACGTCCCCAGGGTGGGGAGAGGCGGATGACGGTGCGCACGTTGCTGCGGACAGCGCGGCGGTCACCGGGTGTGTGGGTGCGCTGAACAGCTGTGTGGTGGGGCCCGAATCGACGATGCGTCCTTCGGACATCACGACGACGGAGTCCGTTCGGTCCGCGACCAGGTGCAGGTCGTGGCTGACGAGGATCAGTGACAGGTCGCGCCGGTCGCGGAGTTCCGTCAGCACGTCCATGACGGCGACAGCGGCGTCCGCGTCGAGTGCGGAGGTGACCTCGTCGCAGATCAGGACGTCGGGGTCGGCTGCCAGCGCACGGGCTATGGACACGCGTTGGCGTTGTCCGCCGGAGAGCTCGTGTGGGTAGCGGTCGGCGAAGGCAGCGGGCAGGCCGACCTGTTCCAGGAGTTCCAGGACCCGGCCCGGGGCCTCGGCCCGACCCGACCGGCGGTGCAGCAGGAGGGGGCGGCGCAGGGCCGCTCCGACCGTGCGGCTGGGGTTGAGCGTGCCGAGCGGGTCCTGCGGTACGAGCTGGAGGCGGCGGCGCTGGTCGCGGGAGCGGCGGTGGGCTGTGGGGGCGAGGCCGGTGCCCTCCAGCTCGATGCGGCCGGCGGTCGGGACGTGGAGGCCCACCAGGGCGCGCAGCAGGGTCGTCTTGCCGGACCCGGAGGCACCGACGACGCCCAGCCTGCTTCCGGGCCCAGTCAGCGGCTGGTGGTTGAGGGCCGACCTGGAGGAAGCCGGCGGTGGCCACGAGGTACACGGCCGCCACGAACCGCAGCCCGAACAGCGCGAGCAGCGTCGCACGCAGGTTGGGCAGCACCTCCCGGACCACGAGACACCACAGCCGCTCCCCGCCGATGGCCGCTGCCTCCACGTACCCGGAGGCGGCCACGGGCGCGGCCGCGCCGGCGACCAGGCGTACCGCATACGGCACGCCCAGGAAGAAGGAGGCGGTCACGACGGCGAGTCGTCCGCCGTCCGGCCAGGACAGCGTGATGAGGAGGATGCCGAGCACGGCGGGCAGCAGCGGGGCCGGCTGACGCGCCGCCGATGATGGGGGAGAAGGCCTACCTCGTCGATTCGTAGTCCTGAACAAGGAGATGGCCGGGCGCCGCCGTACGCGCTGCTGCCCTGCTTCAGAAGTGTGCCGCACGGCTCCCAGCGACTGGCGCGGGACGGGGAAACCCAGGCCGTAAACGGAGACCGCCGACATCGACGACGACGACCAGGAGCTGGTCCTCGAGGAGCTGACCCGTGAGCAGGTCCTGGACTGGCGCACCCGCGCCGCGAAGGACCACGAGATCGTGTTCGACCACCCCCCTGGGGCAGGGATGAGGGGCGACTGCTCGCGCCCGGCGAGGTCCTCGGGTGTGGTCCGGTACCGGGTCACGTAACGGGTGGCCGCTGAAGTCGGCGGTCACCGTGTGCCGCAGCACGTCGTCTTGCCGCGTACGTGGCGCGGGGACTGTGGCCGGACAACGCCGGTGCTCTATGCACTATTTGGGCATAGTGAGGGCTGAACGGCACCTTCCGCCCTATGTGGCATGTGCAGTCCAGGCTCCGTCGTTGTCGTCGACCAGATGACGACGTCAACCGGTATGCCAAGGGAGGCGCTGTGGCTGCGTTCCGAGTGCCCCCGACGCCTGCGCCAGCGAGGTCGACCTTGAGCCACCTCCCCCCGGGCCGGACCAATGGACGACTGCGGCCACGAGCTCCCGGCAGCACAAGTGCCCGCCGCCGGCACGGTCAACGAAAGCAGTGCTGAGCTGTGAGCCCGCACCAGCCACGGGAGAGGACCACCGATGACGGCTGATCCGATCACTGCAGCGGACCGACTCGCCGGCGAGGTGATGCGCACTCGCCCGGCCGACCCCGTCTTCGCCCGTCGGCTCGGCCAGCGCCTGCACACCTGGGACGTCGAACAGGTCACTTTTCTCGCCCAGGTCGAGAGCGTGGTCCTCGCGGCACTGCTCGCCACAGCCGATGAGTCGGCTGCCGGTTTGCCCGGAACCTGGTGCCCGGCCGCGGCAGCCGTTCTGCGGCGGCAGCAGGACATGCAGATGTTCGCCGCCCTGCCCGCATCCCTACCGGACCCGGTCAAGGTGCGGATGGACCAACTGCGGCTGCTGTCCACCGGCCTGACGCCAGGATCGGGCCACCGGTGGCTCAGGCTCTGCGACACGGCCTGCGAGTTCCTGGAGCCTGCCCCGCTGCTGGAAGAAGGCGGCGAGCCTCCCGCACCGCGCGGGTGAACCGCTCTGTAGAGGCCGAGAGGGAGGCCGCTGGTGGTCCGTGCACACCGGCCGGGCCTCGCTGAGCGTGCGGATATGGGAGAAGCGCAGTGGTGAACTGGCCGCCACTCTCAGAGGTCGTTTCCTCCCGTTGCTTCATCCCAGTGCATGCGACGGATGCGTGCGGCCGACGGCATCTGCATCAACATCCTCAGTGAGGACCAACACGGCGTGTCCGTGCGGCTCTCCAACGGGGGCACGGAGAAGTCCGACGACGTCGCTTGGATGCCTTCGGCCGACGGGATGCCCGTGCTGCACGGCGCGTTGACCTGGTTGGAATGTACCGTGACGGACGAGTACCGAGCTGGGGACCACGGCATCGTGGTCTCCCGAGTCGACCGGGTCGCACCGGCCACGGAGGAGAGTGGCCCGCTTATTCGTCACCTTCGGCGCTACGTACGGCTGGCGGGACCCGACACACACAAGGAGGTCTGCCAGTGAAGGCCAAGCGCCATCCGATCGAGATCGAGGTCAACATCGGCGCGGCATCTGTGGCGGAGGCGGTCGCGGCGGCCATACGGGCGGAGTCACACGGCGCGGCCCAGATCGGGGTGTGGGACTCACCGGCCGGGGTCCCGGACTGCTGGACCACGCTCGGGGTGTTGTCACAGTGCGTTTCGACGGTGCCCATCGGGGTCGCGGTCACCAATCCGGTGACCCGGCACCCGGTGGTGACTGCGCGAGCGGTCGCAAGCCTCTCCGAAGTCGCTCAAGGCGGTGTGTTCCTCGGAATGGGCACGGGCGACAGCGGGGTGTACAACCTGGCGCAGCGCGCGGCGACGCTGCGGGACCTCCGGGAGTACGTGACGTGTGTCCGGGATCTGCTACGTGACGGCCGGGCTCGCTGGCACGACGCGGATCTGCGGCTGAAGCGGGAATCGGGCGTGAGAGTGCCCGTCTACCTGGCGGCTCACGGGCTGAGATCGCTCGAACTGGCCGCCCAGACGGCGGACGGTATCTTCATCGGGCTCGGCTACAGCGAGGACGTCGTCCGTGAAGTGATGAGCGTGGTGCGGCGAGGGGCCGAGCAGGCGAACCGGGATCCCGACGCCATCGACCTCGTCTGGAACACCGGCGCGATCAGCATCAACAGCGACTCGGATCGCGCGGTGACCGACGCCGGTTGGATCGTGGCGTCCCTGTCACACCACTTCGCCAGATTCGGCATGTCGTCGAAGCTCGTCCCGGCCGAGTTCCAGGAGGGGGTCAGGAAGCTCGGCGAGCTGTACGACCTCTCACAGCATGGACACCAGTCGACTGCGCGAAGGCAGGAGTACATCGAGGCCGCGATGGACCTCGGGGTCTGGGACTACCTGAGCGACCGGTTCCTCATCGCTGGTAGCGAGGCGGACGTACAGGCCAGGATCGAGACTCTGCGGTCGCGCGGCGTTCGCAAGTTCGAGATCGGGTTGTCCGTCGGCGGCCCGGACGGTGTGGCGTCGGTTCTCGACCTGGTGCACCGGATCAACGACTCGGACCGTTCTTGAAAATGCCCTACCCATCGGGCGCAACCGGTGAAGGAATGACTCATGCCTGAGGCCGGCACCATACCGGGTCGTCCGATGATCAAGGCGCTCACCGGAATCCGGGGAATCGCGGCGGCCTGGGTGGTCCTTTTTCACTTCTGAGTCGCCCTCTGAGAGGTCGATTCCTCCCGTTGTTTCAGGTCGGTCATGGCGAGGTGGATCAGGGCTTCGGAGCGGGTTGGGAGGGTCTCGTAGTCGCGTGCCAGGCGACGGTGGAGCATGAGCCAGCCGTAGGTTCGCTCTACCGCCCAACGTTTTGGTATCGGAGTGAATCTCTTGGTCCCGGGCTTGCGGGCGTTGATTTCCATGTCGATGCCGAGGGTGGCGGCGTGTTCGACGAAGTGCTTGCGGTAGCCGCCGTCCACCCAGGTCTTGCGGATCGTGGGGTGGTCGGCGGTGACCTGGTCGAGCAGGCGAGTGCCAGCGATGGAGTCCTGGACGCCGGCCGCAGTGACCAAGGCCGACAGCAGTGCCCTCGCACGCCAACACCCACGACCGCAGGAGACCGCCCCGAACGGAGCGCGGCTCATCTCCCCAGATTCTCCCCAGCGGCCTCAAACGCGTCGTCCACTTCTGCGATCGGGGCTGCACGCGCTCAGGACAACAGCCCTCCAGGGCGATTACTCAGGGCCAGTCCCGCCGCTTGAAGATGACGTACAGACTGGCGCAAACGACCCCCATCAGGGCGGTTGCGAAGGGATATCCGAGCACCCAGTGCAACTCCGGCATGTGCCTGAAGTTCATCCCGCAGATCGTCCCGACCAGCGTCGGAGCGAACAGGATCGCCGCCCACGACGAGATCTTCTTGAAGTTGTCCACCGGGTGGCGCTGACCTGCCGCGATGCGGCTTTTGGTCTCTGACCTGCGCGGACGAGTCTTTCAGCGTCGTTCAGAAAGCTGGACCGTTTGGTGGGCAGGTTCGGCGCGGTAGCCAGTCTGGCCGACGGGTCGAAGGCCCGGGAATGATCCGGATGTTGGCCTGAAGTCTGATGCGGAGATGGCCGGCATCACCGGGGCAGGCGGTGGGGCACGACCGCTGCGGTTGGGGATGGACGCTGGGCGGCCACCGATGGGCACGTTCGAGGGACTCGACAGCCATGTCGGGCCGCTTGCGCCTTGGCCTTCTCGAAGATCGCGATCGGGTCCATCGTCTCGGGGTTGTACGCCTTGCTGACGCCCGGCCCGCAGGGTGCGCCAGGTGGGGTGGGGGGCGGCCGGTATCCGACCGTGTGTGTCCACTGCCGGGCATGTGCCGGTAGCTGGGTGTCGATCGGGGCACTGTCCCTGCTCGATGATCCCGCGCGAGAGGAGTTCTCGTTCGGCTTGGGGTCGATCGTCAAGCGCTTCGGCTTCGACGCGACGGAGGCGTTCGCCGACGCCCTGCCGCCTGATCGTTTCGGGATGACCGTTGGCTGCCGTGGACCTTCGTCGCCGCGCTGCTGGACGACTGCCGGTTCGCCGAGAGCGGCATCTCCGCCATGTACGGAACCTGCCAGATGAGCGACGGGCGATCGGCACATGTTACGAAACAATGGCTCTCACCTGCTGCGTAGGTGAGTCACGGCAACTGATGCGTTACAAACAATTGACGCTCGTTTTTTATATGACACATACTCCCTCTCTGAGTGCCGGTGAAGCGCCGCGCAAGGAATCGCACAGGGTGGTGATGGCGATGAAGCCAGCAGACGTCCGTTCCGGAGGATCCGGAAGATCCGGAGGGGCTGGAACTCCCGGAAGTTCTCGACGCCGCAGTGAACTCACGGTTCTGGCGCTGTGTTTTGCGGTGATCTTGTTCGACGGTTACGACCTCATCGTCTACGGGGCCGTGGTGCCGGCCCTGCTGCGCTACGAACCCTGGGGCCTGACGCCCACCGACGCCGGACTGATCGGCAGCTACGCCCTCATCGGCATGCTGGTCGGCGCGCTGGTCGCGGGTGCCGTGACCGACCTGGTCGGCCGGCGGAAGGTGCTGCTGATCAGCGTGAGCTGGTTCTCGCTGACCATGGCGGCCTGTGCGCTGGCACCGAGCGCCGAGCTCTTCGGCCTGTTCCGCCTGCTCGGCGGGCTCGGCCTCGGTGGTGTGATGCCCACCGCGATCGCCCTGACCGCCGAGTACTCGGCCCCGCACCGGCGCAGTCTCAACAACGCGCTGATGTTCTCCGGCTACTCGGTGGGCGGGATCCTCTCCGCCGTACTGGCCCTGGCGCTGCTGCCGGAGTTCGGCTTCCGGATCATGTTCTGGCTCGGCGCGCTGCCCCTCGTGACCGTCGTCCCGCTGCTGTGGCGGTACCTGCCGGAGTCCGAGAGCTACCTGGCCGCCCGCGGCCGTACGCAGAAGTCGAAGCGCGGTGTCGCGGCCCTGTTCACCAGGCGCCACCTCGTGCCCGCCGTACTCTTCGCGGTCACCAGCTTCTTCGGCCTGCTGCTCGTGTACGGGCTCAACACCTGGCTGCCGCAGATCATGAAGTCGGCCGGCTATCCGCTCTCCAGTTCGCTGCTGTTCCTGGTGATGATGAACGTGGGCGCCGCGGTCGGTTCCGTTCTGGTAGCGCCGGTCGGTGACAGGCTGGGCATGAAGCCGGTCACCGCGGTGACGTTCGTGGCCGCCGCCGTCTCCATCTACCTGCTGAGCTCGCCCATGGCGGCGCCGGTGATGTACGCCCTGGTGGCGGTCGCAGGGTTCGGCACCATCGGCACCCAGATCATGGTCAACGCGTACGTCGCCATGCACTTCCCGCCCGAGGTCCGTGCGACCGCGCTGGGCTGGACGCTGGGTATCGGACGGCTCGGCGCCGTCGTCGGCCCGACGTTCGGCGGCATCCTGCTCGCGTCCGACCTGCCCGTGGAGTGGAACTTCTACGCCTTCGCCATACCGGCGGCAGCGGGGTCGCTCATGGTGTTCCTGCTTCCCAGGGGTGCGCGGGCCGCCGCCGCTCCCTCGACGGATGCGATGGCCGTGCGAGCCTGAGCGCGGCTGTGCCGAGAACACGCAGACCGCCCCCGCCGCGCAGGACGCGGAGGGGGCGGTCGGTTCGTCTCTGGCGGGTCACCCTTGAGCGGCTTCCCGGCCGGGTCATGCCTTGAGCAGGGCCGCCGTCAGCTCGTCGGGGCGGGTGAACTGGGCCTCGTGGGTGCCGGCGTACTCGATGACCGGGGTGTCCGGGCCGAGGCGCTGGGGGAAGCGGGGGGTCCAGCCGTACTCGCCGGGAGGCAGGGCCAGGTCCTCGGTGCCGACCACGTAGGAGGCGGGGACGCCGAGCGCGGCCGGGTCGACCGGGGTGACGGTCTCGGTGAAGTAGCGCAGGGGCTGCGGCACCAGCAGACCGTGGACCAGGCGCTGGGTGCTCTCGTCGCCGTCCTGCATGAAGGCCGAAGTGAAGACCTCGTAGGGGAAGACGATGCTGTCGTTGCCGGATGCGGCGGCGAGCTGCCGGAACATGTCGGCGTAGTGCGGCGGGACCTCGTCCATCAGGGACCGGTCCTGAGCGGGAACGAACGCACTCCAGTAGACGAGCTTGCGCAGGCGCGGCGCGAGGCGCGGTGCCGCCGCGGTGAGCGGGTAGCCGCCCCAGCTGTGCCCGACCAGGGTGACGTCCCGCAGGTCGTGCCGTTCGACGAGGTCGACGACAAAGTCGCCGACGTCCGCCAGGCTGTGCCGGCGCGGGTCGTCGCCGTCGGCGAGGCCGGGCAGGTCCGGGGCCAGGACGCGGTGACCGGCGGTGCGCAGCCGCTCGGCCACCAGGCGCCAGGTCCAGCCGCTGTGGCAGGCGCCGGATATGAGGACGAAGGTCTCCGTCATTGCGTCTCCTTCGACGCTGGGTGCGTGACGTGAAAGGTGCCGTCATGGAGACGGCCGTCGTACGGGTGAAATATCGGTCGACTGTGAGACGATCGTCAAGTAGTTGACACGTATAGGGGTGGGGTCCGGCAGGGCCCGGGAGGTGCTTGTGAAACCGCGGTCGCTGGTCTTCGACCTGTTCGGCGACTATCTGCGCTACCGGGGCGGCGACGTCCGGCTGCGCTCCCTGGTCGCGCTGATGGACTGCTTCGACATCCCGGAGAGCACGGTGCGGGTGGTCGCCGCCCGGATGCGCAAGGAGGGCTGGCTGGAGAGTCGCCGTGAGGGCAGGGAGACCGTCTACGCCCTCACCGACGCCTCCTGGAAACTGCTCGACGAGGGCCGGGAGCGGATCTTCCGGCGCGCGCCCGGCCCGTGGGACGGGCAGTGGCACATGGTCATCTACTCGGTGCCCGAGGCCGACCGGGCGCTGCGCGAGCAACTGCGCAAGAAGCTGTCCTGGCTGGGCTTCGGCCTGCTCTCGGCCTCCGTGTGGATCAGCCCGCACGACCGGATCGCCGAGGTCAGGGAGAGCTTCGCCGACCAGCCCGCGGCGCGGATCGACGCGCTGCACGCCCGCTCCGAGGGGGCGGCGGCCGACCGGGACATGGCGGCGCGCTCCTGGGACCTGGCGGCCCTGAACAAGGAGTACACCGAGCTGCTCGACCGGTACCGGCCGCGCCTCGCCGGGTATCGCGCGGATGGGCTGCGCGGCCGGGACGCGTTGGTCGAGCGCATGCGCCTGATCCACGACTACCGCCTGTTTCCCTTCCGGGACCCCGACCTGCCGCCCGAGCTGCTGCCCGAGGGCTGGGTCGGCAGGGTCGCCCACGAGCTGTTCCTGGAGGCGCATGGGCTGCTGCGGGCCGAGGCGGAGGGGTACGTCGACGAGGTGATCGGCGGCGCCCTGTAGAAAAGATGCGTTTCAAAATCTAGACGGTCGTTGTTTCGGTGTCGTACGTTGGACTCAGGTAATCCCGAAGGAGTGAGTCCGTCGTGACGATCACCGACGAACGTGCCGCCCTGGAGCAGCTCTACGCCGACTTCGAGGCCGCACATCTGACACCGCTGTGGACCCAGCGCGAGGGTCTGATGACCCAGGTGCCGCAACCGGACGCCGTGCCCGCCCTGTGGCGCTGGTCGGTGCTCCACCCGCTCGCCGAGCGCAGCGGCGACCTCGTCCCGGTCGGCCGGGGCGGCGAGCGCCGCGCCATCGCGCTGGCCAACCCGGGACTGCCCGGCACCGCGTACGCCACCCCCACCCTGTGGGCCGCGATCCAGTACCTCGGCCCCGGCGAGGAGGCGCCCGCGCACCGGCACACCCAGACCGCGTTCCGCTTCGTGGTGGAGGGCGAGGGCGTGTGGACCAACGTGGAGGGCGACCCGGTGGCGATGCGCCGCGGCGACCTGCTGCTCACGCCCGGCATGCACTTCCACGAGCACCACAACACCACCGACAGGCCCATGGCCTGGATCGACGGCCTGGACATCCCGCTGGTCCGCCAGCTCGACGCCGGGTTCTTCGAGTTCGGTCCGGACCGGCTGGCCACCCGCGCCACCCCCGCGGCCTCCCGCAACGAACGCCTGTGGGGCCACCCGGGCCTCACCCCCGTCGGCGCCCCCGCCACCCTCTCCTCCCCGCTCATGGCGTACCGCTGGGAGCACACCGACGCGGCGCTCACCGCCCAGCTGGAGCTGGAGGACGAGGGGCACCCGGGCGTGGTCGAGCCCGGGCACGCGGTCGTACGGTTCACCGACCCGGCCACCGCCCGCGACGCCCTGTCCACCATCCGCACCGAGATGCACCGCCTGCGCCCCGGCACCCGGACCGCCACGACCCGGGTGGTCGGCTCCGCCGTCTGGCAGGTGTTCGACGGCACCGGCACGGTCGAGGTCGGCGGCCGACTCTACGACGTCGCCAAGGGCGACCTGTTCGCCGTGCCCTCCTGGGCGCCGGTCACGCTCACCACCGAAGGCGGCCTGGACGCCTTCCGCTTCTCCGACGACCCCGTCTACGAGGCCATCGGCCTCGCCCGCACGCACCGAGAGGAGCCGTCAGCATGAGGCTCGCCACCATCCGCACCCCCGACGGCACCCGCGCGGTCCGTGTCGAGGACGACGCCGCCGTCGAGATCGGCGCTCACCCCGACCTGGGCGCGCTGCTCGGCCGCCCCGACTGGCGGACCGAGGCGGCGACCGCCGACGGCCCCCGCCACGACCTGGCCGGCCTCGCCTACGCGCCGCCCGTCCCGTCCCCCGAGAAAATCGTCTGCGTCGGGCTCAACTACCGCAACCACATCCTGGAGATGGGCCGCGAACTCCCCGAACACCCCACGCTGTTCGCCAAGTTCGCCCGCGCCCAGGTCGGCGCGTACGACCCGGTCGAGCTGCCCGCCGGATCCGACGCGGTGGACTGGGAGGCCGAACTCGGCGTGTACATCGGCGCCGAGGTCCGCCACGCCACGCCCGAACAGGCCCGCGCCGCGATCGCCGGGTACACCGTCGTCAACGACGTCACCGGCCGCGACTTCCAGTACCGCTCGCCGCAGTGGCTCCAGGGCAAGACCTTCGAGGCCAGTACGCCGGTCGGCCCGTGGCTCGTGGTCGCAGGCCCGGACGATGCCCCCCTGTCGGCCGAGCTGACCTGCACGGTCGACGGCGAACTGATGCAGAAGGCCGACACCGGCGACCTGGTCTTCGACCCGGCGGCCCTGGTGGCGTACATCTCGCAGATCGTCACCCTGACCCCCGGCGACCTGATCGCCACCGGCACCCCCGGTGGCGTCGGCCACGCCCGCAAGCCCCCGCGCTATCTGACCGAGGGCAGCGAGCTGGTGACCCGGATCGAGGGAATCGGCGAGTGCCGCAACACCATGGTGAGCAGCTCCACCCCGGCCAGCGCCAAGACTCCGGTGAGGGGCTGACCATGCGCATCGCTGTCGTGGGCGGAGGCCCGGGAGGGCTCTTCTTCGCCGCCCTGATCCGCCAGGCCGACCCGTCCGTCGAGGTGACGGTCTTCGAACGCAACCGGGCCGACGACTCGTTCGGCTTCGGTGTGGTGTTCTCCGACCGTACGCTCGCCGGCATCCACGACGCCGACCCCGTGCTCCGTGAGGCGCTGGACGCGCACGGCCGGCACTGGGAGGACATCGAGGTACGGCTCAAGGGCGAGCGGATCCGCTGCGGCGGCAACGGCATGGCCGCGATCGTCCGCCGCACCCTGCTGGCGCTGCTCCAGGAGCGGGTGCGCGGGCTCGGCGCGGACCTGCGCTTCCAGAGCGAGGTGGGGTTGGACGACCTGGACGGCTACGACCTCGTGGTGGCGGCCGACGGCACGTCGTCACGGATCCGTGAGGGCCTGGCAGACCGTCTGGAACCGGCGGTCGAGACGGCGACGGCCAAGTTCATCTGGTTCGGCACGGACTACCTGTTCGACGGGCTCACCTTCGTCCATGAGCGCGGCCCGCACGGCGTGTTCGCGGTGCACGGCTACCCGATCAGCGCGGACGTGAGCACATTCATCGTGGAGACGGACGAGGTGACCTGGCGGTCGGCGGGCCTCGACGCGTTCGACGTGACGCAGCCGCCGGGTCCGAGCGACCTGGCCACGAAGGCGTACCTGGAGGAGCTGTTCGCCGAGCAGATCGACGGACACCGGCTCCTGGTCAACAACTCCCGCTGGGGCAACTTCCGCACCCGCCGCACGCGCCACTGGTACGTCACCGAGCCCCGCCCGGTCGCCCTGCTCGGCGACGCCGCGCACACCGCGCACTTCTCCGTCGGCTCCGGCACGAAGATGGCCATGGAGGACGCGATCGCGCTCTCGGCCGCCCTCACCAAGCACGCCGACGACATCCCGGCCGCCCTCGCCGCGTACGAGGCCGCCGCCCGGCCGTCGGTCGAGGCGATCCAGAACGCGGCACGGCCGAGCCTCGGCTGGTGGGAGCACTTCGGCGAGTACCACGACGCCTTCGAGCCGTGGCAGTTCGCCTACCACTTCCTGTCCCGCAGCATCACGGACGGGCGGCTGGCCCGGCGGGCGCCGGAGTTCGTCCGCGCCAGTCACGACCAGTGGCAGTCGGGTCATGGGGGTGCCGAACCCCTGGACGCCCCGTTCGACCTCGGCGCGTGGCGGCTGCCCAGCCGGGTCATGCTGGTCGCGGCCGACGGCACCGATGGCACCGATGGCACCGACGGCAGCACCGCGGTCGGCGGATCCGGTGCCCCGCTGTCGCTGCGGGAATCCGCGCCGGACACCGCCGAGCCCTGGGGCGCCCGGATCACGGCCCCGGACGACGAGTCCGCGCTCGCCGCCGCCTACACACGACTAGCCGAACTCGCCGCATCCAGCCCGCTGTTGATCGCCGTTCACGGTGGTACGCCGTACACCCGCGCCCTGCTCACCGAGCGGGCCCGGCTGCACCACGGGCTGCCCGCCCTGCTGGTCGACGACTCGCTGGGCAGGGACCGTGCGGTCACCGCCGTACTGTCCGGACGGACCGACCTGGTCGGCGCGAGCGCCGCCACCGTCGCCGAGTGGGAGGTGTCCTCATGACCGCCCCCGACCTGATCACGAGCCCCGACCTCGACGCGCTGTTCACCCCCCGCGGCATCGCCGTCATCGGCGCCTCCCGCGACCCGGCGAAGCTGGGCGCCGCGCTGGCCCGTTCGGTCACCGCTTTCCCCGGGCACGTGGCGCTGGTCAACGCCCGCGACCCGGAGCCCGCCGCCGGCATCTACCCGTCGGTCGAAGAGGCCGCCGCGCACGGCCCCGTCGATCTCGCCCTGATCTGCCTCCCGGCCAGGGCCTGCGCCGACGCCGTGGCCGCGGCCGCCAAGGCCGGGGCGGGGGCCGCCGTCGTGTACGGGGGCGGGTTCGCCGAGGCCGGACCGGAGGGCGAGCGGTACCAGCGGGAGCTGGCCGACGTCGTCGAGCGCACCGGCATCCGGCTGCTGGGCCCGAACACCTCCGGGTTCCTCGCGCCCGCTCACGGCCTCACTACGAGCTTCGTGCCGGGTGCGGCCGACGTACCCGCCGGCCGGATCGCCGTGGTGGCGGCCAGCGGGGGCGTCAACCACGCGCTGGCGTTCCTGCTCGGCGAGGCCGGGCACGGCGTGAGCCTCGCGGTCGGCCTGGGCAACAGCGCGGACGTCACGACCGCCGATGTCCTCGACCACCTGGCCGCCGACCCGCACACCACGGCTGTGGCCCTGCACATCGAGTCCGTCTCCGACGGCCGCGGCCTGGCCGACTCGGTCGCCCGGCTCACCACCACCCGCCCGGTCGTCGCGCTCGTCGTCGGCCGCCACGACATCGGCGCCTTCGCCGCATCCCACACCGGCGCCCTCGCCACCTCCTGGCGCACCACCCGCGCCGCCCTCGCCCAGGCGGGCGCCGTGCTGGTGGACGACGAACGCGAACTGGTCGACGCGGTGGGCGCCTTGTCCCTCGTACGACTGCCCCCGGCCGCCGATCCGGGGGTGGGCGTGGTGACGGCACAGGCAGGCCCGGGACTGCTGCTCCTGGACGACCTGCGGGGGCGCCGCGCCGCCGTGCCCGAGCTGACCGCCGACACCCGGCGCACGCTGGCGGACGTACTGCCCCCGCTGACCTACCAGGCCAACCCGGTCGACACCGGCCGCCCGGGCCCCGGCTTCACCGCCGTACTGGAAGCGGTGGCCGCCGACCCGGCCGTGGATCTGATCGCCGGGTACGCGCTGCACGAGCCCGGCGCCTTCGACCTGGTCGAGGCCGTGGAGACAGCCGGGGTGAGCGTGCCGATGGTGCTCGGAGTAGGGGGCGCGGGCGATGACGTACGGCGGGTTCGCCGCGCCCTCCTCGACCGGGGTGTCCCGGTGACCGGTGACCCGAGCGGGCTCGCCGCGATGACCGGCGCGCTGCTGGCCGACGCACGCGCCCGCAACCGTACGACGGCGGTGCCTGCCGTAGCGGTGCACGTGGAGGTCGGACCCGGCCCCTGGGACGAGGACCAGGCCAAGACGCTCCTCGCCGCGCTCGGCGTGCCGACCATGCCCCGCCGGACCTGCGCCGACCGCGCCGAGGCCCACCGGGCGCTGGCCGAACTGCCCGGCCCGGTGGCGGTCAAGCTGCTGGACGCGGCCGTGCTGCACAAGACCGAGATCGGCGGGGTCCGGCTCGGCGTGCGGACGCCGGAAGAGCTCGACGCGGCCCTGGACGCGATCGAGACGGCGGGTGGGCGCCGTTTCCTTGTGGAGTCGATGGCCCCGCCCGGCGTGGACCTCGTGGTCGGCGCCCGGCGCGATGCGGTGTTCGGCCCCATCGTCCTGGTCGGCCTCGGCGGCACCACCGCCGAAGCCCTGGCGGACGTCAGCATCCGGCTCGCCCCGCTGAGCGTGGCCGAGGCCGCCGCCATGCCCGCCGAGCTGGCCGGACACGCCCTCCTCGACGGCTGGCGCGGCGGGCCCGTACTGGACCGGCCCGCGCTGGGAGAGGCGGTGGCGGCCCTGGGCGACCTGCTCGCCGCCCACCCCGAACTCGCCGAGATCGAGATCAATCCGCTGCGGATCACCGCCCAGGGCCTTGTGGTGTTGGATGCTGTGTGTATCGCGGCGGAAACCACTGAGCCGCTGCAAGAGAAGGTGATGACTGATGGCCGCACCCATCAGTGAGGGAACGGTTCCCTGGCCGAAGGCCGACGCCGACCGCTACACGGCGGCCGGATACTGGGCGGGCCGCCCGCTGGGCGACCTGCTGCGCGAGAGCGGAGACCGCACGCCGGACGCGACCGCGCTCGTCGACGGCGACCTCCGCCTGACGTACACCGAACTCGCCGACCGCGCCGACGCGTTGGCGCTGCGGCTGCTCGATCTCGGCCTCGCCCCCGGTGACCGGATCGTGGTCCAGCTGGCCAACGGCTGGGAGTTCACCGTCCTGACCTGGGCCTGCCTGCGCGCCGGGATCGTGCCGGTGATGGCCCTGCCCGCGCACCGCCGCCTCGAACTGGCCTACCTCGCCGCGCACTCCGAGGCCGCCGCCATCGCCGTACCCGACCGGCTGCGCGACTTCGACCACCAGGCACTCGCCCACGAACTCGGCAAGGAGATCACGGGCCCCGGGCACGTCCTGGTCGCCGGGGACGACGTCGGCCCCGGCAGCGTGGACCTGCGCGCCCTGTGCACGCCGGGCACGGACCCGGCAGCCGACCGGGCCCGGCTGGACGCGGCCGCGCCCGACAGCCGCGATGTGGCCGTGTTCCTGTTGTCGGGCGGTACGACAGGCCTGCCCAAGCTGATCGCCCGCACCCACGACGACTACGCGTACAACGCACGGGCGAGCGCCGAGGTCAGCGCGGTCGACCACGAGTCCGTCTACCTGGTGAGCCTGCCCGCCGGGCACAACTTCCCGCTGGCCTGCCCCGGCATCCTGGGCACCCTGCTGGCCGGCGGCCGGGTGGTGATGCTGCCCAGTCCCGAACCGGTCCGCGTCTTCGACACCGCCGCGGCCGAGGGGGTCACGCACACAGCCGTCGTCCCGGCCGTCGCCGGACGCTGGCTGGAGCACGCCGAGCAGCACGGCGCCGAACAGCTGAGCAGCCTGCGCGTCCTCCAGGTCGGCGGATCCCGACTCGCCGACGAACTGGCCCGCCGAGTACGCCCGGTGCTCGGCGCGACGCTCCAGCAGGTGTTCGGCATGGCCGAGGGCCTGCTCAACTACACCCGCCTCGACGACCCCGAGGACGTCATCTGCACCACTCAGGGGCGCCCCATGTGCCCCGACGACGAGGTGAGACTGGTCGACGAACTCGACCAGGACGTCCCCGACGGCGAGCCCGGCGCCCTCCTCACCCGCGGCCCCTACACACCGCGCGGCTACTACCGCGCCGCCGAGCACAACAAGCGGGCGTTCACCGAGGACGGCTGGTACCGCAGCGGCGACATCTGCCGCCGTACGCCCGACGGCAACCTCGTCGTCGAGGGCCGGGACAAGGACATGATCAACCGCGGTGGGGAGAAGGTCTCCGCCGAGGAGGTCGAGAACCTCGTCTACCAGCTCACCGACGTCAGCCAGGTCGCGGCCGTGGCGATGCCCGACGCCACCCTGGGCGAGCGCGTCTGCCTCTACGTGGTCGCCGGGCCGGGGCACCCGTCGCCCGACCTGGCCACGATCCGCGCGGCGATGGAGGAGGCAGGCGTGGCCCGCTTCAAGCTGCCCGAACACCTGGTGTGTGTCGAGGAGTTGGCGTCCACGAAGGTGGGCAAGATCGACAAGAAGGCGCTGCGGGCGGACATCGCGGAGCGCCTGGGGAGCCGTACGTCATGACCGACACCGACCGCCATGACCTGACCGTCACCCTGCCGTGGATGCGCGAGGGCACGGCCCTGCTGTCGGCCGTGACCGACCGCCTCACCGACGGGGACCTGCACGCCCCCAGTGCCCTCCCCGGCTGGACCCGCGCCCACGTCATCGGCCACGTCGCCCGCAACGCCGAGGCACTCACCCGCCTGGCCACCTGGGCACGCACCGGTGTCCCCACCCCGATGTACGGCAACCGCGAGCAGCGCGCCGCCGAGATCGAGTCCTCGGCGACGCTGCCCCCTGAGGTCCTGCGGGCCCAGCTGAGGTCCACGGCCGGGGAACTGGAGAAAGCCCTGGCCGCCCTTGACGCGACGACCTGGCAGGCGGAGGTCAAAAGCGCCCTGGGACGTGCCATCCCCGCCGCCGAGGTTCCCTGGATGCGCGTACGCGAGGTATGGCTGCACGCCGTCGACCTGGCATCGGGAACGACCTTCACGGACCTCCCCGCCCCCCTGGTCGACACCCTGCTCGACGACGTGACCGCCACGCTGTCCACCCGCCCCGCCTGCCCGGCGGTCCGCCTCGCCCCGACCGACCGGGACCGCACCTGGGAGTTCGGCCCGACGACGGCCGAAGCGCCGGCCGTGGCCGAGGCGCCGGCCGCGGAGTTGCTGTCCTGGACGACCGGCCGCGCGCCCCGGTCCGTCGCGCCGGTGACCCTGCCGCCTTGGCTGTGACGACACTGGACAGCGCGCGACCCCGGGGCGGCGAAGGCCGGCGGCGGAACCCGTCCGAAGCGTGTTGCGCCTGTGCGACCTTCGCGCGCGGGACCTGTTGTCGGTGATGCGCCGCAGGACTGGCGGGCGTTGCCCGGAGCGCCGAACGGGAAGCCAGGTGGATTCGTTGCGGGAGATGCAAGACGTGGGCCGGCATTCGTTTGTCCCCTGATTCTCCCCAGCGTCCGCCGATGCCCAAGAGACCTGGCCAGGTGCTTGTCGGGGGCAGGGCGAGGAGATCACCCGCATCACTTCTCGCGCTACGCGGCCCATTCTCCCCACGCGCTCCCCAACGCGGCCCATTCTCCCCAGATTCTCCCCAGGGAGCGGCTCGTGGCAGAGCCAGATGTCGGCCATGGTGGTACCCGCGACGCAGAGCCTTGTTCACGGTACGTTATCGACGGCCTCGGATTGTCCAGGCCAGCTGTCAGGGCACGTGGCCCGCACAGGGTGTACCACTGGCCGTTGGTCCACCGATATCGCGACCACCTGGCAGCGCGACGAAGTGCCTGGGGCCGCCGCCTTCGACTACGTGTTCATCAACCTGCTCGGCCCCTATGGGGGGAGGTCGATGACGTATTCCAACGCAAGACAGATCATCGAACGCATCGGACTCCGCTGCGGATTCCGCGCCCGTCCGCACATGATGCGCCACACGGCCGCCACCCGATGGATACGCGGCGGGGTCGATCCGGATGTTGTGCAGACGATTGTGGGCCACGTCTCGTCCGCGAGCACGGCTGTCTATTTGCATGCGACGGACGACGACCTGCGCGCTGCTGTGGAACTCGCCGCCGCGGGAGCCGACCGGTGAACGCGATACTCTCAGCGGTCCCGGTACGTCGTGAGGCCGACCGCCCGGACTGGGGCGGATGGCTGGCCACCCGGCTGGATCCGCGCTGGCGGCACGGAGAGTGGGATCCCGAGACGAATGTCTTCACCGGCTCGGTGGGCAATCCGCTGACGGCGGCTCACCCCTGCCGAGTCATGCGCTGCCCGGCAGTCGTGGAGTCGTTCAACAGCTACTGCTCGGGATGCACTCACGACCGGCGGAGGAAGGGGGAGCCGCCGGACTTCGCATCCACGCACCTGCCTGGGGCTCGCCACGGCAACCAGCACGGGGGCATCAACCGAGGGATCGGCAAGACGCAGTTCGCGTTGGGGCCGGTGTCAGCGACAGTACGCACCGAGATCCTTTACGCGCTCCAGCAGCGCGACCAGCTGGATGTCATCCTCGTGCCCGGCCGCATCCGTGCCCTTATCGCCTGCCTCCCGGGCGGTCTTGGCTCGCTGCTCGATCTCGCCCCCCGGTTTCCCGGAGACCTTGGACAAGCTCCGCCGGGCCGGCTGGTCGGGCTGATCGCCGGAAAACGCCGCGAGTACCGGGCCACCTCCGGAACCATCGACTTCGCAGTGCTGCGGCAGACGTGGCTACGCGAGATCGCCAAGGAGTACGGGCGGCAGACGCGGCCCACCGTTCTTGAGCTCCGGGCTGCGGTGCAGGCGGCAGCCATCGCCTCGGCCGCACTCGCCTCCAGACCGAACGGGGAGAACCCGCACAAGCTGCAGCTGGCGGACATGAGCGCCATCGTCGATGGGTTCCGGACCGCCCACAACCCGAAAAGCGGCAAGCCGTACGGCAGTAAACACCGCCGCTCCCTGCTCGGCCACTGGCGCAGCCTCCTCGACCGCACCCGCCTGCTCGGCCTCATGGATCAGATTCCTGGCGCCTTCGCGCTGTCCCCGGCCTTTCATCAGCTGGAGACCCCGGAGGAAGACGCCGAGGACGACATCGGCCGCGCGATCCCCGAGCACGTCATCGCCGAGCTCGACCAGCACCTGCACCTGATCGGCACCAGCTACGAGCGCCAAGGCTGGACCGCCGACGACTACACGCAGATGTACACCGCGTACTACCGGATCGTGCGCGACACCGGCCGCCGCCCGGAAGAAGCGGCCCGCCTCCGACGCGGCTGCGTCCAGCGTGTCGACGGCAAACCCACCCTCATCTACGACAACCTCAAACGCCGCCGCTACGGGCGCCGCCTTCCCACCACCGAGGACACAGCACGCGACATCGAGACATGGGAGAAGAAGCTGTCGGGTCTTCCCGTGCGCGCACTCGCACAGGAATGGCTCTTCCCCGCCCCGGGCCCGAACCGCACCCGTCGCGGCCACATGTCCGCGCACCACTTCTCTGCCAAGATCTTCCGGACTTGGGTGGACAGCATCCCCGTCCTGCTCGACGAGGGGCTCGACGAGCACGGCAACCCCATGCCGTACGACCGCGCGGAGATCGTTCTCTACGGATTGCGGCACGCCTACGCACAACGGCACGCCGACGCCGGCGTGCCCGTGGATCACCTGCGCGAGCTGATGGACCATCGCGAAACCGACACCACTATGGGCTACTACAAGGTCTCCCTGGAGCGGAAACGCAAAGCCATCGAGACCGTCGCCCGGCTGACCATCGACCGGCACGGCAACCCCCACAGCTACGGTGACGCACTGGCCTACGAGGGCCAGACCGTCGCGGTCCCCTACGGAGGCTGCAGCGAACCCAGGAACGTCAAGGCCGGCGGGCAGCACTGCCGCATCCGCTTCCAGTGCGCCGGCTGCGACTTCTACCGCCCCGACCCCTCCTACCTGCCGGCCCTGGAGCAGCAGGTCGCCGAGCTGCGGGCCGACAAGGAAGCAGCCCTGGCCATGGGCGCCGCCGACTGGGTCATCCGCAACTTCGACGACCAGATCGCCGGCTACAACAAGTCCCTCACTCAGATGCGGCACACCCTGGAGGCCCTGCCCGAGCACGAGCGAACGGCCGTTGAGGAAGCAGCACGAGAACTGCGCAAGGCACGGTCAGCCGCTGCCTTCGTCCCCGTGGAACGGCTGAACACCCGGAGTGCCCATGAGCGGCGCGCCATCCGCGACCTGCACACCACCGGACAGCGCGTTTCCTTCGCCCGTGCGGCACGAGAAGCGGATGTGTCGACCTGGTTCGTCTACAACAAACCCGCCATCAAAGCCGCGATCCGGGACGCGATGAGGGGCCAGGCCCAGCACGGCGTGGAAGCGGCTGCGGTTCCCCGGCCCGAACGGGCCACGCCCGCCAGCCTGCACACCGACCTCGCGCTCGCCCGTGAGGAGATCCAGGAGCTGAAACGAGAGCGCGATGCTCTGAAGCGTCGTGTCCAGCTTGCCCTGGGCGCGGAAATCGACAATGTGGCCCAGGCCGATCTCGTCAATCGGATTCAGGACCTGGAACACCGGAATCAGGCCCTGGCCAGAGACCTCACCGAGGCCCGCAGCCGTGCCGAGAGACGCGCGAAACAACGTGAGGAATCGGAAGAAACCATCGCGTCGCTCCGGCTCGCCCTACGAAAGGCCATGCGGGCAGTCCCTTGAGATCCTGATCCGACTCAGAAGTGGTGGCTCCGCCGGGCGGAGCCACCACGCCTCATTTCAGGGCGAGTCGACCGTGATCGGCTTGTTGACGTCGGGGGAGGCAGGGCGGGCGAGAGCGTCCTTCTCACGGGCGTCGGCAGCCCGAGCCAGCAGAATTCCTCTATAGGGGAGTGGAATCGCTATAGTGGAATCATGAGTGATCGAAACGCCCTGTCCAGCGGTCTGTCCATGGCTGAGTTGGGGGCCAGGATCCGAGCCGAGCGGCGGGCCCGGGACATGGCTGTGGAGCGGCTCGCCGAGCTGAGCGGGGTGAGCCGGAGCATGGTGTCCGAGGTGGAGCGCGGTGCCAAGACGCCGAGCGTGCTGGTCCTCGACCGGCTGGCGACCGCGCTGGGCACGTCGATCGCCCGGCTCCTCGACGAACCCGTACGCCCCGGTGTGGTGGTCCTGCACTGCGCCCAGCAGCAAGTGGTGCGGGATCCCTCCGGGTGGGAGCGGCGGATCCTGTCTCCCGTCCTCCCGGGCGTCGAGTTCGAGTTCATGCGCACCACCCTGGAACCGGGCGTGGACGCCGGGGAGTTCTCCCCGCACGCCCCGGGCTCGCACGAGTACGTGGCGGTGGAGACGGGGGAACTGCGCCTGACCGTCGATGGTGTCCCGCACCGTCTGGCGTCCGGGGACGCCGCCTATTTCCCCGGCAACCGCCGGCATGCCTTCGCCAACGACTCCGCTGATGTGTGCGTGTACTACCTGGCCATGGCGCTGGGCCAGACAGCCGACCCACACCACCATCACGTGTCCGGAGGCCCCGATGAATGACCTGCGACGAGCGGGCCGATCGGCCGCGGACATGGCAGTCGGTCACCTGGCCGCCGTAGCCGGCGGGCCGGTGTGGCGACCGGTGGCCGACGCGGACCGCTCTTGGCTCACCCGGCAGCCGCTGCCCGGGGCGGGGCGCCCCGTGGCGGAACTGCTGCACGACGTACGGGACCGGATTCTTCCCTATCCGATGGGCAACGGGCACCCCAGGTTCTTCGGGTGGGTCAACTCCCCGCCCTCGCCGGCCGGAGTCCTGGTCGCCCCGCTGGCCGCAGCCATGAACCCCAGCTGCGCCGGAGGAGACCACGCCGGAGTCCTGCTGGAGCGCACCGCCGTGCGGTGGCTGGCGGAGTTGGTCGGCTTCCCGCACCCGCCCGGTGCCGGACTGCTGACCAGCGGTGCCTCCATGGCAACCGTCATCGCGCTGGCCGCTGCCCGGCAGCGGGCGATCCGTCAACAGGGCCACAGCGTGCGCGAGACGGGCCTGTACGGACAGCCTCCGCTGGCGGTCTACCTGTCAGCCGAGGGGCACAGCTGTCTGCGCAAGGCGGCGGAACTCCTTGGCATGGGCAGCCATTACCTCCGCACGGTCCCGGTCGACGGCGCATACCGCATGGACACCGGCGCACTGCGCCGCCTGATCGCTTCGGACCGGGAGGCGGGCGTGCGCCCGATGCTCATCGCGGCCAGCGCCGGAACAGTCAACACCGGCGCCGTCGACCCTCTGGAGGAAATCGCGGGGATCGCCCGCGAGCACGAGCTGTGGTTCCACGTCGACGGCGCCTACGGCGCGCTCGGGGTCCTCGATGAAGGAATCCGCCCCGTCTATGTCGGCCTGGAACGGGCGGACTCCCTCGCGCTGGACCCTCACAAATGGCTCGGCGTACCCGTCGACGCCGGATGCGTCCTCTTCCGCGACCCGGTCGGCCCGCGCGACACCTTCAGCCTCATACCGCCCTACCTCCGCGACGACGAGGCCGACGACCTGGGCTGGTTCTCCGAGTACGGCCCCGAACAGACCCGTCCGTTCCGCGCACTGCGTGTCTGGGCCACGATCGCGCACCTCGGCCGCGACGGCATCGCCCACCTGGTGCAGCGAACCGCCCAACTCGCCCGTGCCCTCGCCGACATGATCGAAGCCTCCGACGATTTCGACCTGATCGCCCCGGCCGTCACTTCCGTCGTCGCCTTCCGCCACCGGCCCAAGGCCCTCGACCCCGACACGACAGAGGCACTGAACCAGGCCATCCCGACCGCCGTACAGCGGCGCGGGCGGGCCTTTCTCACCGGCACTCGGCTCTCGGGCACGGCAGCCCTGCGCGCCTGTGTCCTCCACCCGGACACGACCGAGGCCGACCTCACCGTCCTGCTGGACGAAATCCGGACCGCAGCGAGGGAGATCACCGCATGAGTCACCCTCACCGGGTCGTCTGTGAGACGGGCCAGGAGCCCGCCGTGATCCCCTGGAGGCGTTCCGACACCGGAGGTATGCCCATGTTCACGAGTCTTTCCGCCGGCCTGACCACGCCCGCGCTGGTGATCGATGTCGATGTACTGGAGCGCAACATCACGCGGATGGCCGAGCACGCCCGTGCCGGAGGCTTCGCGCTGCGCCCGCACGCCAAGACCCACAAGAGCCTGCCGATAGCCGACCGCCAGCTCGCGGCCGGCGCTGTCGGCCTCACGGTCGCCACCATCGCCGAAGCCGAGGCGTTCGCCCGCCACGGCGTCACCGACCTGTTCATCGCCTACCCGCTGTGGATCGACAACGACAAGGCCCGGCGGCTGCGGCGGCTCGCGGAGACAGTGGCCTTGCGCCTGGCCGCTGACTCCCCGGAGGGCGCACGGCGCCTGGGGGAGGCCGTGCGGGGCTCGGCCCGGCCGGTCGAGTTGCTGGTCGAGATCGACAGCGGGCACCACCGTACCGGCGTCCGTCCCACAGATGCCGTTGCCGTCGGCAAAGCTGCGGCCGATACCGGACTGAACGTCGTCGGCGTCTTCACCTTCCCCGGGCACGGCTACGGTCACGACGCCCAGGCCCGCGAGCGAGCGGCTCGCGACGAGGAGCGGGAGCTCGGCGAGGCCGCCGAAGCACTCTCTGCCGTCGGGCTCCCGGCACGGATGATCAGCGGCGGCTCGACGCCGACCGCCGGCCGCTGGCAGCCGGGCATCGTCAACGAACTCCGGCCCGGCGTCTACGTCTTCAATGACGCCACCCAGCTGGCCCTCGGCTCCTGCACTCCGGACGACGTGGCACTCGTCGCCGCCGCGACGGTGGTCAGCGCCCCGGCCAAGGGGCGCTTCGTGCTGGACGCGGGCAGCAAGGTCCTCGGCACCGACACCACCCCGTGGGTGGCCGGCCACGGACAACTACCAGACTTCCCTGAGGCGACGGTCACCGCGCTCTCCGAGCACCACGCAACGGTCGTACTCCCAGAGGGCAGCGAGGCCCCGCCCCTGGGCGCGCTCGTAGCCGTCGCCCCCAACCACGTCTGCACGGCGGTCAATCTTGCCGACGAACTGGTCGTCACCCGGCAGGGCAACGTCGTCGACCGCTGGCCGGTAGCAGCCCGTGGCGCCAACACTTGACGGTCCTATGCAGAAGCCCCGTGTGTCTCACCCTGCGAACGCAGTGCCCTCAGGGCCTTGGCCGGGGGCACACCAACACGGTGGTTTCGCAAACGGGAGCTGGCGACGTTTGTCGACGGTTTCGGGCGGCACTTAGCGATCAGACGGCCCGGAAATGTCGATGAGAACCGACAACGCGTCTCGCTGTCGGTTGCTCGTGGGCCTGCGGCTGACGGCTTGTGGTGTGAGCCCGGATCTTCGTTCGCTCCGCGAGGCCGGCAGCAGCTGATGTGCGGTTAGGTTGACGAGATGAAGATTCTGCATCTGTCCGATACACACCTCGACCGCGCCGGCGGCCCGGACGCCGATGGGGCCGATGGCACGGCGGCGCTTCGCCGGATGCTCGCCGACCTGGTCCATTTACGCGACCTCGATGCACTCGTCGTCACGGGAGACGTGGCGGACGATGGATCGCGCGAGGGTTACGCGCGGGCGCATGAGCTCGTGGGCGGCTACGCCCAGGAGCGGGGCGCATCGGTGTTCTACGCGACCGGGAACCACGATGAGCGGGCGGCGTTCAGCGAGGTGCTCGGCTGTGGCCACGCACGCCCCGACGCGGTGTACGACGGGCCCGGGGGTGAGCGGGCCGCCGTGAGCACGGTCGGTGGCTGGCGGGTGGTCACTCTTGACTCTCTCGTGCCGGGCAAGGGCTACGGGAGGATCGGCCGGGCCCAGCTGGACTGGCTTCGTGAGGTCTTGGCCATGCCCGCGGCGCACGGCACGCTCCTGGCCTTCCACCACCCGCCGGTCGCTTTGGAGGTCGAGGTGCAGCGGGCGCTGGGGCTGCAGGATGCCGATGAGCTGGGTGCGGTGATCCGCGGAACGGATGTGCAGCTGATCCTGTGCGGTCACTTCCATCTTCAGATCCTGGGGCGCCTGGAACAGGCGACGGTCTGGGTCACGCCCGGCATCGTCAGCCGCATCGACCTGACTGCCCAGCCCGGCACCGAGCGCGCCGTGCACGGTCCTTCGGCCTCCCTGGTCCGGCTCGGCACGCCCCACGGACCGCTTATTCACACCCTTCATGCCCGTGATCTCCGCGTGGGCGAGACGGTCTACGAAGCCGATGAGGAGGAGATGCGTGAGGTGATCGAGAAACTCGGCCCGGCCAAGATGAGCCCGAGCTGAAAAAGCGTGGTGCAGGGTGCGGATCATTCGCCCGTACCAGGTCGGTGGTGACCTGACGGCGGGCTCAGATGGTGCTGCTGTCCGCGCAGGGCATGAGCGAGGCGAACAACGCAGACGTGACGTTCACCAGCACCGATCGGGTCCGCGATGTGATCCACAACTTCAACGCCGACGGCTTCACCGCCCGCTACCCGTGGCACTAGTCCGGCAGGCTCGCGAGCTCCGGTCCCTGGGCGAGCAAGGCCCTGCTGAGCGGCTCGGCCGTACGTTCCAGAGCCGGTGTGCGATCCGGGATGCGTTGGCACCTGACGAAAGGCTCATCAGGCAGGTAGGAGGTGAAGCTCTCGTCGCTGGGAAAGGTCACGAGGTGAGCTTCGATACGGTCGTCCAGAGTGCGCAGTCGCCGTTCGAGTCGCCCTCCGTGCTCGGCAAGGAGCGGCAACACGGCGCCCTCATAGGCGTTGAAGGCATCCAGTTGCTCCTCCGGTAGCCGTGATGCCTGTGACCAGGTCCTTTTCCGACGGCCCCACCGAACCCACCGTGCGCTGGATTTCCCAGCAGTGGGCTCTCCCAGTGTCACGTTGTCCGTCCTGCGGCCGCGTGGCGCCCCCCGGTAGCACTTGCTGAAACAGCTCCCACAACTCGTCCGGCACCAGCCGCTCAACGATCCCCGCCATGATCGTCAGGCTACCGATCTGCCCAAATGGGGAGACGTCTCAGCGACTATGCATCTGCCCGTAGCAGCCCGCCCCTGGTTCGTTCATCCCGTCACCCTCAAGATCATGAAGTTCTCGGGATTCGGAACCGGCATGAATCCAGCCTTCGCGTAAACCTCATGGGCGTCGAGGGTCGACAGGAGCACACGCTTGAGCCGATACGGGGCGAGATGGTCGCGGACCGCTCCCGCAAGCCAGGTGCCGAGCCCTCTGCCGCGGTGCGCAGGCACAACGTAGACGTCGCACAGCCAAGCGAAGGTGGCGCGGTCGGTCACCACGCGCGCATAGGCGACCTGGTCACCGAAGGCGTCGTAGATAGCGAAGTTCAATGAGCCGCGCACTGACTCCTCAACCGTTTCCCGACTGCGCCCAAGAGCCCAGAACGCGTCGGTCGACAGCCATTCGTGCACCAGCGCCACGTCGAGGCGATCCGGGTCTGTGGAGAGCTCGTATCCGTCGCTCCTGCTAGTGATCACGAGGCGGCAGCATAACCAGGCAACTTGGAAAATCCAAGTAGTTGTCCGAGGCTTCAGCCCCGGATGCCGCCCGGGTCCAATTGAGGCGCCCGCTCGGTTGACCAGAGGCTCTCGGCGTAGGCGAAGACGTCGGACAGCGTCCGCAGTCGTACCCCGGGCCGGTCGGGCACCGCGAAGCCGCGCGCCGCGAGCAGCGGGCGGACCTGCCGGATCGCCGCCGAGGTGGTTGAGCGGTCGATATCGAAGAGTTCGGCCAGGACCTCGTGCGGTAGCTGATGGCGCAGGTGTACCAGCGTGAGAAGCAGCCTGTCGTACAGAACCAGCTTCGGCTTGCGTCCTGCCCCGGCCGCCCGCTTGCGTTCACCACCCCGCGCCATGCGCAGCGTGGACTGTCGGGCCGCCTCCCAGGGGTCGGCGAGTTCGGCGAACAACTCGCCGAAGTGTGCGTGGGAGACGCCGGACAGAGCAGGATGTGAGCACCCCGTGCGGGCCCAGGTCAGCTTCACAACTCACCTGACCCGCACGGCCCTTCTCACGTCATTGCCGACCGGCCCCCGCCAGCACTTCCCCCAGGTCGCAAGCCGATGGGGTAGTCGTAGCGTATGAACCCCTGGAAGCTCGCCACCTTGTCGTACAGGGCGCGGGCGGCGGTGTTGTCCTCCTGAGTGGTCCAGTAGAAGCGGGATGCCCCCTGCTCCCGCGATGCATCGGCCACCTTCTCGATCAGCATCCGCGCCACGCCTCGGCCGCGTGCCGCCTCGTCGACGAAGAGGTCCTGGAGGTAGCAACTGTCTTCCATCCAGAACGTCGGGTGGAACAGATAGTGCGCGATGCCGACCAGCTTCCCTTGCGACCAGGCGCCGATGCCGTGGAACTCGGTGTCGCCCCGTAGCCGCTGCCAAGTCTGCTCGTAGCCCTCGTCCGGCACCATGGTGCGGTAGAACGCCTTGTAACCGCGCGCCAGCGCTTCCCAGGCGGCGCGATCCTCCTCGCGCAACCAACCAATGGCGATCACGACTGCCCATCCTCACTCGCGAGCCTCAACTGATCTGCCGATCTGCGGGACACTGTCCCGGAGCTGCCCTGGCGGGCCATGCCGTCGCCCGTACGCCTGCGAGGCGCCACCAGCAGGCTGAGTACGTCGTACGGACGCGCCGCGACCGGGTGAGCCCCGGTACGGACACCGGCGCGTGCACCCCACTTGGCGTGCACTCCCAGCGATCCCGCGGCGTTGGCACAGTCGAGGTCCACTTCAGCGTCACCCACATAGGCAGTCGCCTCGGCCGGAACCCCGAGCTGCCGCAGTGCCAGCAACAACCCGTCCGGCGCCGGCTTGGGCCTGTCGACTTCGTCGCCTGCGATGACCACGCCAAATCGCGCGTCGATTCCGGCGGCAGCGAGCATGCTCGAAGCCACTCGCCGGGTGGCCGCCGTGAATACGCCCAGCCGCATGCCCGCATCGGCGACTTCGTCGAGCAGGGCCGGTATGCCAGGGAACGGCCGCAGCTCGGCGACGGCCGGATCCAGGTAAGCGTGGAAGCGCTCGACCTCGGCGGGGCCGCAGGTGCGGCCGAGGAAGTGGGCGAGAACCAGCTCTGTGTGGCCGACATGCCAGCCGGCGACCACCTCATCCGGCGAGACCGGCGGGCCGCCGAGCGAGCGAATCGCGTCGGCGTACGCGCGGGACACCGTGGGGACGCTGTCCAAAAGCGTCCCATCCATGTCGAACACAACTGCACGCATGACTCACGATCCTGCCTACGTCGTCGCGTTCGACGCCAGGGCCACTTCCTAAACACTGGCTACATGTAGCGAGCTCGATATCGCGGCAGGCCAGCACGTCCGGACCTCAATTTCCCCCGGGGGCGATACTCCACCGCCGACACCTCGGCGCGACTGCCACCCGGACCTGCGCCATCGATGGCCTCGCCCTACAATGATCAGCTTGAACGTAGTCGGCCCCAGTGCCTCATGTACCTCAAATCTGTCAGCACGTTAGGATCGCCACGCACCAAGGACGTTGTGCTCCAGCCCGGTCCGATAGTGCAGATAAAGCGGGAGCTGTGGCCGTCCTGATCTCCCGGCCGGGCTCGGTCGACACCGGGGCACCACACAGCTTGCAGACGTATTCCGGCGTCTCACCCCTACGGTCAACGGCAGCACGTTCGCTTGCAGCGGCGCGCCTCGCGCAGCCGGGCTGCACCGCACCTCGCTGGTAACGGCCCTGCCGCATTTGGTCATCCGTTCGGCAGAGGGGCAACAGTCATGCCGGGCCCGGAGGCCAGCGGCCCCCTTGCGGGACTGCGAAGAACATGACGGAGGCAGCGCGACGCCGGCTTCGGAGCAGGCGCCGAGGGCCGCCAGACCGAAAGCTGAATGTGGGGCGTCATCCTCGCCATCAGGTGTTTACGGACAGGGGCGTTGAGACAGTGTCCGTCGGCCCGGACTGCTGGAAGATTCGTTCTCGCCCCGTTGCGATCAGTCGGTGTCCGGGTCCTCCGACTCATCGAGGAGGCGGGTCGCGAGGTCGTCGGCCCACTCCACGGCCCAGGTGCGGAGAGTGGTGATGGTGGCATCGTCGATGCCGTATGCGGCGAAGGCTTCGTCGTCGGTCCACTCGGCGCCAGTGAGGTTCGCCTGGAGGTCCTCGCGCTCGAAGCAGCCGCGGGCATGGCGGCGGCCGAACTCCTCGAGCTCGGCATTGGACCAGCGGCGGGATGCTGCGAACACATCGATCAGGTCGCGGGGTGCTCCGCGGTCGGCGAGGGCGCGGACTTTGGTCCCGATGACGTCCTCTTCCGCGAGAACGGGCCCGTACGGGCTCTGGGCGACGGGCCGCCAGAAGATCTCCTTGAGGATGTCGACTTCACAGGCCTGCTCTGTGACTGGGTCGGTCACGGTGAAGCGAGCAGACAGCGGGGCAGTTTCCAGCGCCTGCACCTTCCAGCCCCGGGCCTCCGGACCACTACAGAGTGCGGCCGCGATGTCGGCCATGGGCGCAAGGGATACGGCGAGCCGAGGGCGATCACGTCCGCCACGAGCCGCGTGTGCAGCTCCGGCATGTCCGTCATGCGGCTGCCCGGGTGCGGGAGGCGAGCTCGGGGAAGGCGTCTTCCCACACGGAGCGCACGGTGCGACCGACGAGTGTGCGCAGCACCGGCCACATCTGGAGGCGAAGATACCGGTTGAGGTATTGGGGCAGATCGTCGCGCAGGCCCTCGTGCAGGACGGTGCGGTACAGGCCCATGCGCTGGCGAGGTTTGCCTAGGTCGTAAAAGGTCATCCCGGACCAGGCCAGGTGCAGCGGCAGCTCTACGACACCGTGCGTCGGCCCGTGCAGCTCGTCCAGCGACTCCGGCAGGCGGCGCCGGAACTTCTCCCGGTACAGCGCGAGGTCCTGGGCGTCCGCGCCCGAGAGGTCCCTCGGCGCGGGTGCGGGGTGCTGCGCGCTGGAGGACATGCCTCCGTTATGGCGGCCGCAGAAGCGGAGCGGGCCATGATGTGCGAGCCCGCGCCAGGAGTGAGCAGGGGTGAACCCGGCGGTGCGCCGGCTGTCGCAGCCCGTTCGTCACCACAATCAGGAGGCCGCACAGAGCGGGCGGACGTGTGGCTCCGCTCAGAAGCCAATGTCACTGTCTGTGATCTGTTAGGGGGGCGGCAAGGTGACCGGCGAGATGTTGAGCAGGAAGCGGGATAGGGACGAAGCCGACGACGCAGGAGCTGTGTCGTCAGCCGATCTCCCCGGATTCTCCCCGGCGCCTGCAGGAGGGTAAGAGTCCTGGTCAGTGCCTTACTGGAGGCAGGTAGACGAGATCACCCGCATCACTTCTCCCCAGGGACTCCCCAGAGCTGATTCCGGCCCGGTCCGTGACCGGTGCGAGAGCAAATGCCGCAGAAGAACTGAGCTCGGCAAGGGGAGAATCAGAGCCAGTCCCGCCGCTTGAAAATCACGTACAAACTGACGCAAACAACCCCCATCAGGCCGATGGCGAAGGGGTATCCGAAGCTCCAGTCCAACTCCGGCATGTGCTCGAAGTTCATGCCGTAGATGGTTCCAACCAACGTGGGAGCAAAGAGAATCGCCGCCCACGCCGAGATCTTCTTGATCTCCTCGTTCTGCTCGAACCCCGCCTCCGCCAACGCCCGCATCTCCGCGTTCTGTTGCTGCGTGACCAGCGTCGCGTTCACCGTGAGGATTTCGGTGAGAGCCTGACGGAAGCCGTCGACGCGTTCGCTGGTGTGGGTGACGTGGTCGGCGACGTCGCGGAGGTAGCGCTGTAGTTCCTCGTCCGTGCCGTACTTGGAGAAACCGGCCATCAGGCCGTGCAGCATGCCGACCAGTGGGCGGGTGGCGCGCTGGAACTCGACCATTTCGCGGGAGAGTTCGTAGATACGGCGGGAGACTTCGGGGTCGCCGCGGAAGACCTCGGTCTCGATCTCGTCGATGTCGTTCTGGACGCCCACCACCACCGGCTCATAGCCGTCGACCACCGCGTCCAGTATCGCGTAGAGAACCGCCTCCGGGCCGAGTTTGAGCAGTTCCGGCGTCTCCTCCATGCGCCGCCGCACCGCCGACAGGTCGGGGGCCGCGCCATGGCGGACCGTGATCACGAAGTCGGGGCCGACGAACACGTGCAGTTCGCCGAAGGCGACCTCCTCGGCCGCGTCCAGGTAGCGGGCGGCGCGCAGGACCACGAAGAGCGTGTCGCCGTAGCGCTCCAGCTTGGGTCGCTGGTGTGCCTCCAGCGCGTCCTCGACCGCGAGCGGGTGCAGGTCGAACTCGGCGGCCAGGGAGAGGAGTTCGGATTCCGTGGGACGGGCCAGGCCGATCCATGCGATACCGGACGGCTGGTCGCGCAGCTCGCGGAAGGTCTCGGCGAGGGTGGCGGGCGAGGAGACCCGGACGCCGTCCTGGTACAGCGCCGCCTCCACGACGCTCGCCGCCTCGGTGGCGTCGGGGGCCGTGGAGTGTGCCGGGGGTGCCGGCTGCTGTGGTTTCGGTGGCTGCGGTGGAGTCACGGCTCGGCGCCAGACGGACTTCATGGGGTTCTTCGAGGCGGGGCGTGCGCGTCGCTCGGACATCGCGGCTGCCTCCCGGCGGGGACGACGAGTGCGTGTGCGTGATCACGGAGCAGGATATACGGGGCGAACGGCGTGAGTGGGGGCGAGTCGATCCAGGATTCCGTGAAGTTTCGGACTGAAGGTGTCCGCAAGCCTCGCTAGCGTGCGGAGCATGACGAAGCGGAGCACGGCCAAGGGTGGCAATCCCCAGCGCAGCACCCCCGAGCGCAGCACGAAGCCGACGACGGCCGCGGCGGGCCCCGTGCTCAGCAACCGCGCCCTCAACCGCGCCACCCTCGACCGGCAGCTGCTGCTGCGCCGCTCGCCCCTTTCCGCGACGGCGGCCGTGGAGCATCTGGTCGGCCTGCAGGCCCAGGAGGTCAAGCCGCCGTACTACGCGCTGGCCGCCCGCCTCGACGGCTTCACGCCCGAGGCGCTGTCCGGACTGCTGGCCGAGCGTGCGGCCGTACGCATCGTCACCATGCGCTCGACCATCCATCTGCACACCGCCGACGACAGCCTCACCCTGCGTCCGCTGGTGCAGCCCGCCAGGGACCGCGAGATCAACTACTTCCGCAAGGGCCTAGTCGGCGTCGACCTGGAGCGCCTCGCCGTACTCGCCCGCGAACTCGTCGAGGCCGAGCCTCGCACCATGAAGCAGCTGCGCGAGGCCCTCAGTTCCGAGTGGCCGGACGCCGACCCGCAGTCCCTCGCCGTCGCCGCTCGCTGCACGCTGCCCCTCGTCCAGGTCACCCCGCGCGGACTGTGGGGTCGTGGCGCCCAGGTCTCCCTCACCACCGCCGAGCACTGGCTGGGCCGCCCCGCCGAGCCGGCCGCCTCCCCGGACGCCACGGTCCTGCGCTACCTTGCCGCTTTCGGGCCGGCCTCCGTGAAGGACATGCAGACCTGGTCCGGTCTGACCCGGATGCGTCCCGCCTTCGAACGGCTCCGCCCCGAGCTGGTCACCTTCCGGGACGACAGCGGCGTCGAACTCTTCGACCTCCCCGACGCCCCGCGCCCGGACCCGGACACCCCGGCGCCGCCCCGCTTCCTGCCCGAGTTCGACAACCTCCTCCTCTCCCACGCCGACCGCACCCGGGTGATTCCGCCCGCCAACCGTGGCCGCACCTGGCAGGCGAACACGGTCTACTGCCCCCTGCTCGTCGACGGCTTCCTCGCGGGCGTGTGGCGGATCCTCGGCGACGCCCTCGTCATCGAGGAGTTCACCGAGCTCACCAGGGCCCAGCGCGGGGAGGTGACCGAGGAAGGGGAGCGGATGCTGACGGTGATGCATCCGGAGGCGTCTTACGACATCCGTTTCGGGACCGTCATCCCCTAGCCGGCCACCCCTTACGGCCGTATTCCCGGGGCGTCACTCCGCCCGCCCCGTCACCGCGACCGTCACCCCGAGCCCGATCATCGTGCAGCCGCCCGCTCCGCCTATCAGTGACAGCCGGCGGTCGGAGCGGGCGAACCAGGTGCGGGCCGCCGACGCGGTCAGGCCCCACAGGGTGTCCGTGACCAGGCCGATGGAGATGGGGACCAGGCCCAACAGCAGCATCTGCAGCGGGACATGGCCCGCCGAGTGGTCCACGAACTGGGGGAGGACGGCAGCGAAGAACACCACGCCCTTGGGGTTGGTGACACCGACGAGGACGCCGTCGAGGACCGTACGGAGATCGCCACGTGACGGTCCCGGCGGCTGCGACCGTATCGCCGACGCCTTCAGCTCCTTGCGGTGGCGGAACGCCTGCACGCCCAGATAGACCAGATACGCGGCGCCGGCCAGTTTCACCGCCAGGTAGATCGTCACGGACCGTTCCACCAACGAGCCGATGCCGACCGCGACCGCAACCACCAGCAGATACGAGCCGAAGACATTGCCGAGCGCGGTCGCCACGGCGCTGCGGCGGCCGTGGGCCAAGGCGCGGCCGATGACGAACAGGACGCTCGGCCCCGGGATCACGATCACCAACAGCGACATCGCCGCGAAGGCCAGCAAACGGTCCGTGGACACCATGCCCATCACCCCCATCCGTCAGCCATTCAATCAGGTGCCACTGACAACGGACATGGATAGGGGGCGTTGCGGGCCGCTCGTGGAGGCCCGCAACGCCCCCTGGTCTTGCACCTGAGGTGTGCTCAGGAGACCTTCTGGGTGCCGTTCCCGGTTACGACTCGACCTGGTCGGTCACTTCGTCCGAGAAGGTGGTCAGCCGGGTGTAGACACCCGGGTAACCGGCCTGGGCGCAGCCTTCGCCCCAGGAAGTTATCCCTGCCAGGACGCCCCCGATGAGCAGGGGACCGCCGCTGTCGCCCTGGCAGGTGTCAGTGCCGCCGGAGGTGTATCCGGCGCAGACCATGTCGGACGCGATGAAGTCCGAACCGTAGGAGCTCGCGCAGCTGGAGTTGGCGACGATCGGCACGGTCGCCGTCCGCAGCTGGTTGGAGGAGCTGCCGTTCGAGGAGGTGGTGCCCCAGCCGAGGATGCGGGCGGTGGTGCCGGCCGCGTACACGCCGGTGTCCGAGGAGTCGACGTACGAGGCCGTCGTGTACGGCATCGAGGTGGACAGGGTCAGCACGGCCACGTCGTTGCCGTCGGTGGCGTCCGTGTAGTCCGGGTGGACCCAGATGTTGCTGACCCGGCTGACGGTGCCGTTCGTGCCGTTGAGGTAGGTGCGGCCGCCGACGACCCGGACGCTGCTCGTCGTCTCGCCGACCATACAGTGGGCGGCGGTGACCACCTTGGTCGCGGAGACGAGCGTGCCACCGCAGAACTGGTTCTGCGAGGCGTCCGTGATCTGCATGACGAAGGGGTACGCGGTCGTCGTGGTCGTCGTACCGCCCACGATGCGCGTCGACGCGGCCTCAGCGGTGGGGGCGCTGAGCAGTGCGGCCGCGGCGGCGGCAGCGGTCGCCGCGACGGCGGCGGTCTTTCTGGCACGGGTGAGCCCGAACATGAGTCTCCTCATTGGGGGTGGCCGGTGGGGGGTCGCGCGGGTGTGGGGGGTTCTGCACGGGGGTCGCGGGACCGACCCCCGTGTGCCCGGGCGAGCGGCACATCCACAAGGTAGGTCCCGGGAGTTCCCCTTCCCAATGAGGGAACCCCCTAAGGGAGTTGGGCAGGGAAAACCCTCGGTCGTGTCCGGCTAAACCTGCGCGGACCGACAAGAACGGGTGAACTCACCGCGTGCGGCGCCCCGAACTCACGTGGTACGGCGCCCCGCTGCCAGTCTGACGATGTCGACCCTCGATCGGATCCCGAGCTTTCGATATACGCGGGTAAGGGTCGCTTCAACCGTTTTGACACTGATGAACAGGCGCGCCGCGATCTCCCGGTTGGTCGCGCCCTCCATGACGAGCGCGGCGACCTGACGCTCCATCGAGGCGAGCCCGTCCAGGCTTTCGAGACCGTCCGGTGCGGAGACGGGCGTGGGGGCCGGTTCCGCGGGGCGTGCCGCAGCGGCCGCCTCGACCTGCCGCAGCCAGGGCAGCGCCCGGCAGCGGCGGAACAGCCGGGCCGCCTCGTCGTACGAGGTCGGGCCCGGAGTGCCGGTGCGCAGCTGGGCCAGCGCGAAGGCGGCCCGGGCCTCCTCCAGGCTGTAGCCCAGTTTGCCGAGCCGGTCCTGTGCCGACGTCAACTGGGCCACGGCGGCGTCCTGTTCGCCCCGTGCCGCGCGGATCAGTGCCTCGGCCCGGTCGAGGACGGCCAGGACGCTCTCGCGGTCCAGTCGCAGCGCCTGCTCGCGCGTGACGTCGATGACGTCCTGCGCCTCCGTGAACTCGCCGCTGCGCACCAGGGCCTCCGCCAGGTCGCCGTGCCAGCGGCCGCGTGCCGGGTCGGTGATGCCGAGGCCCTGCTCCATCTCGCGCACCCGGCGCAGCGAACGGACCGCCGCCTCCACGTCCCCGGCCACCAGCTGGGCGTGGCCGAGTGCGGTCAGGGCACGGGAGACGTACATCTGGTCGCCGTCCTCCTCGGCGTGCTCCATCGCTTCCCGGGCCAGCGTCAGCGCCCGGTCCACCTCGCCGCCCGCGGCCTCCGCGAGCGAGGTCAGCACGGCGGAGGCCACCTCGCCGATCCCGGTGTCGCGGGCGAGGCGCAGGCTCTCGCGGGCCAGGTCGAGGGCGCGCCCGCAGTGCCCGGAGTGCAGCTCGGTCTCCGCGATCCCGCGCAGGAAGTGCACCTCGCTCTCCACCCAGCCGTGCCGGCGCACCTCGCGCAGCAGCGCGGTGACGGCCGCGCGGGCCTCGGGCAGCTGGTCGCTCATGATCAGCCAGCGGAAGCGGGAGTAGCCGGCCCCGTTGTGATGGCAGGCCACCCTCGGGTCCTGGGGTTCCTCCAGCGCCCGTCGAATGGTCGCGGGGGCGTCCGCGTGGCCCATGAGGGTCTCGATCTGGGCCTGGAAGGCGAGCGCCATCAGCTCGGTGTACCGGTCGCCGGCCCGCGCGGCCAGCGCCGCCGCGTACGCGGCCTCCTCCCTGGCCTCGTCGAAGTCGCCCTTCACGAGCACGGCACGCCAGGTCAGCTGGTAGTGGACCAGGGCGAGCAGCTTCGGGTCGTCGCCCGCGTCGGCCAGGGCCTGCGGGAAGATCGCGTCGACCTCGGTCATGGCGTGGCCCGCCGTGTCGATCACGACGATCCAGGCCCGCACCCGGTCCGCGGGCACGGTCGCCCGGGTGAGCACCTCACGGGCGATGTCCCGGGCGAGGTCCAGCTCCCCGGCGGTGATCGCGTCCTCGGCGGCGTCCAGCCGCAGCAACTCCGGGCTGGGGCCTGTCCTGGGCGGGCCGTCCGCCGGGGTGTGCCGCGCGGCGAGCAGACCGAGCTGGGCCGCCACCGAAGGGGCGCCCCGGTCCCGGGCCAGGGCCGCGGCCTCGGCGAGGCGGGCCGCGACCTCCGGGTCGGTGCCGGTGGTCGCGAGGGCCAGGTGCCGGGCGCGCTCGATCGGGTCGGAGGCCACCGTGGACAGCGCGGCGTGCGCGGCCCGGCGCTCCTGCGCGGGCGCCTCCGCGTAGAGCGCGGCGGAGATCATCGGGTGCGCGAACCGTACGGCGGGGCCCTCGGGCTCGGTCGCCAGCAGCCCGAGTTCGGCGGCCTGGGCGGTCTCGGCCTCGGCGTTGTCCCGACCGGCCGCGTGCAGCAGGGCCAGCGTGGGCCGGGCGCCCGCGCTTGCGACGAGGAGGGTGCGGCGCGCCTCCTGCGACAGCATCTCCAGGCGGTTCAGCACCAGCGCACGCAGCGAGGTGGGCACCGGCAGGGGCTCGCCGGGGCGGGGCGGGGTGGGGTTCTCGGCGAGGGCGCGGCCCAGTTCGAGGGCGAACAGGGCGTTGCCGCCGCTGGTGCGGTGGATGTCCCGGACCGTGGAGCGGGGCAGCCCGGTGTAGCCGCGGTGGTCGAGGAGGGCGGACATCTGGGCGCTGGAGAGGGGGCCCAGCCGTACCGCGAGGGTGTCCGGTGGGGACGCGCGTAGATGGCGGTCGTACTCCTGGCCGTCGGTCCGTACCGCGCACAGCATCCGCACTGGGGTGTCGCCCAGGCGGCGGGCGGCGAAGCCGAGGAGTTCGGCGCTGGCCGGGTCGAGCCACTGGAGGTCGTCCGCGACGACGAGGACGGGGCCGGAGTCGGCGAGGGCGCGCAGCGCGGACAGCACGGCCAGCCGCAGGGCGAGGCCGTCGCGCTGGAGGGTGGACTCGCCGCGACCGGTGAGCGCCGACTCCAGGGCGATGCGCTGGGCGGCGGGGAGCCGCTCGGACACCTCGTCCAGGACCAGGCCGAGGAGGTCGGCCAGGGCGAGGAAGGGGAGGTGGGATTCGGACTCCGTGGGCGAGCAGCGCAACACGGTGCGTGCCGCCCCGCCGTATTCCGCGGCCAATGCCCGCAGGACCGTCGACTTCCCAATTCCGGCAGGACCGTGAAGCAGCACGCTGCCGCCCCGTCCGAGCTGCTCACGCGCCGCGGTGAACAGCTCCTCCCTGCCGATGACCTGGTCGGGGCGGCATCTCGCAGGCTCCTTGAAGTCCCGTCGCACGGTCACCGCTCCCCTCCGTGTGTCGTGTTCGGGCCAATATTAGGCAACGGATCTTTGAAATTCGGACCGAAGACATGGTGAGCCAAATAACAGCGGAGGAGCATGGAGAAATTCAAAGCTCGGCGGAATGAATGAGGGTCGTCCGGGCCGGCTCGGCCGAGGGTGGGCGACCTGCGGCCCAGCAGTCCTGCGGGCCCCCGGTCCTACGGCAGCAACCCCGCCCGGCGAGCCGCCACCACCGCCTCACCGCGGGTGTGCGTGCCCAGCTTCCGCATGGCCGACCGCAGGTAGCCCTTGACCGTCTCCGCCCCCAGCCCCAGCCGCTCGGCGGCGACCGCGTTCGTCGAGCCGGCGGCCACGCACGCCAGCACGTCCAGCTCCCGGGGGGACAGCTGCACGCCGTTCAGCGCGGGCCCTTCCGTCAGGAGGCCGCAGGCTTCCAGGAGTTCCGCGCGCAGGGCGGGGTCGCTGATGCGCGGCGCCAGGGCCCGCAGCGTCGCGTGGGCCTCGCGGACCTGCTCCCACGCGGCGCCCCGGTCGGACGGCGCCGTCTCCGGCCGCATCGCCTCCGGCCGTGCCGCCTCCAGCAAGACCCGCACCTCGTCCCGCACCACCAGCGACTGCTCCACGTCCCGCGCCGCCTCCACGGCCGCCGTCAGCGTGCGGTCGCCCAGGGGCTGGGCCGTGCGCAGGGCGCCGTACAGGACACCGCGTACCCGGCGCCGTACGACGACCGGGACCGCCAGCACCGAACGCAGTCCCTCCGCGGCGACCGCGGCGTCGTACTCGTGGGTGATCTGCCGGGAGACGGAGTAGTCCGTGACCGCGCAGGGGCGGGCGAGGGCCACCGCCTTGCCCCCCAGGCCGTTGCCGGCGGTCACCGCGAGTCTGCTCAGGGACTCGGTGGCCGTGCCGTTCAGTTCGCTGATGCGCATCCGGGAGCGCCCGGACTCCACCAGGCCGCCGAAGGCGACCGGGAGCCCGGTCGAGCGGCGCAGGCGCGCCAAAGCGCCCCTTATGTCCACCGATGCGGCCGCGTCCACTGCCACGTACTCGCCCTTTCAGTGCGGCTTCCCGGAGCGCACACCCCCGTTCGGGGGTAGTGAGACCCACGTCACGGATTAGACGATGACAGAGAGCCGCCCGGCAAGGTCCGGTAACCAGGAGGACAGATGACGACGGGGACGGAGCTGTTCCGCACTGCGCGGGACTTCCTGCTCGACCACCGCGAGGACTACGCGACCGCCTACGAGGGCTTCGCCTGGCCGCGACCCGACCGGTTCAACTGGGCGCTCGACTGGTTCGACGTCATCGCGGACGGAAACGACCGCACCGCACTGCACATCGTCGAGGAGGACGGCAGCGAGGTCCGGCTGTCCTTCGCCGAGATGGCCGAGCGGTCCGCTCGGGTCGCGCACTGGCTGCGGGCGCGCGGCGTCCGGCCCGAGGACCGTGTCCTCGTCATGCTCGGCAACCAGGCCGAGCTGTGGGAGATCGCCCTCGCGGCCATGAAGCTGCGCGCCGTCGTCATCCCGGCCACCCCGCTGCTCGGCCCCGCCGACCTGCGCGACCGGGTGGAGCGGGGCCGCGTCCGGCATGTGCTGGTGCGGGCCGAGGACACCGGCAAGTTCGACGAGGTGCCCGGCCGCTACACGCGCATCACCGTCGGCGGGGTGCGCGAGGGCTGGCAGTCGTACGAGGACGCGTACGCCGCCCCCGCCGAGTTCACCCCCGACGGTCCGACCGCCTCCGACGACCCGCTGATGCTCTACTTCACCTCCGGCACCACCGCCCGCCCCAAGCTGGTCGAGCACACCCACGCCTCGTACCCGATCGGGCACCTGGCCACCATGTACTGGATCGGCCTCAAGCCCGGCGACGTGCACCTGAACATCTCCTCGCCCGGCTGGGCCAAGCACGCCTGGTCCAACCTCTTCGCCCCGTGGAACGCGGAGGCGACCGTCTTCATCCACAACTACACGCGCTTCGACGCCGCCCGGCTGATGGCGGAGATGGACCGCGCGGGCGTCACCACCTTCTGCGCCCCGCCGACCGTCTGGCGCATGCTCATCCAGGCCGACCTGAGCGCCCTGCGCACCCCGCCCCGCGAGGCCGTCGCCGCCGGTGAGCCGCTCAACCCCGAGGTCATCGAGCGGGTGCGCGAGGCCTGGGGCGTGACCATCCGGGACGGCTTCGGGCAGACCGAGACGGCCGTCCAGGTCTCCAACAGCCCCGGCCAACCCCTGAAGACCGGCTCGATGGGCCGCCCCAGCCCCGGCTTCCGCGTCGAACTCCTCGACCCGGTCTCCGGCGCACCGGGGGCCGCGGAGGGCGAGATCGCCCTCGACCTGTCCGCCCGCCCCGTCGGCGTGATGACCGGCTACCACGGAGACGCCGACCGTACGGCGGAGGCGATGGCCGGCGGCTACTACCGCACCGGCGACATCGGCTCCCGGGACGCCGACGGCTACATCACCTACGTCGGCCGCGCGGACGACGTCTTCAAGGCCTCCGACTACAAGATCTCCCCCTTCGAGCTGGAGAGCGTCCTGCTGGAGCACGAGGCGGTCGCCGAGGCGGCCGTCGTGCCCGCGCCGGACGAGGTGCGGCTCGCGGTGCCGAAGGCGTACGTCGTCCTGGCGGCGGGCTGGGAGCCGGGTCCCGACACGGCCAAGGTGCTCTTCGAGCACTCACGGGAGGTCCTGGCGCCGTACAAGCGCATCCGCCGCCTGGAGTTCGCGCCGCTGCCCAAGACCGTCTCCGGCAAGATCCGCCGCATCGAGCTGCGCGAGGCCACGGCGGCCGGATCGGACGCCGAGTACCGCGAGGAGGACTTCCGGTGACCGCACAGCTGTCGTACGCCCACGGGACGAGCGAGACGGTCCTGCTCGGTGAGACGATCGGGGCCAATCTGGACCGGGCGGTCGCCGCGTGGCCGGACCGGGAGGCGCTCGTCGACGTACCGTCCGGGCGGCGCTGGACGTACGCCCGGTTCGCCGCCGACGTCGACGAGTTGGCGTACGCGCTGCTCGCGAGCGGGGTCGCCAAGGGCGACCGGGTGGGCATCTGGGCGATCAACTGTCCCGAGTGGGTGCTGGTGCAGTACGCCACGGCCCGCATCGGCGCGATCATGGTGAACATCAACCCGGCCTATCGCACCCACGAGGTCGAATACGTCCTCAACCAGGCCGGGATCTCGCTGCTCTTCGCGTCCCTCAGCCACAAGACGAGCGACTACCGGGCGATGGTCGAGCAGGTGCACGGCAAGTGCCCGCAGCTGCGGGAGACCGTGTACATCGGGGACCCGAGCTGGGAGGCGCTGATCGCGCGGGGAACGCCGGTTGCGTACGAGGAGCTGTCCTGCGACGACCCGATCAACATCCAGTACACGTCGGGTACGACGGGCTTCCCCAAGGGGGCCACCCTCTCCCACCACAACATCCTCAACAACGGCTATTTCGTGGGGGAGTCGATCGCCTACAGCGAGCAGGACCGGGTGTGCATCCCCGTGCCCTTCTACCACTGCTTCGGCATGGTCATGGGCAATCTGGCCGCCACCTCCCACGGCGCCTGCATGGTCATCCCGGCCCCGTCCTTCGACCCGAAGGCCACGCTGGAGGCCGTCCAGCAGGAGCGCTGCACCTCCCTGTACGGCGTACCGACCATGTTCATCGCGGAGCTGAACCACCCCGACTTCGCGTCGTACGACCTCTCCTCCCTGCGCACCGGGATCATGGCGGGCTCGCCCTGCCCGGTGGAGGTGATGAAGCGGGTGGTCACCGAGATGCACATGGCCGAGGTGTCGATCTGCTACGGCATGACGGAGACCTCGCCCGTCTCCACGCAGACCCGCCGCGACGACGACCTGGAACACCGCACCGGCACGGTCGGCCGCGTGCTGCCGCACATCGAGGTGAAGATCGTCGACCCGGCGACCGGCGTGACCCAGCCGCGGGGCAAGGCGGGGGAGCTGTGCACCCGCGGCTACAGCGTGATGCTCGGCTACTGGAACGAGCCCGAGAAGACCGCCGAGGCCGTCGACCCCGGGCGCTGGATGCACACCGGTGACCTCGCGACGATGCGGGAGGACGGCTACGTCGAGATCGTCGGCCGCATCAAGGACATGATCATCCGGGGTGGCGAGAACATCTACCCGCGCGAGATCGAGGAGTTCCTGTACGCCCACCCCAAGATCGCGGACGTCCAGGTCGTCGGGGTGCCGCACGAGCGCTACGGCGAGGAGGTGCTGGCCTGCGTCATCGCGCGCGACTCGGCCGATCCGCTGACGCTGGAGGAGCTGCGGGCCTTCTGCGACGGGCGGCTGGCGCACTACAAGATCCCGAGCCGGTTGCAGGTTCTCGACTCCTTCCCGATGACGGTGTCCGGGAAGGTGCGGAAGGTGGAGCTGCGGGAGAAGTACGGCGCCCGCTGAGGCTAGCCGCGGCGCATGCAGACCCGTGGCCATCGGTCGAGGCCGAGTTCCGCCTCGTGGGCGCGGATCTTCCGTAGCCCCGGAGTGAGCTCGGCCTCGTCCAGGACGCGGAAGCCGAGGCGTTCGTAGTACGGCGCGTTCCACGGGACCTCGGTGAAGGTGGTCAGGGTGAGAGCGGTCAGGCCCTCCTCGCGGGCGCGGTCGGCGGCGTACGCGAGAAGGGTGCGGCCCAGGCGGCGGTGCGCGCAGTCCGGGTGCACCGAGACCTGCTCGATGTGCAGGGCGCCGTCGACGGGTTCGCAGATCAGATAGCCGACCGGGCGGTCGCCGTCGTCGCAGGCGACCCAGGCGCGACCGGCCCGGCGGTAGTGCTCCAGGACGTCCAGGGCCGGCGGCTCGTCGTCGGCGATCGCCGCCATGCCGAGGTCGCGGAAGGCGGCTCCTGCGGCGCGCTCGATGTCCTGGAGGGCCGGGAGCTCGTCGGGCGTGGCGGGGCGGATGCGCATGTGCCGAGTCTCTGCCGGTGGCCGCGCCGGGCGCGAGCGGATTACCGGGCCCCCGTCGCGTCCAGTTCGTCGGCGAGGGTGTTGACCGGCTGGGGCGTGCCCGTGAGGTCGAGGACGAACAGGGGGACGCCGAGGGTGTCGGCGCGGGCGCGGGCGTCGGGGGCGTATCCGGCGAGGGAGAAGTAGACGCAGGCGGCGGACTCCGTCATGGCCGTCAGCCACAGGCACTCCACGTCCCGCAGCGAGGCCGGACGTACGGTCGGGTCGACCTGGGCGAGCAGGCCGTGGGCGGCGATGCCGATACCGGTCGGGGGCCGCTGGTCGGCGCGGCGGATGTCCCGGTAGCCGAGCCAGCGCAGATAGACGGCGGCTGCCGTGACCGCGTCGCGCGCGGTGCGGATCGTGACGGGCTGGAAGACACGGCGTGCGGCGGGCGCCTTCCGGGGTGCCGGGCCCGTGTCCGCCTCTTGCGCCGAACCCGTGTCCGTCCCCGCCACCGGTACGCGCAGCACCGTCCCGCAGGGGCAGCCCAGCTCCGGGCGGGGCCACTCGTTCTCCCGGCCGCAGGCCGTGCAGCGCACGCCGACCCATTCGTCGTCCCACGTGCGATGGGTGATGGCCGTCGCCGTCCGGTGCGGGTCCAGCGCCGGTGCGACGGGCGCCCCGCACTCACACGGATAGGCGGGTGCCTCGTAGTGATGCTCGCGCCGGCAGGCCGGGCAGCGCACCGACACGCTCTCGGACATGGCCCACTCCAGGACGACCTCGCATCGGACAGCGCACCCATCGTCCTCCAGGCAGGGCCCGGTTGTCCGCCCCTTGACGGTCTTCACCAGCCCACCTACATTGCTTCCAGATAGTAGAAAACAATTTCCGCGATACGGAATAAGTTCGGATCGCGGGGATGTCATCGTCACGGAATTGCTCACCGCGGGGCGCGACGGGAGTGCGAATCCGACAGCCGAAGCAGGAGTACTCAATGGCTCGTATGACCGCTGCCCGAGCGGCAGTCGAGATCCTCAAGCGCGAGGGCGTCAGCAACGCGTTCGGCGTGCCGGGCGCGGCGATCAACCCCTTCTACGCGGCGCTCAAGGCCTCCGGGGGGATCCACCACACCCTCGCCCGCCATGTGGAGGGCGCCTCGCACATGGCCGAGGGCTACACCCGCACGCACCCGGGCAACATCGGCGTCTGCATCGGCACGTCCGGCCCCGCCGGCACCGACATGATCACCGGCCTGTACTCCGCGATCGGTGACTCCATCCCGATCCTGTGCATCACCGGCCAGGCGCCGACCGCCGTGATCCACAAAGAGGACTTCCAGGCCGTCGACATCGCCTCGATCGCCAAGCCGGTCACCAAAATGGCGGTGACCGTCCTGGAGGCGGCGCAGGTCCCCGGCGTGTTCCAGCAGGCGTTCCACCTGATGCGCTCCGGCCGTCCCGGTCCGGTCCTGATCGACCTGCCGATCGACGTCCAGCTGACGGAGATCGAGTTCGACCCGGAGACGTACGAGCCGCTCCCGGTCTACAAGCCCGCCGCGAGCCGCGCCCAGATCGAGAAGGCGATCGGGATGCTGAACGCGTCCGAGCGCCCGCTGATCGTCGCCGGCGGCGGTGTCATCAACGCCGACGCCGCCGAACTCCTCGTCGAGTTCGCCGAGTTGACCGGAACCCCGGTCGTCCCGACCCTGATGGGCTGGGGCCTGCTGCCCGACGACCACGAGCTCAACGCCGGCATGGTCGGCCTGCAGACCTCGCACCGCTACGGCAACGCGACCTTCCTGGAGTCCGACTTCGTCCTCGGCATCGGCAATCGCTGGGCCAACCGCCACACCGGCAAGCTGGACGTCTACACGGCCGGCCGGAAGTTCGTCCACGTCGACGTCGAGCCCACCCAGATCGGCAAGATCTTCGCCCCGGACTACGGCATCGCGTCGGACGCGAAGGCGGCCCTTGCGCTGTTCGTCGAGGTGGCATGGGAGTTGAAGGCGGCGGGCAAGCTGCCCGACCGCTCGGCCTGGGCGGCCTCCGCCCAGGAGAGGAAGGCGACTCTCCAGCGCCGTACGCACTTCGACGACATCCCGATCAAGCCGCAGCGCGTCTACGAGGAGATGAACAAGGCCTTCGGCCCTCAGACTCGGTACGTCTCCACCATCGGCCTCTCCCAGATCGCCGGCGCCCAGATGCTGCACGTCTTCAAGCCGCGGCACTGGATCAACTGCGGCCAGGCGGGCCCGCTCGGCTGGACGATCCCGGCCGCGCTGGGCGTCGCCAAGGCCGATCCGGAGGCGCAGGTCGTCGCCCTGTCCGGCGACTACGACTTCCAGTTCATGATCGAGGAGCTGGCGGTCGGCGCGCAGCACAAGATCCCGTACGTCCACGTCCTGGTCAACAACTCCTACCTGGGCCTGATCCGCCAGGCGCAGCGGGCGTTCGACATCGACTTCCAGGTCAAGCTGGAGTTCGAGAACATCAACTCGCCCGAGCTGGGCGTGTACGGCGTCGACCACGTCAAGGTCGCCGAGGGCCTCGGCTGCAAGGCGATCCGGGTGACCGACCCGAACGAGCTGGGCGCCGCCCTGGAGCAGGCCAAGAAGCTCGCCGCCGAGCACCAGGTGCCGGTCGTCGTCGAGGCGATCCTGGAGCGGGTCACCAACATCTCCATGTCGACGACGAACGACATCAGCAATGTGGTGGAGTTCGAGGAGATCGCCACGGAGCCGGAGCACGCGCCTACGTCGATCAAGACGCTGAAGGTCTGACGCGTCTCGCTGCACCGAGGGGCGGTCCAACCGAGAGGTTGGGCCGCCCCTTTCGTGTCCCCCGTCTTGCGTTTCCCCCGTTTTCCGTGTCCCCCGTCGCGAGGCCCGCCGCCCCCGTGTCGGCGGGCCTCGCGTGAACAGAATGTGCCCACGGCAGGGGTGGGTTGAAGCCCCCCGACGTGTGTTCAGAGGTTGATTTGAGGGTTCCGTGCCTCAGAGCCGGCGCCGGGCCGCCTCGACACTGTCCCCGCCACTGGTGTTGAACGCGATGGCGGCCTGGGGCGCATGGCGTCGGATCAGGTTCACGATCTGCTCGAAGAGCGGCAGCAACTGCTCCGTCTTGCGGATGCCACCCCCGACGACCACCACGTCCCACGGACGCTCGACCAAGGACGCGACGAGGGTGGGCTCGGCCGACTCGTCGAACACGACCAGCGTCATGGCCGCGTCGATGCCGTGCTCGCCGAACCGGGCCAACTCCTTGTCCAGCGCCGCCCGAAGGGCCTGCGCGTCGACGCCGGGTATCGCCTGCGGGTCGTAACCGACAACCAGTACGGAAGGCATACGGCCAAGCTACCGCGCCCTGTCCGACCCCTGAGTCCGACTCGGAAGACGCCGAAGAGCGCCGGGTACGGGACCGTCCGTACCCGGCGCTCTTCAGCCGGTGAGGTCTTCGGTTGTGGCCGTCCGACGGTGCGAGGCTGGGCGCGACAGGACGTTCGCGCCGCCGGACGGGGTCTTGGGGGCTCGGGACCGCGGCGGTTGCGACGGCACCGGGGGCTCCTTCCCTCAGGTCGAAGAAGGAGGCCGGGACCTTCACCACCGCACTGGCTCGCACGCCGCCGCGGTCCTCGCGTTGCCCGTGCCCCCGTCCGAGCGACCACCCCTCATCCGGGTCGCTCGGCCGTGCGGCGCGGGCGGTGCGTCCGTCTTATGACTTACCGTCAGGAGACGGACGCCGCCTTGGGGTTCAGTCCTCGCGCAGGGCGCGGACCGCCTCCTCCACGCGCTTGCCGTACTCCGGGTCGGCGGCGTGGAAGTGGGCCAGGTTCTTCTCGATCACGTCGTCGCGGGAGACCTGGGAGAGGCCACCGGCGATGTTCGCGATCAGCCGGGACTTCTCCTCGGCCGACATCAGCCGGTACAGCTCGCCGGCCTGGAAGAAGTGGTCGTCCTTGGTGTGCAGGGGCGCCTCGTGGGTGCCGGTGTGGCCGGTCACCGCCAGCGGGGCCGACAGCGGGCGGCCGGTCTCCACCGGGCCGTCGTAGGAGTTCGGCTCGTAGTTCTTCGCCGCGCGGCCCTGGGAGTTGGTCGCCATGAGGCCGTCACGGCCGTAGTTGTCGGCCACGGTCGCCTTGGGCGCGTTGACGGCCAGCTGGGTGTGGTTGACGCCCAGGCGGTAGCGGTGGGCGTCCGCGTAGGCGAACAGGCGGCCCTGGAGCATCTTGTCGGGGGAGGGGCCGATGCCCGGCACGAAGTTGTTCGGGGAGAACGCGGCCTGCTCCACCTCGGCGAAGACGTTGTCCGGGTTGCGGTCCAGGACCAGCCGGCCCACGCGCTGCAGCGGGTAGTCCTTGTGCGGCCAGACCTTGGTGAGGTCGAACGGGTTGAAGCGGTAGTCGGCCGCCTCGGCCGCCGGCATCAGCTGGACGTAGAGCGTCCAGGACGGGTGCACGCCCCGCTCGATGGCCTGGAGCAGGTCCGTCTGGTGGGAGTTGGCGTCCTTGCCCGCGAGCTCGGCGCCCTGCTCGGCGCTCAGGCAGCGGATGCCCTGGTTCGTCTTGAAGTGGTACTTGACGAAGAAGGCCTCGCCCTCGGCGTTCGTCCACTGGTAGGTGTGCGAGCCGTAGCCGTTCATGTGGCGGTACGACGCCGGGATGCCGCGGTCGCCCATCAGCCAGGTCACCTGGTGCGTGGCCTCGGGGGCGTGCGCCCAGAAGTCCCAGACGTTGTCGGGCTCCTGACGGCCCGTGAACGGGTCGCGCTTCTGCGAGTGGATGAAGTCGGGGAACTTGATCGGGTCCTTGATGAAGAACACCGGGGTGTTGTTCCCGACGAGGTCGTAATTGCCCTCTTCCGTATAGAACTTGACCGCGAAGCCGCGCGGGTCGCGGACCGCGTCCGCACCGCCCAGGCTGTCGGCCACGGTCGAGAAGCGCAGGAACACCTCGGTCCGCTTGCCCACCGCGCTCAGGAAGTCGGCGTGGGTGAAGCCGGTGACGTCGTCGGTCACCTCGAAGTGGCCGTACGCGCCGGAGCCCCGGGCGTGCACCACGCGCTCCGGAATGCGCTCGCGGTTGAAGCGCGCCAGCTTCTCCAGGAGGTGCTGGTCCTGGAGCAGGAGCGGGCCGCCGACGCCGGCGGAGGCTGAGTTCTGGTTGTCGGCGACCGGGGCGCCGGACTCGGTGGTGAGCACGCGCTTCGACATCGTGGACCTTCCGTGCGGGTGTCAGCGGAAAACTGTTTCCGCTTTGTGGAGCGTAGGAGTGGGGAGATCGGACGTCAACAGTTTGTTGAAGTGAAATCAACGGTTTGTTGAAGGTGATTCCGGGCCGCGGCGACGCCTGGGCGCGACAGGACAAGTGTCAGCGGCGCCGCGGCCCGGAAGTTTCTGGCGGATCTCTCCGGCGTCAGACCTGGGCGCCGGAGAGGCGCTCCACGGCCCGCAGCAGGGCCGAGTGGTCCAGGCCGCCGTCGCCCTGCGTGCGCAGGGACGCGACCAGCTGGGCGACCACGGCACCGACCGGAAGGGCGGCGCCGACGTTGCGGGCGGCGTCCGTGACGATGCCCATGTCCTTGTGGTGCAGGTCGATACGGAAGCCGGGCTTGAAGTCCCGGTTCAGGAAGTTGTCCTTCTTCCGCGTCAGCACCGTCGAGCCGGCCAGGCCGCCGTTGAGGACGTCCAGCGCCGCCTTCAGGTCCACGCCTGACTTCTCCAGGAAGACCACGGCCTCGGCGCATGCCTGGATGTTCACGGCGACGATCAGCTGGTTGGCCGCCTTCACGGTCTGACCCGAACCGTGCGGACCGCACAGCACGATGGTCTTGCCGAGGGCGTCGAGGATCGGCTTCGCGGCGTCGAAGTCGGCCTGCTCGCCGCCGACCATGATCGACAGTACGGCCTCGATGGCACCGGCCTCACCGCCGGACACGGGGGCGTCCAGGACGCGGATGCCCTTGTCCTTGGCGGCCTTCGCCAGGTCGACCGAGGTCTGCGGGGTGATCGAGGACATGTCGATCAGCAGCGCGCCGGACCTGGCGTTCTCCAGGATGCCGTCGGGGCCGTAGGAGATGGCCTCGACCTGCGGGGAGGCCGGCACCATCGTGATGACGACGTCGGCGTCCTTCACGGCCTCGGCGATCGAACCGGCGACCGTGCCACCGGCGGCGGCCAGGCGGTCCAGCTTGTCCTGCTCCAGGGTGAAGCCGGTGACGTCGTAACCCGCCTTGATCAGGTTCTCGGACATGGGGGAGCCCATGATGCCGAGGCCGATCCAGGCAATCGCCGGGCGGGTCGGGTGGGAAGAATCTGCGAGGTTGCTCATGATGGGGGTACCTCTCTGATACTGCTGTGCTAGGTCTGCGTGGCGCCGGTCAGTGACAATCAGCCCGTCCGGCGTTTGAGGACGAGGCCCGTTCAGGGTCGAAGCGGGGGTCTGGCGGGCGGTGCCGTCAGCGGGCGGCGCGCAGCTCCACCGGCAGCCAGTCGAACGCCTCCGCGCTCGGGCGGTCGCCCGGCTTGTACTCCAGGCCGACCCAACCCTCGTAGCCCGCCTTCTGCAGCTGGCCCAAAAGTTCCGCCAGCGGCAGCGTCCCCGTGCCCGGCGCGCCACGGCCCGGGTTGTCGGCGATCTGCACGTGGCCGGTCTTCGCGGCGTACTGCTCGATCACCTGCGGCAGGTCCTCGCCGTTCATGGACAGGTGGTAGAGGTCCATGAGGAACTTCGCGTTGCCCAGCCCCGTCGCCTCGTTGACCTTGTCGACGATGCCGACGCCGGCCGGGGCGGTCACCAGCGGGTACCGCGGCGACTCCGGCTTGTTGAGGGTCTCGATCAGCAGGATCGCGCCGATCCGGTCGGCCGCCCGGGCCGCGAGGGTCAGGTTCTCCAGCGCGAGCGCGTCCTGCTCGGCCGGGTCCACGCCCTCGACGCGGTTGCCGTACAGGGCGTTGAGCGCGCGGCAGCCCAGGGATCGGGCGAAGTCGGCGGCCACGTCGATGTTGGCGCGGAACCTCTCCGACTCCTCGCCCGGGATCGACAGGGCGCCACGGTCGGGGCCGGGCAGCTGACCGGCGTAGAAGTTCAGGCCGGTGAGCTGGACGCCCGCGTCCTCGATCGCCTTCTTCAGGGCGTCGAGCTCGGACTGCTCGGGGGTGGGGGAGTCGATCCAGGGCCACCACAGCTCGACCGCGGTGAAGCCGGCCGCGGCGGCGGCCGCGGGGCGCTCCAGGAGCGGGAGTTCCGTGAAGAGGATCGACAGGTTGACGTTGAAGCGCTGCTCTGCGAATCCCATGTCGCCGGCGCTCCCTTCCGTTGGTCGAGATTCCATATTGCGGAAGTTAGTTTCTGCCTACTGGAAGATTGTCGCCGTGTGTCGAAGCTTGTCAAGAGGGGTCGGCGGAAAGCGTCACCGGGCGTTAGGTTGAGCGCGTGCGATTGAGAGTGGAGTTCACGACCGAGCCGTTCGACCTCGACGAGGCACCCGCGCACGCGCTGGTGGCCCGCGAGGTCATCGAGGCGGCCGAGCTCGACGCGGTGGACGTCGGCCCGTTCGGCAACACGGCGGAGGGCGGTGCCGACGCCGTGCTCACCGCCCTGGATGCCCTGCTGCGCAAGAGCCTGGAAGCCGGCGCCACCCGGATCTCCCTCCAGATCAATGTGATCGGGGAGGGTGAGCAGTGACCGGCACCGGCGAGGAGCCCTTCATCGCGGCCGTGAAGCCGCTGGTCGACGCCATGGGCGGCGAGATAATCGCGCCGGACGAGGCCGGCCCCGAGGACGTCGTGCTCTCCTGGGGCGGCGCCGACGTCCTCGCCGTACGCCTGCCCCAGCTGGCCGACTCCCTGGACCACATCCTGGCCGCCATGGAGCGCAGGAAGGGCAAGCCGCTGGCCGACCTGGACCGCAAGGCCAAGCAGGAGGTCGTGCGGATACTCGAGGCGCGCGGCGCCTTCTCCGTGCGGCACGGCGTGGAGACCGTGGCGAGCGCGCTCGGGGTGAGCCGCTTCACGGTCTACAACTACCTCAACCGTGAGAAGGGCGCCTGAGGCGTCCTGCCCGGTTTCGTTACCGCGAATTTTCAACAAAGTGTTGACGTCTCGTCGTCGTAGGGCGTTAGCTATCGGCACGCCCGTTCAGTACGAAGGCCCTTCGCGGCCACGGAGGCTCCCGTGACGTCGAATTCCACGCCCTCGGGCCTGGCCCGGTTCAACGCCCTGGAGGAGCACGCGGCCCACGCCGCCCTCCTTGAGGCGTGTGCCTCCACGGCGTGGGCGAAGCGACTGCTCGCCGCCCGCCCCTACGCCGCCGCCGACGACCTCTACACCGCCAGTGACGCCGCCACGGCCGAGCTGACCGCCGAGGACCTGGCCGAGGCGATGGCCGGGCACCCGCCGATCGGCCGCCCCAAGCCGGGCGACCCGACCTCGGCCCGGGAGCAGCGCGGCATGGCCGGCGCCTCCGAGGAGCTCAAGGCCGAGATGCTCGAACTCAACCTGGCCTACCAGGACAAGTTCGGCCACGTCTTCCTGATCTGCGCCACCGGCCGGACCGGCGAGCAGATGCGCGACGCGGTCAAGGAACGGATCGGCAACTCGCCGGAGCAGGAGCGGGAGATCGTCCGCACCGAGCTGGGCAAGATCAACCGCATCCGGCTCGCCCGACTCGTCGAAGAGGACTGACCAAGCCATGAGCACCAGCACCACCGCCTCGGTGTCCACGCACATCCTGGACACCAGCATCGGCCGCCCCGCCGAGGGCGTCGCCATCCAGCTCTCTGCCCGCAGCGGCCGGGATGCCGAGTGGCAGGCGCTCGGCGGCTCCGTGACCGACGCGGACGGGCGGTGCAAGGACCTCCCCGCGCTGCCGGAGGGGACCACACACGTACGGCTCGACTTCGCGGTGGAGCCGTATTTCGAGAAGAAGCAAGCCGATGCGCAGCAGGACGCCCCCGCGAATCGGGACAGCGGTGCCGTGTTCTTCCCCGAGGTGGCGATCACCTTCGCCGTCAAGCCCGGGGAGCACTACCACGTGCCGCTGCTGCTCAACCCGTTCGGCTACTCCGTTTACCGAGGGAGCTAGCAGACATGACACTCAATTCCCGCCCTGCCCGCCCTGTGATCCTGGGACAGAACCAGTACGGCAAGGCCGAGAACCGAGTCGTAAAGATCACGCGGGACGGCGCCACCCATCACATCAAGGACCTGAACGTATCCGTGGCGCTGAGCGGCGACATGGACGAGGTCCACTACTCCGGCTCGAACGCCAACGTCCTGCCGACCGACACAACCAAGAACACGGTGTACGCGTTCGCCAAGGAGTACGGCATCGAGTCGGCCGAGCAGTTCGGCATCCACCTCGCCCGTCACTTCGTCACCTCGCAGGAACCGATCCACCAGGCCCGGATCCGTATCGAGGAGTACGCCTGGGAGCGGATCGCGGCCTCCGACGCCAACTCGCAGTTCATCGGCGCGGACGAGGTCAAGCACTCCTTCGTCCGCAAGGGCCAGGAGACGCGGGTCACGCAGATCACCTACGACGGTGAGAAGTGGGAGGTCATCTCCGGCCTCAAGGACCTCGTCGTGATGAACTCGACCAACTCCGAGTTCTGGGGCTACGTCAAGGACAAGTACACGACGCTCCAGGAGGCGCACGACCGCATCCTGGCCACCCAGGTCTCCGGCCGCTGGCGGTTCAACTGGACCGACGACGAGCAGCGGATGCCCAACTGGGAGAAGTCCTACGAGCAGACCAAGAAGCACATGCTCCAGGCCTTCGCCGAGACCTACTCGCTCTCGCTCCAGCAGACCCTGTACCAAATGGGTTCGCGGATCATCAACAACCGCAGCGAGATAGACGAGGTCCGCTTCTCCCTCCCGAACAAGCACCACTTCCTGGTGGACCTGGAGCCGTTCGGGCTGAAGAACGACAACGAGGTGTACTTCGCCGCCGACCGCCCCTACGGCCTGATCGAGGCCACCATCCTGCGGGACGGCTGCGAGGCGAAGATCCCCATGGACCTCACCAACCTGTAAGCCAGCAACTCCATTTCGGCACCCGCGGCCGGAGGGGCGGGCCTTCGAAGGCTCCCCGGCCGCGGTACTCAAATCCCCCAGGGTCCTGCCGTGCCCTCCCGAACTCAGCACAACTCCCGTGAAAAAGGGGCGAATCATGGCAGCAGCCCAGCGCATCGTCATCGAGAACTGTTCGATCGCGACGGTGGACGCGAACGACACCGAGTACGCCACGGGCCACGTCGTCATCGCGGACAACCGCATCGAGTCGCTCGGCGCGGGCAAGGCGCCCGAGGGCCTGGAGAACGTCGTACGCCGTATCGACGCCACCGGGCACCTGGTCACCCCCGGCCTGGTCAACACCCATCACCACTTCTACCAGTGGATCACCCGGGGCCTGGCCACGGACCACAACCTCTTCAACTGGCTCGTCGCCCTCTACCCGACGTGGGCGCGCATCGACGAGCAGATGGTGCGTTCCGCCGCGCAGGGCTCGCTGGCGATGATGGCCCGCGGTGGCGTCACCACCGCCATGGACCACCACTACGTCTACCCGCAGGGCTCCGGCGACCTCTCCGGCGCCATCATCGGCGCCGCCCGCGACATGGGCGTCCGCTTCACCCTCGCCCGCGGCTCCATGGACCGCAGCGAGAAGGACGGCGGCCTGCCGCCGGACTTCGCCGTCGAGACCCTCGAAGGCGCGCTGGCCGGGACCGAGGAGACCGTCAAGCGGCACCACGACGCCTCCTTCGACGCGATGACCCAGGTCGCCGTCGCCCCCTGCTCCCCCTTCTCCATCTCCACCGAGCTCCTCAAGCAGGGTGCCGAGCTGGCCCGCCGCCTCGGCGTGCGCATGCACACCCACGGTTCGGAGACCGTGGAGGAGGAGAAGTTCTGCCACGAGCTGTTCGGCATGGGCCCGACCGACTACTTCGAGTCCACCGGCTGGCTCGGCGAGGACGTGTGGATGGCGCACTGCGTCCACATGAACGACTCCGACATCGCCGCCTTCGCCCGCACGAAGACGGGTGTCGCCCACTGCCCGTCCTCCAACGCCCGCCTCGCGGCCGGCATCGCCCGCGTCCCCGACATGCTCGCGGCGGGCGTCCCGGTCGGCCTCGGCGTCGACGGCACGGCGTCCAACGAGTCCGGCGAGCTGCACACCGAACTGCGCAACGCCCTGCTCATCAACCGCCTCGGCGCCCACCGCGAGGCCGCCCTGAACGCCCGCCAGGCCCTGCGCCTCGGGACGTACGGCGGTGCCCAGGTCCTCGGCCGCGCCGCCGAGATCGGCTCGCTGGAGCCGGGCAAGCTGGCCGACCTCGTGCTGTGGAAGCTGGACACCCTCGCCCATGCCTCCATCGCCGACCCGGTGACCGCGCTGGTCTTCGGCGCGGCGGCCCCGGTCACGGCGTCGTTCGTGAACGGCCGGCAGATCGTGGAGGACGGGCGGCTGCTCACGGCCGACGAGGACGCCATCGCCCGCTCGACGCGGGAAGAGGCACAGCGGCTGGCGAGGATCGCCGCGCAGGCCTGACGCAGGCCTGACCAGTTGAAGATCTCCGGTCGAGAGGGACGGCTCCCGACCGGTGCCGTGGACCCGAGCGGGGTCCATGGCGGCCGTCTCCGGGGCGCGCGTGGACGCGTGCGCCCCGGAACGGTCTCCGTTTCCCCCAGAACGGGCCCGTCCCCGGTCCCGCACGACCGCGTACCACCTCCTTGAACCCGCGTCAGAGCCGACGCGTTTAACCGACCGGAGGAGAGCCGCAGTGTCCGCCCAGCCCGTTTCGACCCACCCCGTGGACGAGAAACTCCCCGCCCTGAAAATGGCGACCACCGGTCTGCAACACGTGGCCGCCATGTACGCGGGAGTCGTCGCCCCACCCCTGATAGTCGGCGCGGCCATAGGCCTGTCCGCCACCGACCTGACCTTCCTCACCGGCGCCTGCCTGTTCACCGCGGGCCTCGCCACCTTCCTCCAAACGCTCGGCATCTGGAAGATCGGCGCCCGGCTGCCGTTCGTCAACGGCGTCACCTTCGCCGGCGTCGCCCCCATGACCGCGGTCGTCGCCTCCACCGAGGACAAGTCCGACGCCCTGCCGATCATCTTCGGCGCGGTCATCGTCGCCGGCCTGCTCGGCTTCCTGGCGGCCCCCTTCTTCAGCAAGGCCGTCCGCTTCTTCCCGCCGGTGGTGACGGGGACGGTCATCACGCTGATCGGCATCTCCCTGCTGCCGGTCGCCTTCAACTGGGCGCAAGGGCCCGACCCGGCCGCGAACGACTACGGCTCGGCGACGAACCTGGGCCTGGCCGCCGGGACCCTGCTGATCGTCCTGCTCCTGCGCCGCTTCACCACGGGCTTCGTCAAGCAGATCGCCGTACTGCTCGGCCTGGTCGCCGGCACACTGATCGCGATCCCGTTCGGCGTCACGGACTTCGGCCCCGTCGCGGACGCGGACGTCATCGGCTTCCCGACCCCGTTCCACTTCGGCGCCCCGCAGTTCCAGCTCGCCGCGATCATCTCGCTGTGCGTGGTCATGGTGGTCTCGATGACCGAATCGACGGCCGACATGCTGGCGTTGGGCGAGATCGTCGAGCGCCCGGCCGACGAGAAGACCATCGCGGCGGGCCTGCGCGCCGACACCCTCGGCTCCGCGATCAGCCCCCTCTTCAACGGCTTCATGTGCAGCGCCTTCGCGCAGAACATCGGCCTGGTCGCGATGACGAAGATCCGCAGCCGGTACGTCGTCGCCGTCGGCGGCGGCTTCCTCGTCCTGATGGGCCTGTGCCCGATGGCGGCGTCGCTCATCGCGGTCGTACCGCGCCCGGTGCTCGGCGGCGCGGGCGTGGTCCTCTTCGGTTCGGTGGCCGCGAGCGGCATTCAGACTCTCGTCCGGGCGGGCCTGGACAAGGACAACAACGTGCTGATCGTCGCCGTCTCGCTGGCCGTCGGCATCGTCCCCATCACCGCGCCGGACTTCTACCACGCCTTCCCGGAGACGGTGCGGATCGTCCTGGACTCGGGCATCTCGACGGGCTGTGTGGCGGCGGTGGCGCTCAACCTCGTCTTCAACCACCTTGGCAAGGGCCGGGACGCGCAGGACGTCACCCACCCCATGGAGGCAGGGGAGGAGATCACCGGGTCGGCGACCCGGGCCCCGGCCACCCCATGAGGTTGGCGAACAGCTCGGCCTGCTCGATGGCGTCGTCCAGCGCATGGTGCGTGTGACGGCGCCGCGACAGCAGCTCGCGCGGCATCGTGCCCTTGGCCACCGCACGCAGGGGCAGCCCGGCCTTGGTGGCGTACAGCGTCTTCATGTCGAGGCAGCCCGAGTGGCCGAAGGGGCTCGCCCCGGTGAAGCGGATCAAGTACCAGTACAGGAACGTCCAGTCGTACGACGCCGGGTAGCCGCACATCACCGGCTGCGCGTCGCCGCCGACCTCGCGCACCCAGCGCGTGAACTGCGCGAGGGCCAGGGCGGGATCGAGGCCCTCCTTCCCGAGGCGCTCGCGGTCGAGCCCGCTCACGGCCAGCGCCTCGGGCACGAACTCCTCGCCGATCGGGCGGAGTTCGCGATAGAAGGTGTGCTGCTCGGGGTCGGCCGCCGTGAACCCGTCGGCGTCCTGGACCCCGGCGACCGCCGCGCCGAGGCTCAGCATCGAGTACGGACCCGGGATCGGGCCGTCGGCCTCGATGTCGACGGAGATGTAGAGGCTGGGTCTGATGCGTCGTGCGGCCATGGAGCGGGAGCATCCCAGGTGTCCGGGACTTTCCGCACCCGAATTCCGCTTAGGCTTCTGCCTCGGTCAACTCATGGTTGACCCGGGGTTCAGGGGATGAGGGGGAAGCGGGCCGATGAACAACGCGACCGAGGTGTTCCAGCCACTGCAGGCGGACGATCCGCCCGTCGTGGCCGGCTATCGCCTCGCCGCCCGGCTCGGCGCGGGTGGCATGGGCCGGGTCTATCTGTCGCACACGCAAGGCGGCCGGCCCGTGGCGATCAAGGTGGTGCGGCCGGAGCTGGCCGACGACCCGGACTTCAGGCGCCGGTTCCGCCGGGAGGTGGAGGCGGCCCGGCGGGTCCGGGGCGCGTACACCGCCGAGCTGATCGACGCCGACGCGGACGGCGTACCGCCCTGGCTGGCCACGCTGTACGTGCCCGGGCCGTCCCTGGCGGAGGCCGTCGCCCGCCGTGGTCCGCTGCCGGTGCCCGCGGTGCTGTGGCTGGTGGCGGGGGTGGCCGAGGCACTGCAGGCCATCCATGGTGCGGGCATCGTGCACCGGGACCTGAAGCCGTCGAACGTGCTGCTGGCCGCCGACGGGCCGCGCGTGATCGACTTCGGCATCTCGCTGGCCGCGGACGCCACATCCCACACGGCGACCGGCTTCGCCGTCGGCACGCCGCAGTTCATGGCCCCCGAGCAGGCGACCGCGGATGAGGTCACGGAGGCCACCGACGTCTTCGCGCTCGGCCAGACGGCGGCGTTCGCGGCGCTGGGCCGGCCGCTGTACGGGGACGGTCCCGCGGCCACCGTGCTCTACCGGATCGTGCATCAGGAACCCGACCTGTCCCCGCTGCCCGAGCAGCTCCGTCGGCTGATCGCCCGATGCCTGGTCACCGATCGGGAGGAGCGGGCCACACTGGCGGAGGTCGTGGAGTGGTGCCGACAGGGGTTGGGCACGGACGCCGACGCGGGCGCTGGCCCGGCCGTATGGCGGGAGGTCACGGGGCCGGAGGTGACGGTGCCGTCCCCGGTGCCGTCGCCGGTTCCCGACCCCACCCGGGTGCTGCACTCGGCACCGCTGGTCGTCACGGGACCGCAGCCGCAGCCGCAGTCGACGGTGCCGGACGCACGGCGGACGCGCAGAGGGCGTACCGCGCTGATCACGACCGCGGCCGTGACGGCGGGGGTACTGGTGCTGTCGGGCTTCGCGTGGATGGTCTCGGACGCGGGGGGCAGGTTCCGTGACTGGGTCGCGGGCGCACCGTCGACGCCCGGCCCGAAGGAGTCCGAAGGGTCGTCGACGCCGGAGTCGTCAGCGGGGTCGCCCTCGGCATCCGGGCACGGGTCGGGGGCAGGTGACGGGACGTCGGACGCGGCACAGCCTTCCCCGACCGCGTCCAAGTCGCCGCAAGCCGTCCCCTACCCCCTCCAGCGGCTGGACGCGAAGAGCTCGCTGAGCTTCAAGGAGCCGGTCCAGCGCGAGGACCGCAAGGGGGACATCCGCTTCGACTGCAAGGACGTCGGCTGTGCGCTGGACAGCGACACCAGCGTGTTCGTCCAGCTGTTCGGCGCGTCGGGGGCTTCCCTCGACGAGTGCCGTCTCCTCCTCGCCAGTGCCGATCGCCGCCGCTGGCCGTTGGCGGGGGCGGCGAACGGCAGCCAGATCTGCGTCAAGCACTCCTCCGGCGACATCGCGCTGCTCGTGCTCCAGACGAAGTCCACGGCGCTGCCGGAACTCGCCTTCCTGCAGCTCGACATGACGATCTGGCGGGAGGCGGCCTAGAAGTCGTCGTACGTCAACGGCGGGCGGTGGCCTGGCACGGCTGGGCGTCGGGAAGGCGGCCGGTGAAGTACGAACGGGGTGGCACGCCCATCAGGGTGCGGAAGTCGGACGTCATGTGGGACTGGTCGTAGTAGCCGGAGGCGACGGCGAGCTGCGCCCAGGGGATGGCGTCGGCCCGGGCCAGTACCGCGTGCACCCGGTCGATACGGGCGTAGTGCTTGGGGGAGAGACCGACGCCCTCGGCGAAAAGGTTGCGCAACTGCCGCTCGCTGACGGCCAGTTCGCGCGCCACGTCCTGCACCTGCCCGGGAACGCGGCCGGTTCGCATCGACAGCGCGTCGGCACCGGCCCGCAGCAGAGCGGTGCGTGAGGGGTCCGCGACGGCGGACAGCCGGTCGGGGAGCGCCTGTGCCAGATGCGGCACCACCTGCTCCGGCGCCATGTCCCGCAGTTCGCGGGCCAGTCGGCGGGCGGGTTCGGCGGGCAGCTCGTGCAGCGGCAGCGCGTGGCCCACGAGATCGGCCGCCGGGACGCCGAGCAGGGGTCGGGTGGTGCCGGGCGCCAGCCGCAGTTCGAGGCAGGCGGCGAACCGCTTGCCCCGGTGGTACGAGGCGCGGGTGCGCGGGCCGACGACGAGGGTGCTGCGGCGGCCGTCCGCCCCGACCCGGATGACCACCTTCGTGGTGGCGTCGGGGAGTTGGACGTACGGCTCCGCCGCCTCCTCGTCCACCGACACGGTCCCGATGTCCGCGACCCACGGGCGCAGCGCCTCGGGTGTGGGCAGTACCTGTCGGTGCACGGCGTTCGTCACCCGTCCACCGTACGCGCGGCACACGGCCGCCCGGGCCCGTGAACCGTGCCGGATTTTCCAAGAGTCCGGCGCCGTCCGCCGCCCATCGTGGTGGACATGATCCTCGTCACGGGTGCCACCGGCACCATCGGCAGTGAAGTGGTACGACAGCTCGCGGCGCGCGGCGAGAAGGTGCGCGCCCTGACCCGGGACCCCGCGGCGGCCCGGGTGCCCTCGGGTGTGGAGACCGCGCCCGGCCACCACCGCGACCGGGCCTCGGTCGAGGCGGCGATGGCGGGCGCGGAGGCTGCCTTCCTGGTCGGCGTGTTCGGCCCGGACGACGCCGAGTACGACCGGGGCCTGGTCGAGGCGGCGATGGCGGCCGGGGGTACCCCCTCTGGGGGAGTGCGGCGGATCGTGAAGCTCTCCACGATCGGCACGGGCGACCCCCGGCTGGGCCGGTTCGGCACCTGGCACCGGCCCGGCGAGGAGGCCACCCGGGCGAGCGGCCTGGAGTGGACCATCCTGCGCCCCTCCTCCTTCGCCTCCAACACACTGGCCTGGAGCGAGGCGGTCCGCGGCGGCACCCCGGCGCCCAACCTGATGAGCGACGGCAGGCAGGGCGTCGTCGACCCGCGGGACGTGGCCGAAGTCGCCGTGACCGCGCTGACGGACCCACGCCACGCCGGGCACACCTACACCCTGACCGGCCCCGAGACCATCAGCGCCGGCGGCCAGGCCGCGGTCCTCGGCGAGATCCTCGGCCGCCCGGTGCGACTCCTCCACCTGACTGCAGCCCAGCGCCGCGAACAGCTGCTCGGAGCGGGCCTCGGCGCCGCCTACGCGGACAGCCTGACGGCGGGCGCACGCTTCATCGAAGAGGGCGGCAACGCCGTCGTCACCGAGGACGTGCCGCATGTGCTGGGGCGACCGGCGCGGACGTACCGGGAGTGGGCGCTGGACCACAAGGAGGCGTTCGCCTGAGGCCCGGCGCCCCAGGGCCTAGAGCCCGAACAGGCTCGGGTCCGTGGCCAGTTCCTTGAAGTAGTCCTGCGGATCGGCCACCATCCGGCGCTCCTTGAGGTCCAGCAGGCCGCCGACCGCCGTGAGTTCGGCCGCCACCGTGCCGTCCGCCTTGCGGATGGTCTGCTGGATACGGAACGTCTTGCCGCCCGACCACTCGAAGGCGCACGTCACGTCGACCTCGTCACCGGCGACGAGTTCCCGCTTGTAGCGGATGGTCGTCTCCAGGGCGACGGGGCCCACCCCCTTGCTCACAAGGCCCGTCTGGCTGATGCCTGCGGCCTGGAGCAACGACCAGCGAGCGTGCTCCGCGTAGTTGATGTACACGCTCTGGTTGACGTGCCCCTGCACATCCGTCTCGTAGCCGCGGACGGTGACCCGGACGGAAAACGGCTCGCTCACTGCTTCCCCTTCACATGCTCGATGCCCTGTGCACCGATCTTGGCATGCCCGTCATGCCCGGCGCGGGGATGCCAGCAGATAGCGCGCTCTTGTACGAGGCTCGGCGTGCTCGCCGACCTGCCACCCCGCTTTTTCCAGGGTGGCCGCGCAGGCCCGCAGTCGCGCGCCGTCCGGCTCGTGCACCGCGACGGCCTCCGGCTGCGGGGTCGCTCGTACCCGGTAGCCGTCCTCGGAGTCCCGCTCGGCCGGACGATGCCCGGCCGCCTCCAGAGCGAGCGCGGCGGCCTGCACCAGATGCGTACGCTCCCAGCCGCACGGCCGGTCCACGGCCCCGTCCCGATGGGTCATCCGGCGCAGCTCCAGCAGCCCCTGCCAGGCGCTGTGCACCTCACGCACCCGGGCCGGGCCCGCCTCCGGCGCGTCCTCCTCACCGCCGATGCGCGCGGCGAAGACACCGGTGGCCGCAGGAGCCTCCTGAGGTTCCTGCGGCGCCGTCGCCTCCGCCTCCCGTATGCGATGCCCCGCCGGCGTCAGAAAGTGATCGTGCGGCGGCCGCGGGTGCCGGAAGGCGAGCCCTCGCTTCACCAACGCCGCGAGCTGCGTCTCCGTACCTCTGAGCCGCCCGGTCACGGGATCGGCGGCGTCGATGACACGCCGTTGCGCGGCGGTCGGCGGTCGGGTCACGGCGTGTTCCTTCCTGCGTGGGGTCTCACCCGCTTCGCAGGCTACGCCGGGGGTCTGACATTCCAGCCGGCGATCACCGGCCGCCCGTGCTCGGTGCCGAGCCGGCACAGCGCGCCCGTGGCCAGCTGGAAGAGGGCCCCGTGCGCAGGCGCCAGCCCGAGGCGACGGGCGGTGAGCACCCGCAGGAAGTGCCCGTGGGCGATCAGCAGGACGACGCCCTCCGTGTTCGCGAGGGCGGCGTCCACCCTGCCGAGCACCCGGTCGGCACGCTCCCCGACCTGCTCCGGGCTCTCCCCGGGGTGGGCCGGCGGCCCGGGCGCGACCCCGTCCGTGAACAGGAACCACCCGGGCCGCTCCCGCTGGATCTGCACGGTGGTGACGCCCTCGTACCCGCCGTAGTCCCACTCCCGCAGATCGGCGTCGACGCGGGCGTCCCGCACCCCGATCAGCTCCGCCGTCTCCCGCGCCCGCTGCGACGGGCTGACGAACGCGGCCCCGATCCGATGCGACCGGATCAACGGCACCAGCCGCCGCGCCTCTTCCCGTCCGTGCTCGGTGAGCGGCACGTCCGTCGAGCCCGTGTGCCGGCCGGACCGCGACCACTCGGTCTCCCCGTGCCGGACGAGAAAGAGATCACCCATGCGTCACAGGCTATGAGCCCAGCGCTCCAACTCCGCGAAATCACGCTCCCGCAGCCCCCTGCGCGCGTCGACCGTCAGCAGCAGCGCGGCCGCGTCGTGGTGGGCCGCGACATGCCGCACGTCGAGATCGGTGACCATGTCGTCGACCCAGACGAAGGGCCGTCCCGCCGCCCACGCCAGCACGTGCCGGGTCTTCCAGTACAGCCCCTCGGGATCCTTCCCGAACAGTTCGGGCCATTCGATGACCGGCAGATCACCGGGCAGCCCGACCACCGGCGCGATCATCTCGTTGGCCTGGTGCTGCCAGGTGGTCGCCCACGCCAAGTCGTACGGCAGTGCCAGCAGCCGCGCCCCGTGCCCCGGGTGCAACCGGACCCGCAGCCCGCGGCGCAGCCGCCGGGACCCCGGTGTCTGCCGGGCCGACCAGTTGGCCGGATGCAGCCGCCGGGTCACGTAGCCGCGATGGCGGAGGAACGGGGCGCGGAAGGGGTTGAGGGGGCCGTCCACGTCGAGGAGCAGAAGGGGGCGGGTGCTCATGGACGGGTCATACCCACCCCGGCGCGGTCACATCTGCCGACTGCCGCTCAGGCCTGCCGACACCCGCTCAGGCCTGCCGACACCCGCTCAGGCCTGCCGATACCCGCTCAGGCCTGCCGATACCCGCTCAGGAATCGCCCGATCCGCCCGATCGCCGCCTCCAGGTCCTCCGCGTACGGGAGGGTCAGGATCCGGAAGTGATCCGGCGTGGGCCAGTTGAAGCCCGTGCCCTGCACCACCTGGATCTTCTCCCGCAGCAGCAGGTCCAGGACGAACTTCTCGTCGTCGTGGATCTTGTACACCTTGGGGTCGAGGCGCGGGAACGCGTACAGCGAGCCCTTCGGCTTCACACACGACACACCGGGGATCTCGTTGAGCTTCTCCCAGGCCACGTTGCGCTGTTCGTGCAGCCGCCCGCCCGGCATGGTCAGCTCGCGGATGGACTGGCGGCCCCCGAGCGCGGCCTGGATGGCGTACTGGGCGGGCGCGTTGGCGCACAGCCGCATGGAGGCCAGCATCGTCAGGCCCTCCAGGTAGTCCTTCGCATGCTGCTTCGGACCCGTCACGACGAGCCAGCCGGAGCGGAAGCCCGCCACCCGGTACGTCTTCGACAGGCCGCAGAAGGTGAGGACCACCAGGTCGGGGGCGAGGGCGGCGACCGAGTGGTGGACCGCGTCGTCGTACAGGATCTGGTCGTAGATCTCGTCGGCGAACACCATCAGGCCGTGCCGGCGGGCGAGGTCGAGGATGCCCTCCAGGATCTCCTTGGGGTAGACCGCGCCGGTCGGGTTGTTCGGGTTGATGATGACCACGGCGCGCGTGCGGTCCGTGATCTTCGATGCCATGTCGTCCAGGTCGGGGTACCAGTCGGCCTGCTCGTCGCACAGGTAGTGGACCGCCTTGCCGCCGGCGAGGGTCGTCACCGCCGTCCAGAGCGGGAAGTCCGGGGCGGGGATGAGGATTTCGTCGCCGTCCTCGAGCAGCGCCTGTACGGCCATGGAGACCAGCTCGGACACGCCGTTGCCGAGGAAGACGTCGTCGACGCCGACCTCCAGGCCCAGCGTCTGGTACCGCTGGGCCACGGCCCGGCGGGCGGAGAGGATGCCGCGCGAGTCGGTGTAGCCGTGCGCCTGGGGGAGCATCCGGATCATGTCCTGGAGGATCTCCTCCGGCGCCTCGAAGCCGAAGAGCGCGGGGTTGCCGGTGTTCAGGCGCAGCACGCTGTGGCCCGCCTCCTCCAGCGCGTTCGCGTGCTCGATCACCGGGCCGCGGATCTCGTAACAGACCTCGCTCAGCTTGCTCGACTGCCGGAACTCCATGCGCGCTCGCCCCTCCGGTTTCGTGTGTTACTTGGTTTTACCAAGTTCGAGCTTGGAAAGTCCAACAACATGTCTAGACTGCGTCGCATGTCACCTCGCCGAAGCTACGACCAGTACTGTTCCGCCGCCCGCGCGCTCGACCTCGTCGGCGACCGCTGGACCCTGCTGATTGTCCGGGAGCTGCTGGCCGGGCCGCGGCGCTACACCGACCTGCACGCCGATCTGCCGGGCGTGAGCACGGACGTACTGGCCTCACGGCTGAAGGACATGGAGCAGGACGGGCTCAGCACGCGGCGCCGGCTGCCGCCCCCCGGCGCGGCGTTCGTGTACGAACTCACCTCGCGGGGGCGGGAGTTGCTGCCCGTCCTCCAGGCACTGGGGACGTGGGGCCAGGCGGAGCTCGGCGAGCGGCGGCCCACCGACGCGGTGCGCGCGCACTGGTTCACGCTGCCGCTGCTGCGATCCCTGCGGGAAGGCGGGGTGGGGGAGGGGCTCGTCGAAGTCCGGCTGGACGAGGGCGACTTCCATCTGTACGTCGGTGCCGAGGACGGTCCGGTCTACGGCGACGGGCCCGCTCCTGGGGAGCCCGACGCGCGGCTGGTCCTGGGTTCCGGGACGTGTGAGGCGTTCGCACGAGGTGAGTTGAGCCTGAGCGATGCCATACGGGGCGGTCGTATCGAGGTGACCGGTGACGGGACGTTGGCCAAGGCCCTGCGTGACATCTGAGCAGCTACCCGCGTGACATCCGAGCGGCCGAAGGCCCGCCGTACGACCAAGTACGGCGGGCCTTCGCGTCCTTGACGCCTAGGTCGCTTCGACTGACCGTCAGGCCGCTGGCGGCACTCGCGACGGCCGACCCGCCCCGCGTGTCAGCGCGTACCCGCCGATCCCCGCGAGCGCGGCCAGCACGCCGCCGATCGCGGTCCACACCCATCGGTCGGACCACCAGCCGGACGCCCAGCCGCCGCTGGGTTCAAGGCTCGCGAGCAGCGCCTCCTTGGTCGACTCCTCCTCATCGCCCTGGGAGATGGCTCCGGCCCCCGGCACCAGCGGCTGAGCCAGCGAGCCGTCCACCGCCGCCGCCCCGCCGAGGTCCTCGGAGTCGACCCGGACCTCGGCGTCGACCGGCAGACCGAGGTCGGAGGTGGCCAGGTTCACGACCGTCAGCCGGATGTAGTACGTGCCCGGCAGCGGGTCGTTGGCCCAGGGTTCCGACCAGGCGCGGACGGTGCGCAGCACACACGTCGGCTCGACGGTGGCGGCGTCCGCCGCGGCCGTGCGCGTCTGTGCCCCGTACTGGCAGGACTGGCGGCGCCGCAGGCCGTCGTACACGTCGATCTGCCAGGTCTCGGCGGCGTGCGTGTCCGGCAGCTTCACCGTCGCGTGGACGGTGGGGCGCTGTCCGGCGTCCGCGGGGAACGACCAGTACAGGTAGTCGCCCGTGGAGGCGCTCGCGGTGGCCGTCTGCCCCTGCTCGATCTCGGTCGCCGTACGGAAGGAGGTGCCCGCCTGGGTCGGCGCGCCGCCGTCCTCCGACGCGCTCGGTGACGGCGAGGAGTCGGCGACCGCCGGGGTGACCGCCAGCCCGAGCATCAGCGCCGCGGCGCTCAACACGCGTGTGATCCGCATCAGTTGGTCCTCCAGACCGCTACCCGCCAGCGCGACAGCCAGCCCCAGACGAGACCGGCGAGGAAGCCGGTGAGGATCAGTGCGCCGAGCAGCCACCAGCCGCGTCCGAGGCCGAAGGAGGCCACGTCGCTCGACCCGTCCGGCCCGTGCACGACGTCGATGGTCACTTCGAGCGGCAGACCGGGAGTGGTCTTCACGCCACTGGCCGGTGAGAAGGAGTGCGTGACCTGGAGGCAGACGGTCTCGGGCGCGACCTCGCCCTCCGTGTCCTCCGCCTCGGCCTTCGGGTAGCGCAGCCCGGTCGAGATCACATCGGTACGGCCGTTGCCCGCCGCCTCGCCGCGGACGATCTCCCGGCCGCCCTCGGTCGTCGCGCGCAGCAGCAGCCCGTACGACGGGTTCACCTCACGGTCGGCCGCGACGCTCACCGAGGCGCGCAGTTCCCAGCCGTGCGGGACCTTCACGCGGTACCAGCGCTGTTGCCCGAACTCCTCGCGGTCCGTGTACAGACCGGAGTTCAGCGTCGGCGCCTTCGCGCACTGGTCCGCGCCCGTCGTCGCGACCGGCGTCACCACCGGATCGGCCGCCCGGTCCACCAACTGGTTGACCTTGTCGGCGAGTTCGTCGGTGTGCTCGACCGAGGTGAACGTCCCACCGGTGGCCTCGGCGATGCAGCTGAGCTGTTGCCGCAGCTTGGTGTTCGGGACCAGGCCGAGCGTGTCGATGGTCAGGCCGATGCCCTTGGCGGCGATCTCCCGGGCCACCTCGCACGGGTCGAGCGGCGCGCAGGTGTCCTCGCCGTCGCTGATCAGCACGATGCGCTTGGAGCCCTCGCCGCCGTCCAGGTCCTCGGCCGCCTTCAGCAGGGCGGGGCCGATCGGCGTCCAGCCGGTGGGCGTCAGGGTCGCCACCGCCGTCTTGGCCTCGGTGCGGTCCAGCGGGCCGACCGGGTAGAGCTGCGCGGTGTCCTTGCAGCCCGTCTTGCGGTCGTCGCCCGGGTAGTTGGCGCCGAGGGTGCGGATACCGAGCTGGACCTCCTCGGGCGTTGCGTCCAGCACCTCGTTGAAGGCCTGCTTCGCCGCGGCCATCCGCGACTGGCCGTCGATGTCCTTCGCCCGCATCGAGCCGCTGACGTCGATCACGAGATCGACTTTCGGAGCGGTGGCGGTGGTCTCGTCGGCGACCGCCCCGGCCGGGAAGGCTATCCCGGCCGTGAGCGCGGCGAGCAGGGCGCAGACCCCGGCCGCCAGCCGTTGTGTTCTGATCATCGGCGGATCCTATTGATCAGAGGTGTTCCGCTTCAAACGAGATCAGAACCCCTGTCAGAACATGTGTCGCACCACCGGTCAGAACACCTCGGTGATCAGCGGATTGGGCAGCTCCGCCCACTGATCCCCGGGCGTCCCCGGCGACAGCCGCATCAACGTCAACGCCTTCGTGGGCAGCGGCTCCTCGCGCAGTGCGGCGAGATCCACGGTGCCCGGCAGATCCGGTACGACCGCCTCCAGCGCCGCGCGCAATGCCGCGCCCGAACCCGCCGTACCCGCCAGCGCCCCGGCCACCAGCGAGCCGAACAGCTTGCGGCGCAGGGTCGTCACGTCGTCCGTGACGATCCGGCCGGTCAGCTCCGGCATGGCAATGCCGTGCCGGGCCAGCCGGGCTGGACTGACACGGATGTCGGCGAGGTCGCGGTAGACCAGGCGCACCGGGGAGCCGCTCGCCGACAGCACCACCAGCAGGTTCTGCCCGTGCGCCTCCAGCGCGACTCCCAGCTCCAGCAGCCGCAGCCCCACGGTGAGGGCGAGCCGCGTGAACTCGGCCAGCCACTCGGGCTGCCCGGGCAACTGGGTGGTGGCGAGCGCGGCCACCGGCACGACCCGCTCTCCGGGCCCCGCGTACTCCTGCGGCGACTCGCGCAGCACGGCTGCCAGGTCGGGTGAGTTGGCCGTGGCGGCCCCCAGCGTGCGGGTGATGTGCAGCAGCCCGTCCGTCCGCGCCGCCAGCGCCTCCGCGAAGTCCGACAACGTGGCCGACAGGGCGATCGAGTACACCGAGATGTCCCGCACCGAGGACGTCAGCCGGGCACTCAGCGCGGTCTTGACGTGCGGGCCGCCGGGGAGGCCGAGCGTCCGCAGGGACATCAGCGGATGCGCGGCGACACCGTCGCCGTAGGGATCGCAGGGACGCTTGAGCACATGCTCGGCCTGCCACGGATGCACCGGGATCAGCAGCCGCTCCCCGTCCCGCATCCCCTCCGGCCACTCGCCCGTCACCAGACACTCGGCCACCCGCACCGGCACCAGCCCCAGTGTGACCACCGGCCGGTGCTCGGGCCCGTACGCCAGCTGCTCGGCGACCGAGAAGCCGGGCCGGGAACGGCAGTTGGGGTGGAACGGATGCCCGTCGACCACCCGCTGCTCCCACTCCCAGTCGCGCACCGGCCACTCCTTCGAGTGAGCACCCTGCCCGGCCTCCTGCCCGGCCTCCTGCCCGGCCCGTGACAGCGCCAACGAGGCGACGCTGTGGCCGAGTTCGGCGGCGAGAGACGTCCCGTGCGGTACAGAGAGGTCGGTCAGCAGCCGGGCCGGGTCGTCGTACGACGTCTCGTCGAGCCGTACGGCGGTGACATACGCGGCGGTGGCGTACGGGTCCGCGCGCGGGCCGTGCAGACGGCGGCCGTCGGAGAGGCGCAGGGCGAGGCCCTCCCGGCCCGTCTCACGGTGGGCGACCCAGGGCAGGGGCTCGTGCGCGAGGGCACGCCACAGCCGGGTCAGCACCGCCGCGCGGGCCCCGGGGAGCTCGGCCGCGTACCGCGATGCGAGGTGGGGGCGTACATCGGCCAGTTCGGCGGCGACCTCGGCCTCGGCGCTGGGGGGACGGTGCACGGGCGGGCTCCTCGGGTACGAGTAGGGCGTCGGGGCAGGCACCGACGACAGACATACTGATCGTCTTCCCGCCTGAACGGACCGTAGAGAACGAGTGGATCGCGTGCACCTCAACCCTCCACCCGCCGCCGCCGCCGACGACGACGTCGCGGCACGCGCCGACGCCCACGCGGTCGCGCCCCTGCTCAACTGCCTGCTGCGCGAAGTGGCCGAACCGCACGGGGGGTCCGGCGAGCGGCAGGTGTACCGGCTGCCCGGCACGGGCCGCCTGCTGCGGGTCCTCGGCGGACGGCGGCCGGCCGAGCCCGAGGTGGACGCGGCCGGCGCCTGGCAGCGCATCGGGCACACCGAGCTCGTCAAACTCGTCGCCGACGAACTGCGCCGCCACACCGGTCTGTCCAACCACGAACTGCCCGCCGAGATGATCGACAGCCGGGACGCGGTGGCGGCGTTGCTCACGGCACGCGCGCGTGCGACGCCGCCGGACGACCCGTACCTGCGCTCCGAGCAGTCCCTCCTCACCGGCCACCCCTACCACCCCGCCCCCAAGGCGCGCGGCGGCGGCCCGGTCGCGGCCTGGCTGCCGTACGCCCCCGAGGCACACGCCCGCTTCCCGCTGACGCTGCTCGGCCTGCGCGAGGACATGGTCGTGGAGGAGGGCGACACCTCCGCCCTGGACGCCCTCGGCGAGGCCCCGCCCGGCTACCGGCTGCTGCCCGCGCACCCCTGGCAGCTCGACCTGGTCGACCTCGCGCCGGCCTTCGCCGACGGTCGGCTGATCCGGTTGGGCACGACCGGCTGCGACGCCTGGCCCACGGCCGCGATCCGCACCCTGTACGTCCCCGAGCGCGACCTGTTCCTGAAGTTCAGCCTCGACGTGCGGATCACGAATGACATCCGCCGGCTGTGGCGCCACGACCTGCTGAAACTGCGCCGCACCGACGCTGCGGCCACGGCGGCCTTCGCCACCGGCCGCGCGGCCTGGCTGAGCGACCGCGGCTACCGCACCGCCGACTTCGCCTTCGAGGAACTCGCCGTCCTGGTCCGCGACGGCTTCCACGACCGACTGCTGCCCGGCACGACACCCCTGCTCGCCGCCGCCCTCGTGGAGGGCTTCGAGGGGAGCCCGCTCGACAGTACGGCGGACCCGGCGGCCTGGTGGGAGGCGTACCTCGGCGCGGTCGTACCGCCCGCCCTCGCTGCCTTCGCCGAGCACGGCGTCGTGCTGGAGGCGCACCTGCAGAACACGCTGATCGCCGTGGACACCGACGGCATCCCGGTGCAGGCCCTGTTCCGGGACGCCGAGGGCGTGAAGCTGCTGTCGGACGTCTCCCGCCCGGCCGGGTGGCAGCGGCTGGTGTACTGCCTGGTCGTGAACCATCTGTGCGAGGTCGCGGCCGCCCTCGCCGAGCGACACCCCGGGTACGACCCGTGGCCCGCCGCCCGCCGCGAACTGGCCCGCCACGACCTCCCCGAGATCGCCGGCCTGCTGTCGGCCCCCACCCTCCCCGGCAAGACCAACCTGCTGCTGCGCTGGTCGGGCGCGGACGGCGCCGACGCCCGCTACCTGCCTCTCCCGAACTCCCTGGCGGGCAGAGGGAACGAGAGGTGATCCACCCTCTGATGGGGCGTCAGGTCGCTTTCCGGATGGGGCGGAACCATTCAAGGCGGCGCACGGCGTATCCGTCGAGTGCAACCCTCGGTGCCATGGGATCAAAGGCGAGCAAAAATGGATAAAGCGGAGTAAAATGAATACGGCTCGGCTGAGTTGCTGATCACGCACAGGGTGTCAATGCCCATGTGCCGCAATTGAACGAAATCCCCGAGGCAATAGCGATGAACCCGTCCGTCGACCCACCCGGCGGCGCATCTCGCGGCCGCCCGCCCGTTCCCCCGCCGCCCCCGCCGCCTCCGTGGCAGATCCGGCCCGAGCCCGATTCAGCAGGTACGCCGGTTCCCCTCCCGCCCATGCCGCAGTCGACGCCCTCGGCGGGAGCACCCCCTCACGTCTCCTATGACGTCACCCGGTACCTGTGCGCGGCGATGCACACCGATATCGGGCTCGCCCGCAAGGCAGTGGCCCGGATCGTGCACGAGCCGCGGCGTGCCGCGGCTTCCTCGCCCGGCGTGGACCTTGGTTGCGTGCTGCGACACGCTCTGGCCGCCCGCACCCGCCAGCGGCGGCGGGACGTCGTACTCCTCCTCCTGCTGCTCGTCATGGTGATCACCCTGCCTTTCACCCAAGGTGTGTCCCTGTTCCTGGGGCTGCTCGTAGCCTGGGTGATCGTGGCCACCGAATTGGTGTCGGTGCACTACGGCGTCGTCGCCCGGAAGTTGAAACGGGAGAACTTCGACCCGAGGCAGTCCCCCCGGCCACCGACGGCCAGGGACGCCGCACGTCTTGAGGCGATCGAACTCCGTGACAGGGGCAATGTCGTGGTCTCCTCGCGCTTCGAGCCCTTCGTCGGGCACGGTGAGACCTACAGAACCTGGTCGTTCGCTCTGAACACCGGACGTGCCGAGGCCGGCAAGCAGGTCATCCCGTTCACCATCCATGACCTCAACGCCCATATCTCCGCCAGGGTCGGGGCGCTCGAACTGCCCGGCATGGACGTCGCCGACGTGCTCCTGGTCAACGGGGCCGACCTGCTGATCGGAATCGACGACCGAACCCGCGCCGAGGTGCTGCGCAACCTGGGCGGACCGCCCGGAGCGCAGGTTTCGGACGCCCTCCTGCGTGAGCTGCGCGAGGACGGCAAGGGCCGCGCGCGGCCCTATCTGGCGGTCCGGGTCACTGGCTGGAGCGGCGAACTGGTCATCACCTTGTTCCTGAGATGCGCGCTGCTGTCCGGTCGTGACATCGCGTTCATCGAGGGAAGCAACTGTCTGCTCGCGCCCGTGCGGGAGAAGTACCGGACGGTGGACAGGCTGCTGGACTCACCTACCTTCCGGCAGTGGTGCCGACTGGTCGGCGAGGCGGGTGCACGCACCCCGATCCTGCTGGTCCGCGCGCCCTTCGCGCTCCTGAGAGACCTCTTCGCACCGCTCGAGAGGCACCGCGCACAACGCAGGCAGGAGCGCTCGATCCGCATGCGCACCTTCGACTACGGCTCGAAGTTCAGCCTTCGGGAGCAGGCGAGCGATCGGTTCTTCCACCGGTACTTCCAGTCACTGGACCGGGAGTTGTACGCCAAGACGATCGAGCACCGTGTCCTGGACGCCCTGGTGCAGTTTCTCGAGGATCACAACATCGACTCCAGCGACCTGATCCAGCGCCAGACCACCATCTACAACTCCGGTCTGTTCGCGGGGCGGGACATCTCCATCAAGCGCTCCAGCGTGCGCGCCGGAGGCGGCCACCTGTTGCGGAACCCGCAGCCCGTAAGGCAGAGGTGACGTGATGTCGGATCGCGGGGCATATGAGTCGGCGAGTCACGTCAGCGGCATTCAGGCCGGGCGGGACGTGCGCATCGAGCGGAGCACGCTCGCCTTGGGTCACGCCACGGTGACCGGAACTCCGACGCCGGCAGAGTACGCGGCGGCCGTCGAGGAACTGCGCACCGCGGTCGGCGTTCTGCTGGACGAACTCCGCCGCAACCAGGAGCAGTACGAGGACGGGGCGGAACTGGTCGAGGCCGCCGAGCAGGTGCAGACGGAACTCGCCCGCGACGAGCCGCGCCGCAACACCCTCCTGCGCTGGCTCGGTTTCATCGGCCCCGGCGTCCACGCGACCGCCGCGGTCGCAGCGGACGTGACCGCGATCCAGCAGTGCGTGGAGGCTCTGTTCTAGACCGGGCGCCGTCACGCTTGGTTACTATGGTCACTTCATGCCGGAGGCCGGAGGCAGGGGCGTGGGAGCTGGTCGTGGAATATAAGGCAAACGACGTGTGGGGCCTCGGAAGATGTTGAGAAGGGTCACCGCCACCCGCTACATCGAGCCACTGCGGTCCGGCGGCTCCGTGCCCGGAGTCGTCGAGGCCGACGACCTGGGCACCTACGTCGTGAAGTTCACCGGCTCCGCGCAGGGCCGCAAGGCGCTGGTCGCCGAGGTGATCGTGGGGGAACTGGCCCGTGCCCTGGGACTGCGCTTCCCCGAGCTGGTCCTGGTCCACTTCGACCCGGAGATCGCCGCGAGCGAGCCGCACCAGGAGGTACGGGAACTGCACGCGGCCAGCGCGGGAGTCAACCTCGGCATGGACTATCTGCCGGGCGCGAAGGACTTCACCCCGGAACTCGCGAAGCACTTCCGCGTGGACCCGCTGGAGGCGGGCCGCATCGTCTGGCTGGACGCCCTGACCGCCAACGTCGACCGTACGGTCCACAGCTCCAACCTGATGGTCTGGCCCACGCTGGGGACCGTCCCGCCGCGCCTGTGGCTCATCGACCACGGCGCCGCGCTCGTCTTCCACCACCGCTGGGACGGCACGGACCCCGCGAAGGCATACGACTTCCGTCACCACGCCCTCGGCCACTACGCCCCCGACGTACGCGCGGCCGACGCCGAGCTGGCGCCGAAGGTCACCGAGGCGCTGCTGCGGGAGGTCGTGGCGGAGGTCCCGGACGCGTGGCTGAGCGCCGAACCGGGCTTCATGAGCCCCGGAGAGGTCCGTGACGCCTACATCGCCCACCTCCACGCGCGCGTACAGGCGTCCTCGGCCTGGCTCCCCACCGACTTCCCCACCCGGGAGGAACTCGCCGCCGAGGAGGCCCGACGGGTGGCGAAGACACAGGAAGGCCGGCCGAACTGGCTCAAGCGGGTCCCCGACCTGCACGGCAAGCCGGCCGCGGAACAGGATTGGTCGGTGCACCTCGGATGAGTGGCCGGGTAGAGATCGAGTACTGCACCCAGTGCCGCTGGCTGCCGCGCGCGGCATGGCTGGCGCAGGAGCTGCTCACGACCTTCGAGGCGGAGCTGTCCGAGCTGGCGCTGAAGCCCGGCAAGGGCGGCGTCTTCGTCGTCCGCGTCGACGACGAGGTCGTATGGGACCGCCGCGAGCAGGGCTTCCCCGAGCCCACGGCGGTCAAGCAGGTCGTACGCGACCGAGTGGCCCCGGGAAAGTCCCTGGGCCACTCGGACAAACCGGCTTCCTGAGGGCTCAGCCCTTCAGCTGCTCGTACGCCGGCAGCGTCAGGAAGTCCGCGTAGTCCTCGTCGAGGGAGACCTCCAGGAGCAGGTCGTGGGCCTGCTGCCAGTGGCCGGCCGCGAAGGCCTCCTCGCCGATCTCGGTGCGGATGTTCGCCAGTTCCTCGGCGGCGACCTTGCGGGCCAGCTCCGGCGTGGCCTTCTCGCCGTTCTCGAACTCGACGCCCGCGTTGATCCACTGCCAGATCTGCGAGCGGGAGATCTCGGCGGTGGCCGCGTCCTCCATGAGGTTGAAGATGGCGACCGCGCCGAGGCCGCGCAGCCAGGCCTCGATGTAACGGATGCCGACCTGCACGGCGTTGATCAGGCCGTTGTACGTCGGCTTGGCGTCCAGGGAGTCGATGGCGATCAGGTCGGCCGCCTCGACGTGGACGTCCTCGCGCAGGCGGTCCTTCTGGTTCGGCTTGTCGCCGAGGACCTTGTCGAAGGACTCCATGGCGATCGGGACGAGGTCGGGGTGGGCGACCCAGGAGCCGTCGAAGCCGTCGCCGGCCTCGCGGTCCTTGTCGGCGCGGACCTTCTCGAAGGCCACCTTGTTGACCTCGGCGTCCCGGCGGGACGGGATGAACGCCGCCATGCCGCCGATCGCGTGCGCGCCGCGCTTGTGGCAGGTACGGACGAGGAGTTCGGTGTACGCGCGCATGAACGGGGCCGTCATCGTGACCGCGTTGCGGTCCGGCAGGACGAACTTGGCGCCGCCGTCGCGGAAGTTCTTGACGATGGAGAACAGGTAGTCCCAGCGGCCCGCGTTCAACCCGGCGGCGTGGTCGCGGAGTTCGTAGAGGATCTCCTCCATCTCGTACGCGGCCGTGATCGTCTCGATCAGCACGGTCGCGCGGACGGTGCCCTGCGGGATGCCGACGTAGTCCTGGGCGAAGACGAACACCTCGTTCCAGAGGCGGGCCTCCAGGTGCGACTCCGTCTTCGGGAGGTAGAAGTACGGGCCCTTGCCGAGGTCGAGCAGGCGCTGGGCGTTGTGGAAGAAGTACAGGCCGAAGTCGACCAGCGCACCGGGGACAGCGGTGCCGTCCGCATCCACGAGGTGGCGCTCGTTCAGGTGCCAGCCGCGGGGGCGCATGACGACCGTCGCCAGCTCCTCGTTCGGGCGCAGGGCGTACGACTTGCCGGTGCGCTCGTCCGTGAAGTCGATGTTCCTGGTGTAGGCGTCGGCCATGTTCACCTGGCCGAGGATCACGTTCTCCCAGGTGGGCGCCGAGGCGTCCTCGAAGTCCGCGAGCCAGATCTTCGCGCCCGAGTTGAGGGCGTTGATGCTCATCTTGCGGTCGGTGGGGCCGGTGATCTCCACCCGGCGGTCCTGCAGCGCCGGCGGGCACGGGCCCACCCTCCAGGAGTCGTCCGCGCGGATCGCGGCCGTCTCGGGGAGGAAGTCGAGCGTGGAGGTACGGGCGATCTCGGCGCGGCGCTCGGCGCGGCGGGCGAGGAGCTCGTCACGCCGGGGCGTGAACCGGCGGTGCAGCTCGGCCACGAAGGCGAGGGCCGCCTCGTTAAGGACCTCCTCCTGCCGGGGCAGGGGCTCGGCGTCGACGATGGCCAGCGGGGACGGCGCTGGTGCGGACATGAGCTGTCACTTCCTTCAGCGAACTACGAAGACGAGCGGTCGAGCTTTGGCACCGGGTGCCAGTCTTCCCGGATACGACGAGGAACGCCCGTGGAGCGGACGGGCGCTTCTGAACAGTGGATACTAGTTTCCTCATGGTGGAAGTTCAATCGTTTGTTGATGTCGAGATTCTCTGAGTCGAGGGAACGTGGCTCTGGGTGCCACCCCCCTTACTCAAGGTGGGCGAGATCGGCCTCGGTGTCGATGTCGTAGGACCGCGCCACATCCCCGCACTCGACGAGACGGATCGCCTCCTCACGCTCCTTCAGATAGGCGCGTGCCCCTCGGTCGCCGGTCGCAGTCGCCGCGATGCCCGCCCAGTGGGCGGCGCCGAAGAGGACGGGATGCCCGCGTACGCCGTCGTACGCGGCCGAGGCGAGCGACGTCTCGTCCTCGTACGCGGCGAGCACCCGCGCGACCGCCTCCTGACCGATGCCGGGCTGGTCGACGAGCGAGACGAGCGCCGCCCTCGCCCCCGTACCGGCGAGCGAGTCGAGCCCGGCGCGCAGGGAGGACCCCATCCCCTCGGCCCAGTCGGGGTTCTCCACCAGCACACAGTCACCGAGCTCCGCCCGCTCCCGTACGGCGGCGGCCTGCGCGCCCAGCACGACGTGCACGCGGGCACAGCCGGCCGCGCGCAGCACCCCGACGGCGTACTCGACGAGCGGCCGGCCACGGTGCCGCAGGAGTGCCTTGGGCCGTCCGCCGAGCCGTCGTCCACCGCCCGCGGCGAGGAGCAGACCGGCGACCGGGGGTGCTTCTTTCTGCGTCATGCGTCCTGCATACCTGACGTCCACGGGTGTGCCGGGTTTCCTTGGGCTGAATTTCGGTCCGTACGGTGGCGCGCCCGGCATCGGTGGCGTTTACTGACCCGCGTCCCCGGCGCCCGACCAGCGCCAGGGGGGACGACAGGGCCTGCGCGGGGGAGCGGGACTACTGGCGCACAACGGCGTGCGAGGGGGGAGTGCTGTGTTGCGGAGCTTGGGACAGAGGCCGGTGGCGGGCAGCGACGAGGACCCGAGGGTGGCGGAACTGCGGACGGCGGTGTCCCGTCTGCGCCGCGAACTCGCCGCGCATCCCTCCGAGTTCCCCGACCGGGGCATCGCCGAGGACGAGCTTGCCGCGCTGGCCGCGATGACGATCGACAGGGCGCCGGAGATTCCGCGGCTGCGCAGGTCGCTGCTGCTGATCGCCGGCGCGATCGGGTCGGTCAGTGCGTTGTCCCGGGGGCTGTCGGACGTGCGCGACGCCGTGGACCTGTTCGGGGAACCCCCGCGCCGCTGAACCGTGGCCGGCCCGCACGCCCCGCGCTCAGATGTCGACGACCGTCTCGTAGCCGCTGCTCTGCATGTCCTCGCACAGGACGTAGGCGGCGTCGAAGTGCTCCTTGAACTCGGGGTCGCCCTGCCAGGCGCGCATCGAGTCCAGGTCCTGCCAGGTGGCGAAGGACAGGAAGGAGTTCGGGCTCCTGAGGTCTCGGATCAGCCGGGCCCCGAGGAACCCCTGGTGCGCCTCTTTGGTCCAGGTGAGGAATTCCCGCCAGCGCTCGATGAACTCGTCGGCGCTGCCCTCTTTGACCGACCACTTTCCCGAGGACCAGTGCTTGTTCTCCTGCAGCATGGTGGCCACCTCGCTCTGCGATGGTCCCCTGCCCCCAGGGTAGGCGCGCCCGCGGATCTACGCCGTCGGAGTCGAGGTCGCCAGCGCCTCGGACAGCTCCATGGCCACCTGCTGCAGCACCGGCACGATCTTGTCCGTCGCCGCCTCCGTGACGCGGCCCGCCGGGCCCGAGATCGAAATGGCGGCCGCGGTGGGGGAGTTGGGGACCGAGACCGCGAGGCAGCGGACACCGACCTCCTGCTCGTTGTCGTCGACCGCGTAGCCGTGGCGCCGCACGTCCTCCAGGGCCGCCAGGAAGCCGTCCGGGGTGGTGATCGTCTTCTCCGTGGCGGCCGGCATGCCGGTGCGGTACAGCAGGGCGCGCACCTCCTCCGGCGGGAACCCGGCGAGCAGCGCCTTGCCGACACCCGTGGAGTGCGGCAGCACGCGCCGGCCGACCTCGGTGAACATACGCATTGAGTGCTTGGACGGCACCTGGGCGACGTACACGATCTCGTCACCGTCGAGCAGGGCCATGTTCGCCGTCTCGCCGGTCTCCTCGACCAGCCGGGCCAGGTAGGGCCGGGCCCAGGTACCGAGGAGCCGGGCGGCGGACTCGCCGAGGCGGATCAGGCGCGGGCCGAGGGCGTAGCGGCGGTTGGGCTGCTGGCGTACGTATCCGCACGCCACCAGCGTCCGCATGAGGCGGTGGATGGTGGGCAGCGGCAGCCCGCTGCTCGCGGACAGCTCGCTCAGACCGACCTCGCCGCCCGCGTCCGCCATCCTCTCCAGCAGGTCGAAGGCGCGCTCGAGGGACTGGACGCCGCCACTGTTGCTGGACCTGGCGGAGTCGGTGGTGCTGGCGCTGGACGTCGGCACGGCGCGTTCCTTTCGGGACCGGTGGGAGGGCGCAAGCCTACCCGCCAGTCGGTTGACTCCCCGCTTGTACGTAGCTACGTTCTGCGTGCTGGAATTCTAATTCCGCTTTGTGGAAACGTCCAGAGTGCATGGGGTGGGTGCACTGTGGAGAAGTGTGCCCTTGACGGCGCGGAAGCGGGAGCGGAGACTCCTTCAACAGAAAGTTGAATTCCGTTACGCGGAAGTTAACGGCGGCAGAGAGGGGCTCGGGTGTCCGACGTCGAACTGGTGCTGCGCTCGACGCGCGTCATCACCCCGGAGGGGACGCGGGCCGCTTCGGTCGCGGTCTCCGCCGGCAAGATCACGGCCGTACTCGGGTACGACGCCGACGTTCCGGCCGGTGCCCGGCTGGAGGACTTCGGCGACGACGTCCTGCTGCCCGGCCTGGTCGACACGCACGTGCACGTCAACGACCCCGGCCGCACCGAGTGGGAGGGCTTCTGGACCGCCACGCGCGCGGCGGCGGCCGGCGGCATCACCACCCTCGTCGACATGCCGCTCAACTCCCTCCCGCCCACCACGACGGTCGACAACCTCCGCACCAAGCAGGACGTGGCCGCCGACAAGGCGCACATCGACGTCGGCTTCTGGGGCGGGGCCCTGCCCGACAACGTCAAGGACCTGCGCCCGCTGCACGAGGCCGGCGTCTTCGGCTTCAAGGCCTTCCTGTCGCCGTCCGGTGTCGACGAGTTCCCGCACCTCGACCAGGACCGGCTCGCCCAGTCCCTGGCCGAGATCGCCTCCTTCGGTGGCCTGCTCATCGTGCACGCCGAGGACCCGCACCACCTCGACGCCGCCCCGCAGCAGGGCGGCCCCAAGTACGCCGACTTCCTGGCCTCACGCCCGCGCGACGCGGAGGACACGGCGATCGCCCAGCTGATCGACCAGGCGAAGCGTCTCCACGCGCGCGTACACGTACTCCACCTCTCGTCGAGCGACGCGCTGCCGCTGATCGCCGAGGCCAAGCGGGACGGCGTACGGATCACCGTCGAGACCTGCCCGCACTACCTGACCCTGACCGCCGAGGAAGTCCCGGACGGCGCCAGCGAGTTCAAGTGCTGCCCGCCGATCCGCGAGTCCGCCAACCAGGACCTGCTCTGGCAGGCGCTGGCCGACGGCACGATCGACTGCGTGGTGACCGACCACTCGCCGTCCACGGCCGACCTGAAGACGGACGATTTCGCGACCGCCTGGGGCGGCATCTCCGGACTCCAGCTGAGCCTGGCGGCGGTGTGGACCGAGGCCCGCCGGCGCGGGCACGGCCTTGAGGACGTGGTCCGCTGGATGTCCGCGCGGACGGCGCAGCTCGTCGGACTGGATCAGAAGGGCGCCATCGAGGCGGGCCGCGACGCCGACTTCGCCGTCCTCGCGCCCGACGAGACGTTCACCGTGGACCCGGCCGCCCTCCAGCACCGCAACCGTGTGACGGCGTACGCGGGCAAGACCCTGTACGGCGTCGTGAAGTCCACCTGGCTGCGCGGCGAACGCATCGTGGCCGAGGGCGAGTTCACCGACCCGAAGGGCCACCTGCTCACCCGCGCCCACTGACCACCTCTCCCGCACCCGCAGCGGCCGATTCCTGAAAGGCACACCTCGTGACGGCGATACCCAGCTTCACTGGCGACGCGAACCCCTACGGAGGCGGCGACCCGTACGCGGACTACCGCACCGCCGACTTCCCCTTCACCCAGTACGCCAACCTCGCCGACCGCCGGCTCGGCGCCGGTGTCGTCGCCGCCAACGACGAGTTCTTCGCCCAGCGCGAGAACCTGCTGGTGCCCGAGCGGGCCGAGTTCGACCCCGAGCACTTCGGGCACAAGGGCAAGATCATGGACGGCTGGGAGACCCGGCGGCGGCGCGGTGCCTCCGCCGAGCACCCGTGGCCGACGGCCGAGGACCACGACTGGGCGCTGGTACGCCTCGGCGCGCCCGGCGTGATCCGCGGGATCGTCGTCGACACCGCCCACTTCCGCGGCAACTACCCGCAGGCGGTGTCCGTCGAGGGCACCTCGGTGCCGGGCTCTCCGTCGCCCGAGGAACTGCTGGCGGACGACGTGAAGTGGACCCCGCTGGTGCCGCGCACGCCGGTGGGCGGGCATGCGGAGAATGGTTTCTCCATCGCCGTCGAACAGCGCTTCACCCACCTGCGGGTCAACCAGCACCCCGACGGCGGCATCGCACGCCTGCGCGTGTACGGCGAGGTGGCACCGGACCCGCAGTGGCTGGAGGTGCTCGGCACCTTCGACGTGGTCGCCCTGGAGAACGGCGGCCAGGTCGAGGACGCCTCCAACCTCTTCTACTCGCCCGCTACGAACACCATCCAGCCGGGCCGCTCCCGCAAGATGGACGACGGCTGGGAGACGCGCCGACGCCGCGACCAGGGCAACGACTGGATCCGCTACCGGCTGGTGGCGCAGTCCCAGATCCGGGCGATCGAGATCGACACGGCGTACCTGAAGGGCAACAGCGCGGGCTGGGCATCGGTGTCGGTGAAGGACGGCGAGGACGGTGAGTGGACCGAGGTCCTCCCGCGCACCCGCCTCCAGCCCGACACCAACCACCGCTTCGTCCTGCCGACCCCCGCCGTCGGCACGCACGCGCGCGTGGACATCTTCCCGGACGGCGGCATCTCCCGCCTGCGGCTGCACGGCTCGCTGACGCAGCAGGGGGTGGCGGGGCTGGCGGCTCGGCATCAGGAGCTGGGCGGCTGAGACCCTGGCGCGCTGACGCGCGACGGCTGACCCGTGAGGCGCACCGGCTGGACAGCACCGGTGCGCCTCACGCATGTCACGCGGCGTGGCCGCCGTCGATCGCGAACTCCGTCCCCGTGACGTAGTCCGCCGCGGCCAGGTACGCGACCATCGACGCCACCTCCTCGGCCGTGCCGAAACGCCCCAGCGCGGTCATCACCGCCTGGCCGGCCGCGTACGGGCCGTCGGCGGGGTTCATGTCCGTGTCGATGGGGCCGGGGTGGACGATGTTCGCCGTGATGCCGCGCGGGCCCAGTTCGCGGGCCAGGGCTTTCGTCAGGCCGATCAGGGCCGACTTGCTGGTCGCGTAGAGCGTTCCGCCGGGGCCCGGCACGCGCTGGGTCATGCAGCTGCCGATCGTGATGATCCGACCTCCTGCCGGCATGCGGGCGGCCGCTGCCTGCGAGGCCAGGAACACGCCCCGCACGTTCACGGCGAGGACCCGGTCCACGTCCGCGAGCGACAGGCCCTCCAGGGGGCCCAGTACGCCGACGCCGGCGTTGTTCACCAGCACGTCCAGGCCGCCCAGTGCCTCCGCCGTACGCTTCACCGCGTCCGCAGCCTCGTCCGCGTCCGCGGAGTCCGCCCGCAGGGCCACGGCCCGCCGTCCCAGCGCCTGAACGGCCCGTACGACCTCCTCGGCCGCCTCCTTGCCGCTGACGTAGGTCACGGCGACGTCCGCGCCCTCCCGCGCGAGCCGCAGTGCCGTGGCCGCGCCGATGCCGCGGCTGCCGCCGGTGACCAGGGCGACCTTGCCGTGCAGGGTTCCGTGAGTGGCTGTCATGGGTCCGTAAGTCGTTGTCATGGATCCATCCCAGCGCCGCGCGGCCCGAAGTGCTGGCGGCGAACGGACACCGAGATCGTGGGGAACCGGAACCCTGGCGGAACTGGGTAGACCCGGTGGTACCGGTCGGAACTCTTTGCTCCGGTTCCCTCGTTCCCTCCACGTGACTCTTCAGCAAGAAATCGTCGGCAACGCCATGCAGATGGCGGTCGTCAGCCTGCGGCCCGGTCAGACCGTGTACTGCGAGGCGGGCAAGTTCCTCTTCAAGACCACCAACGTGACCATGGAGACCCGCCTGACCGGCCCGTCGAACGGCCAGCCACCCCAAGGCGTCCCGACCGCCGGCGGCGGTGGCGGCGGCATGGGCGGCATGCTGCGCCAGGCCATGGGCACCGCCATGCAGGTCGGCCAGCGCGTCCTCGCGGGCGAGTCGATCGCGTTCCAGTACTTCACGTCCCAGGGCGGCGAGGGCACCGTCGGCTTCGCGGGCGTACTCCCGGGCGAGATGCGCGCACTGGAGCTCGACGGCACGCGCGCGTGGTTCGCCGAGAAGGACGCTTTCGTCGCCGCCGAGTCCACCGTCGACTTCGGCATCGCCTTCCAGGGCGGCAGGACCGGCATGAAGGGCGGCGAGGGCTTCGTCCTGGAGAAGTTCACCGGGCACGGCACGGTGATCATCGCCGGCGCGGGCAACTTCATCGACCTCAACCCGGCCGACTTCGGCGGCCGCATCGAGGTCGACACGGGCTGCGTCGTCGCCTTCGAGGAGGGCATCCAGTACGGCGTCCAGCGCGTCGGCGGCCTGAACCGGCAGGGCCTGATGAACGCCGTCTTCGGCGGCGAGGGCCTCTCCCTGGCCACCCTGGAGGGCAACGGCCGCGTCATCCTGCAGTCCCTCACCATCGAGAGCCTGGCCAACGCGCTGAAGAAGGCCCAGGGCGGCGACAAGCAGGGGCCGACGGGCGGTCTGTTCTCGACGAACGCGGGGTGAGACGGCACACGGCCCACCGATGAGTTGCGGGTGCCGACGGGGTCTGAGGTGATGACAGCAGACCCCACCCCCCTGAAAAGAGGCACTCCTCATGGGCAAGCTCGTCTCCACCCTCTTCGTCACGCTCGACGGCGTCTACCAGGCACCCGGCGGCCGGGAGGAGGACACCCGCGGCGGCTTCGAGCATGGCGGCTGGGTCTTTCCGTACGCCGACGACGACTTCGGCCAGTTCATCAACGAGGTCTTCGCGCGCCCGGCCGCCTTCCTCCTCGGGCGCCGTACGTACGACATCTTCGCGGCGTTCTGGCCGAAGGTGACCGACCCGGCCGACCCGGTCGCGTCCAAGCTCAACGCACTGCCGAAGTACGTCGCCTCCTCGACACTGACGGACCCCGCGTGGGCCGGCACCACGGTGGTCAGCGGCGACCTCGCCAAGGAGGTCGCCGCCCTCAAGGAGCGCACCGACGGAGAACTCCAGGTCCACGGCAGCGGCGCCCTGGTCAGGTCCCTGCTGGCCCTCGACCTCGTCGACACCCTCCACCTGCTGACCTTCCCGGTGGTGCTCGGCACGGGCCACCGCCTGTTCGGGGAGGGCGCCGTGCCCACCGCGTTCAGGCACACCGCCGGCCGCACCACGAGCAAGGGCGTCGCCATCCATTCGTACGACTTCGCGGGCCGCCCGGAATACGGCTCGTTCGAGCTCCCCGAGAACGCGTGAGGACCCGCCCGCGGAGTTCTCGCCCGGCCACCTCGTGGAGATCGGGTGAGAACGCCGGGGCGTACGTTAACTTCCCGAAAACTCATCGGACTTGCCGGGAAAATCTCCGGGCTTGACATTGACATGCCACTGTCTACGCGCGTCATCATGAAGGCATGAGATTCCCCCCACGAATCACCCGCATCGGCGCCGCAGCCGCCGTCCTGTCCGCCCTCCTCGTCGGCGGCACCGTCACTGCCACTCCGGCGGCCGCCGCGGTCGGCAGCATCTGCTACGGCGACCTGCCCTCCCAGGCGCACGACACGCTCGACCTGATCGCGCAGGGCGGCCCCTACCCGTACTCGCAGGACGGCACCGTCTTCTCCAACCGGGAAGGCATCCTGCCCAGCCAGTCGTCCGGGTACTACCACGAGTACACGGTCATCACGCCTGGTTCGTCTACGCGTGGAGCTCGCCGGATCGTCACCGGTGAGGAGAACCAGGAGGACTACTACACGGCCGACCACTACGCGTCGTTCGACCTGATCAACTACAGCTGCTGAGCCCGTAGTTCACGGTCGGTGCCGAGGAACGGTGCGACCAGCCGGAAGTCCGGTCCGCGCTCAACCGGACTTCCGGCTCTCGGCGGCGGCGAACAGCGCGAACGCCAGCACCAGCAGTGCGACGCTCGCGTAGATCTCGAAGCCGTCGAGGAAACCGATCCGCTGTACGAGTCCCCAGTGCCAGTCGGTGAACTCGTGCACCAGGCCCGCGACGCCCTGCACCAGGGCGATGAATCCAAGGATCTCCAGCAACTGCTTCATGCCATGACTCTCGCCCCGCGGACCCCCCACGCCAATCGGCCGCGGGGCGAGCCATGCCCGACGGAAGTCCACGTTCCGCGGCGGCCCGCCGCAACGAAGGTCTCCGGTGCCGCGACTTTGGTCGTCGATCGGACCCGAGGGGCCGCACCAGGGCCCGGTACTGCGTAGATTTGTCGACCGTGAGTGGTGACAAGCCGGATCCGGTATCGCAGGTCTTCGAAGGGCGGCGCTGGCTGCTGCCCTCGGCCCTGATCAAGGAGTTCGAGCTCGACCCCGAGCGCTCCGGACGGCCCCGGCGCACCGCGCGCGACTGGGTGGTCGACTTCTCCTGCTTCCTCCTGGCCGTGATCATCGGTCTGCTGACCGCGGACACGGTGGCCGACGAGAACATCCCGGTCGGCCTCGCAGCCCTCGACCAGCTCCTCGGCGCGCTCGCCTGTGCCGCGGTGTGGCTGCGACGCCGCTGGCCGGTCGGGCTCGCGATCGCGATGGTCCCGGTCTGCTTCGTGTCGAGCACCGCGGGCGGCGCGGGCGTGGTCGCCTTCTTCACGCTCGCCGTGCACCGGCCCCTCCGGTACGTGGCCTGGGTGGGCGGGTCCTCCTTGGCGCTGGCCCCGCTGTTCTTCTGGCTGCGCCCCGACCCCGACCTGCCCTACGGCTGGGCGATCCTCGTCGGCGTGCTGCTGACCGGTGGGGCGGTCGGCTGGGGCATGTTCGTACGGTCCAAACGGCAGCTCATGCTGAGCCTGCGCGACCGCACCCGGCGTGCCGAGACGGAGGCACGGCTGCGTGCCGAGCAGGCCCAGCGGCTAGCCCGCGAGGCCATCGCCCGGGAGATGCACGACGTCCTCGCGCACCGCCTGACGCTGCTCAGCGTGCACGCGGGCGCACTGGAGTTCCGGCCCGACGCGCCCCGGGAGGAGATCGCGCGGGCGGCCGGCGTCATCCGGGAGAGCGCCCACGAGGCCCTCCAGGACCTACGGGAGATCATCGGCGTACTGCGGGCGGGCGAACCGGACGACGCCGGCCGCCCGCAGCCGACCCTCGCGGCAGTGGAGGCGCTGGTCACCGAGTCCCGCGAGGCCGGCATGAAGGTCACCCTCGACCAGCGCGTCACCGACCCCGCGGCCGTCCCCGCCTCCGTCGGCCGCACCGCCTACCGCATCGCCCAGGAGGGCCTGACCAACGCCCGCAAGCACGCTCCCGGTACGGAGGTCACGGTGACGGTGACCGGCGCACCGGGCGAGGGCCTGTCGGTGTCGGTACGCAATCCCGCGCCCGAGGGCGAGGTTCCCCACGTTCCCGGCTCGGGACAGGGCCTGATCGGGCTGACGGAACGGGCCACGCTGACGGGCGGGCGCCTGGAGCACAGGCCGGTGGCGGACGGGGGGTTCGAGGTGCGGGCCTGGCTGCCCTGGGGGTGAGCGGGGGCGAGTGGGGGTGACGCCTGCCCCCCAACGCGTGCGTGCGGCGCGGCACATGTCACGGAGTGCGCCCGCGTGGTTGAGGGGTGGTCCTCGCCGTACCGCACCTCCACGCCGTACAACCGTGATTACGTAAGGCACATGACTGCGATCAGACTGCTCCTCGTCGACGACGACCCGTTGGTCAGAGCCGGACTGTCCTTCATGATGGGCGGCGCCGACGACATCGAGATCGTCGGTGAGGCGGCCGACGGCGGTGAGGTGGAGACGCTGGTCGACCGGACCCGGCCGGACGTGGTCCTGATGGACATCCGGATGCCGTCGGTCGACGGCCTCACCGCCACGGAGCGGCTGCGCGGCCGCAAGGACGCCCCGCAGGTCGTGCTGCTGACCACCTTCCACGCCGACGAACTGGTGCTGCGCGCCCTGCGTGCCGGCGCCGCCGGGTTCGTGCTCAAGGACACGCCGCCCGCCGAGATCGTCGACGCGGTGCGCCGGGTCGCGGCCGGGGACCCGGTCCTGTCGCCCACGGTGACACGCCAGTTGATGGACCGCGCGGCGGGCACCGCGGCCGACACGCGCCGCTCACGCGCGCGTGAGCGGCTCACCGCCCTCAACGACCGCGAACGCGAGGTCGCCGTCGAGGTGGGCCGGGGCCTGTCCAACGCCGACATCGCCGCGGAGCTCTTCATGAGCGTCGCCACCGTCAAGACCCACGTCTCCCGCGTCCTGGCCAAGCTGGACCTCAACAACCGTGTGCAGATCGCCCTGTTGGCGTACGACGCGGGACTTTTGGAGGAAGCGGAGGACGACGGGCACTAGCCGGGGTGCCCGTGCGTTGTCGGAGTGTCGGAGGGGGAGCGTCATGGCAGAAGTGATCGACCTGGGGGAGTTCGGAGAGGGGTTCCGCGAGAACCCGCATCCGGTGTACGCGCGCTTACGGGAGCAGGGCCCCGTGCACCGCGTCCGGCTGCCCGACTGGCAGTCCGAGGTCTGGCTCGTCGTGGGGCACGAGGAGGCACGCGCGGCGCTCGCCGACCAGCGGCTGGTCAAAGACGGCACCAAGATCGGCGTGAAGTCGCTTGAAGAGGAGCTGATCGGGAAGAACCTGCTGGCCACCGATCCGCCCCAGCACACCCGGCTGCGCGGGCTCGTCGCGCGTGCCTTCACCATGCGCCGCGTGGAGGAGCTGCGGCCGAGGATCCAGCGGATCACCGACGATCTGCTCGACGCCATGCTGCCGCGGGGCCGCGCCGACCTCGTGGAGTCCCTGGCCTACCCGCTGCCGCTCACCGTCATCTGCGAACTGCTCGGCGTGCCCGAGATGGACCGCGGGGAGTTCCGCAAGATGTCGACGGAGGCGATAGCGCCCACCAGCCCGGGCAAGGAGGTCGACGCCTTCGTCGCCCTGGGCGCCTACTTCACCGACCTGATCGAGGGCAAGAGGCGCGCCGGGCCCAGCGGTGATCTGCTGAGCGAACTGATCCGCACCACGGCCGAGGACGGCGACCGGCTCTCCCCGGACGAACTGCGGGGCATGGCCTTCATCCTGCTGATCGCCGGGCACGAGACGACGGTCAACCTCATCACCAGCGGTGTGCACACCCTGCTCACTCACCCCGGCCAACTCACCGCCCTGCGCGCCGACATGACCCTCCTGGACGGCGCCGTCGAGGAGATGCTGCGCTACGAAGGCCCGGTGGAGACGGCGACGTTCCGGTATGCCGCCGAGCCCGTGGAGATCGCCGGCGTCCACATCGAGAAGGGCGATCCGGTGATGGTCGGCCTCACCGCGGCCAACCGGGATGCGAGCCGCTATCCCGCTCCCGACACCTTCGACATCCGACGCGACACCCGCAGCCACGTCGCCTTCGGCCACGGCATCCACTTCTGCCTGGGCGCACCCCTGGCCCGCCTGGAGGCCCGCACGGCGATACGGTCCCTGCTGGAGCGCGCCCCGGACCTGGCTCTGGACGGGGCGCCCGGGGAGTGGCTGCCGGGCGTACTGATACGGGGGGTGCGAAGTCTGCCGGTGCGCTGGTAGCGGATCGGGCACCGCGGGCCTTCGAGTCCGGGCTTCACAGGGCTGCACCCTGAGTTCCGCCCGCGATCTCCGCGAGCGCGACCGGTCTTCGCTCGCCCCGCGACAGCTCGCACGCCTCCGCGATCCGCAACGCCTGCAAGGCCTCCCGCCCGTCGCAGGGATTGGCCCGCTCCCCGCGCACCACCTCCACGAACGCGTTGAGCTCCGCCTCGTACGCCGGTCCGAACCGCTCCAGGAACCCCGACCACGGCTTGTCCGCCGCGGGCGGGCCGGTCGGCTCGGTGGACGCGATCGGCGTACGGTCGTCCAGCCCGACCACGATCTGGTCCAACTCCCCGGCCAGCTCCATGCGTACGTCGTACCCGGCGCCGTTCAGCCGCGTCGCCGTGGCCGTGGCGAGGGTGCCGTCGTCCAGCGTCAGCACCACCGCGGCCGTGTCGACGTCGCCCGCCTCACGGAACATCGCGGGCCCGGCGTCCGACCCGGCCGCGTACACGTCGGCCACCTCGCGCCCGGTCACCCAGCGCAGCACGTCGAAGTCATGGATCAGCGTGTCCCGGTACAGCCCGCCGGACAGCGGCAGCCACTCGACCGGCGGCGGCTCCTGGTCGCTGGTGAGCGCCCGCACGGTGTGCAGCCGTCCGAGCCGCCCGGACCGCACCGCCTCGCGCGCGCCCACGTACCCCGGGTCGAAGCGGCGCTGGAAACCCATCTGGAGAATCGTCCCGGCGGTCTCCACCTCCCCGATCGCGTGCAGCGTGCCCGGCAGATCGAGTGCTATGGGCTTCTCGCAGAACACCGGGAGTCCTGCCCGTGCTGCCCGACCGATCAGTTCGGCGTGGGCCGACGTCGCCGTGGTGATCACCACCGCGTCCACGCCCCAGCGGAAGATCTCGTCCACTCCGGGCGCCGCCGTCTCGCCCAGGCGCCGCGCCAGTTCCTGGGCCCGCGCGCCGTCCGCGTCCGTGAGGATCAGGGAGCCGACGTCGCGGTGACGGCTCAGCGTGTTGGCGTGAATCGTGCCGATGCGGCCCGTACCGATGACCCCGATGCGCATGGAAACAAAGTGCGGGTTCAGTGCGTAAGCTGTCAATGCATATGTCAGGACAATCAAACTACACTACTTCCCGTCAACAACGCGTAGAGCTACGCTCGGCCCGTGCCGAAACCAGAAGTGGACCCGACCGTGGAACTCGAGCTCAGTGTGGACCGGAGCAGTCCGGTGCCCTTGTACTTCCAGCTTTCCCAGCAGCTCGAAGCCGCGATCGAGCACGGAGCGCTCACACCCGGCAGCCTGCTGGGCAACGAGATCGAACTCGCCGCACGCCTCGGCCTGTCCCGGCCGACCGTCCGCCAGGCCATCCAGTCGCTGGTCGACAAGGGCCTGCTGGTGCGCCGTCGAGGCGTCGGGACGCAGGTCGTGCACAGCCAGGTCAAGCGCCCGTTGGAGCTCAGCAGCCTCTACGACGACCTGGAGTCGGCCGGCCAGCGCCCGGCGACCAAGGTCCTCGTCAACACCGTCGTCCCGGCGTCCGCCGAGGTCGCGGCGGCGCTCGGGGTGGCCGAGGACAGCGACGTACACCGGATCGAGCGGCTGCGCCTCGCGCACGGCGAGCCGATGGCGTACCTGTGCAACTTCCTGCCGCCCGCGCTGATCGACCTGGACACCGCGCAGCTGGAGGCCACCGGCCTGTACCGCCTGATGCGCGCCGCGGGCATCACCCTGCACAGCGCCCGCCAGACCATCGGCGCCCGCGCGGCCACCGCCGCGGAAGCCGAGCGCCTCGCGGAGGAGGAGGGCGCCCCGCTGCTCACCATGCAGCGCGTGACCTTCGACGACACGGGGCGAGCCGTGGAGTACGGCACGCACACGTATCGCCCGACGCGCTACTCCTTCGAGTTCCAGCTGCTCGTGCGGTCATGAACTTCGGGCCCGGACGCTCCTGGCCGACCGCAAAAGACCGGTTGGTACGTTGCAATGTCAGGACATTGCAACGATCCTGAAGTGCAACGTCCCCCAGGGGCGCGGGGAACTGCGCGACAAGCCCCCACGCGCCCGCACTCGGCATGTGGCAGTCACCACCGCTTTGGTGCCCCGCACGGCACCCAAGGGCGCGGTGAGGCAGAATCGGCGGCGATGAGCACCTACCGCGACCTCGCTTTCCCCGCCCGGACGGGCAGCGCCCCCATCGGCTCCCGCCGCGCGCCAGCGCTCCGCACGGTCGGCCCCCGGGAGCGCCGCTCACACCTGTCGGCGCCCCGGGTGCCGACCGTGGGCATCGACATCGGCGGCACCAAGGTGATGGCGGGCGTCGTGGACGCCGACGGCAACATCCTGGAGAAGCTCCGTACGGAGACCCCGGACAAGTCCAAGAGCCCGAAGGTCGTCGAGGACACGATCGTCGAGCTGGTCCTGGACCTGTCCGACCGCCACGATGTGCACGCCGTCGGTATCGGCGCGGCCGGCTGGGTCGACGCCGACCGCAACCGCGTCCTGTTCGCGCCCCACCTGTCCTGGCGCAACGAGCCGCTGCGCGACCGCATCGCGGGCCGCCTCGCCGTGCCCGTCCTGGTCGACAACGACGCCAACACGGCCGCTTGGGCCGAGTGGCGCTTCGGCGCCGGCCGCGGCGAGGACCACCTCGTCATGATCACGCTGGGTACCGGCATCGGCGGCGCGATCCTGGAGGACGGGCAGGTCAAGCGCGGCAAGTACGGCGTCGCCGGCGAGTTCGGCCATATGCAGGTCGTGCCCGGCGGCCACCGTTGCCCGTGCGGCAACCGCGGCTGCTGGGAGCAGTACAGCTCCGGCAACGCGCTGGTCAGGGAGGCGCGCGAGCTGGCCGCCGCCGACTCGCCGGTGGCGTACGGGATCATCGAGCACGTCAAGGGCAACATCGGCGACATCACCGGCCCGATGATCACCGAACTGGCCCGCGAGGGCGACGCGATGTGCATCGAGCTGCTGCAGGACATCGGGCAGTGGCTCGGCGTCGGCATCGCCAACCTCGCGGCCGCCCTGGACCCGTCGTGCTTCGTGATCGGCGGTGGCGTGTCGGCCGCCGACGACCTGCTGATCGCCCCCGCGCGGGACGCCTTCAAGCGCCACCTCACCGGCCGCGGCTACCGCCCCGAGGCCCGTATCACGCGGGCCCAGCTCGGCCCCGAGGCCGGCATGGTCGGCGCCGCGGACCTGGCCCGCCTGGTCGCCCGCCGCTTCCGCCGCGCCAACCGGCGCCGGGTGGAGCGCTACGAGCGCTACGCGCGGTTCGCCGAGGCCCGCCGGGCATCGCAGGGGTCGGCGTGACCGTGACCGTACCCCGCCAGGCCGACTCTCCTGACGAGCCGCAGCCGCCGGCCGAGGACCGCCGCCACATGATCCGCCGCAGGGCGATCACCCTGCTCATCATCGGGCTGCTCATCGGCGTACCGGCCGGCTATCTGGTGATCTCCGCCAACCAGAGTCGCGACAGCGGCAAGGACAAGGAGGAGAAGTACTCGGCGACCGGACTCACCCCGCACTGGCCGTCGAGGGTCCAGCGCCGCCTGTACCAGATCCCGGTCCCGGACTGGTCGTACAACGTCGCGTACTACGAGACGAACAACTGGAAGACCAGCCGTCTCTACGTCCAGTTCCAGACGGCCGACGCGAACCTGGACTGGTTCTTCAAGACCATGGGCGTCAGCCGGGACGACCTGAAGCGGGACGCCGTCACCATCAGCGCCCGCGACCAGAAGGTCACCGGCTGGGACTTCACGGGCCCCGGCCCGTGGTACGGCTTCACCCACAAGCAGAAGAACCCGGCGCCCACCCAGGACGTCGTCATAAACATGTCCGACCCGGCCAATCCGTTCGTGTACGTCGTCTCGCGCACGGTTCCTTGATCACATCCCGTTGATCACCCCCCTTGATCACCCCTTGATCCCTCCCTTGATCACCCGGCGAGGTTTCCGCCCCGCGCCGGTTGCCGGGGCCGATTGTCAGACCCCGCCCGTAGAGTCGAAGACGGTTGATCCGACTCAAGGGCGGGAGGTGGCAGGACGTATGAGCGACAGGGCCGCGGTGGCCGAGCGCACGGGGGAGGCCGTCCCCGTCCGACTCGCTGCCGTCTTCCTGCCCGCGCCCCTCCCGCGCGAGGGGCGGATGGCCTTCTGGGATCCCGAGGGCGGCCCGCTGCCCACCGAGGACACCGAGCTCACCGTCGTACGGCGTCATGGAGCCGGAGTCCGCCGCAGGACCACCCCCGCGCTGTCCCTGCCGCTCACCGACGCGCTGCCGCTGCTCGTGCGCGCCCGGCGCGACCCTGCCGCCCACCCCGCCACCGCCTGCTGGGGCGCGGCCGCACTGCACGCACTCCGGCTCACCGCCCGCGGCCGGCTGCTGCCCGGCCTCACCCCCACCGGCCACGACGCCTGGCGGGCCGGCCCGCTCGACCCGGACGACATCGCGCACCTGCGGGCGGTCGCCGCGGCCCTGCCGTACGAAGGCCACGCGGTTCCCCTGACCGGCCCGGGCCCGCTGCGGCTGCCCGAGCCGGAGGCGCTGATGCGCTCCTTCCTGGACGCGGTCGCGGACACCCTGCCCCGCACCCCCGCCGCACCGCACGTCTCGGGGAAGCCCTTCGCCGCCCACGAGGCCCAGCGCCTGCCCGACGCCCACGACTGGGCGGCCGAGGTCGCCGCCGGCATGGACGCGGGCGTGCGGATCTCGCTGCGCCTGGACCTGTCGGCGTACGACCTCTTCGACGACGGGGGTGACGGCGTGCGCAGCGCGGGCGCGGCCGTCGTCCAGGTGCACAGCCTCGCCGACCCCACCCTGGTGGCCGACGCGGCCGCCCTGTGGTCGGGCGAGGCGGACGCGGCGTTCGGGCCACGCGCGCGGGTGGACGCGGCGTTGGCGGTGCGGCGGGCGGCCCGGGTGTGGGCCCCGCTCGACCGGCTGTCCGAGCAGGACGCGCCCGATGTGCTGGCCCTGTCCGGCGATGAGCTGGGCGATCTGCTGGGCGTGGCGGCGACCCGGCTCGCGGCGGCCGGGGTGGCGGTGCACTGGCCCCGGGACCTGGCGCAGGACCTGAGCGCGGCCGCGGTCGTACGGCCGGCGCCGGGTTCGGCGACCGACGGCACCGGTTTCTTCGAGAGCGAGGAACTGCTCCAGTTCCGCTGGCAGTTGGCGATCGGCGGCGACCCGCTCACCGAGGGCGAGATGGACGCGCTCGCCGAGGCGCACCGCCCGGTCGTCCGGCTGCGGGACCGCTGGGTGCTGGTAGACCCGGCCCTCGTCCGCAAGGCCCGCAAACGCGAACTGGGCCTGCTCGACCCGGTCGACGCGCTGTCCGTCGTCCTCACCGGCAGCGCGGAGGTCGACGGCGAGACGGTCGAGGCGGTACCGGCCGGCGCCCTGGCGGCCCTGCGCGACCGGCTGACGGCGGGGGTACACCCGGCCGAACCGCCGCCGGGACTGCGGGCGACGTTGCGGGACTACCAACTCCGGGGCTTGGCCTGGCTGGACCTCATGACGTCCTTGGGGCTCGGCGGTTGCCTGGCCGACGACATGGGACTCGGCAAGACGATCACCGTCATCGCCCTGCACCTGAAGCGCGCCCGGACGGCCCCGACCCTCGTGGTCTGCCCGGCATCCCTGCTGGGCAACTGGCAGCGGGAGATCACCCGTTTCGCGCCCGGCGTCCCCGTCCGACGCTTCCACGGCCCGGACCGCACCCTGGAGGACATGGACGGCGGCTTCGTCCTCACCACGTACGGCACGATGCGGTCGACGGCGCCGACGCTGGCCCAGCACACCTGGGGCATGGTCGTCGCCGACGAGGCACAGCACGTCAAGAACCCGTACTCGGCGACGGCGAAGGCCCTGCGCACGATCGCCACGCCCGCGCGCGTGGCGCTGACCGGCACTCCGGTCGAGAACAACCTCTCCGAGCTCTGGGCCCTGCTCGACTGGACGACACCGGGCCTGCTCGGCCCGCTGAAGTCCTTCCGCGCCCGGCACGCGCGCGCGGTGGAGAACGGCGAGGACGAGGAGGCGGTGGCCCGGCTGGCCCGCCTGGTCCGTCCCTTCCTGCTGCGCCGCAAGAAGTCCGACCCCGGCATCGTCCCGGAGCTGCCCCCCAAGACGGAGACGGACCACCCGGTCCCGCTCACCCGGGAACAGGCCGCGCTCTACGAGGCGGTGGTGCGCGAGTCGATGTACGCCATCGAGACGGCGGAGGGCATGGCGCGCAGGGGCATGGTGCTGAAGCTCCTGACGTCCCTGAAGCAGATCTGCGACCATCCGGCGCTGTATCTGAAGGAAGCCGAAGCGGCGGCGACCGAGCGGTTGTCCGCCCGCTCCGGCAAGCTGACCCTGCTGGACGAACTGCTGGACACCTTGCTGGCCGAGGACGGGTCGGCGTTGGTCTTCACGCAGTACGTCGGGATGGCCCGGCTGATCGCCTCCCACCTCGCCGCCCGGGCGGTCCCGGTGGACCTGCTCCACGGCGGCACGCCGGTCCCGGAACGCGAACGCATGGTGGACCGTTTCCAGAGCGGTGCGACGCCGGTCCTGGTCCTGTCCCTCAAGGCGGCGGGCACCGGCCTGAACCTGACTCGCGCGGGCCATGTCGTCCACTTCGACCGCTGGTGGAACCCGGCCGTCGAGGAACAGGCCACCGACCGCGCCTACCGCATCGGCCAGACCCAGCCCGTCCAGGTCCACCGCCTCATCACCGAGGGCACGGTCGAGGACCGCATCGCGGAGATGCTCGAGTCCAAGCGGGCCCTGGCCGATGCGATCCTCGGCTCCGGCGAATCGGCCCTCACGGAACTGACGGACCGTGAACTGTCCGACCTCGTGTCGCTGCGGAGGACGTCATGACGGGGCCGGTGGAGCGGGGGAGTGCGGGTGGTGGGGCGAGCCGTGACGGTGCTTCGAGTGCTGCCGGCCGTCCGGATCCGGCGCGCTCGACCGAGGCAGACGTGGCCGCCGCCGAGCTTGACGCCGAGTTTGACGTCGAGCGGGACGCGGACCGGACACCGGTTCAGGAGCAGCCGGGCCGATCGCCCGAGGCGCGCCCGGCCGACGTGGCACGCCGAGCGCTCCGGGCCGCGCGGGAGCGACGCGAGGGGGTGCCGGGGGGTTCGGCCGAGGGCCGGGACCTGCCGCAGGGGGAGTCTGTCGGCGAGGAGTCGGTTCCGGACAGGGGCGAGCGGGATGAGCGCCCAAGGGCTCGGCCGGGTGACGCGGCCCGGGCGGCACTGCGCCGTGCCGGCGCCGGGACCGGCGCGTCCGGTGCGTCCGGTGCCGAAGCGGACCGGCCCGGCACCGAAGCAGGGCCCGTCCCGCAGGTGCCCGACCCCGCACCCGACCGGCGAGGGGTGCGTCCCGCCGATGCCGCCCGTGAGGCGTTGCGGGCAGCACTCGGGGAGAGGCGGCAGGCCCAGGCGGACGAAGAAGGGAGCGGGGACAAGGAGCGCGCGCGCCGGTCAGGGCGTCCGGACTCGACCGATCCCCGGGTTCGCAGGGGTGCCGTCGGCGGGGCTGCCGCTCTCCGTGCGCGTGAGGTGAGGGAGTTGCTCGCCGACGCATTCCGGATGCCGCCCATGGACGAGCCGCGTACGGACGACTCGGCGACGCCCGATCCGGACACTCGGCGCCGAACCAGCCCGGCCGGCCACGCCCCCGACTCGCCCTCCACACCAGCCCCGGAGGCCCCCGCCTCCCCAGCACCCAACGACTCCCGCTCAGCACAGGGCCGACCACCCGCAGCATCCTCATCCTTGCAGCGCTCCGGGCCCGGTATCTCGGCCGAGTCCGCCGGCCGTCCTGCCACACCTTCCGCGCGCTCCGGATCCGGTGACTCGTCCGAGCCCCCTGCCCGTCCCGCAGTACCCTCGGCGCCCCCCGGCGGCGACGCTGGGCCCCTGCCCTCCGTTCCCGCCACACCCCAGGTCCCCCGTTCCATGGCCGCCCCGGGGCGGGACGGTGAACTCCGCCGTACCTTCCCGGCGTTCGCGCCCCGCTCGTCGGACGACGCCTTCGCCGAGACGTGGTGGGGCAATGCCTGGGTGGCCGCCCTGGAAGAGGGCGCCCTCGATCCCAAGCGGCTCGCCCGGGGACGCGGCTACGCGCAGGAGGGGCACGTCGATGCCATCACCGTGACGCCGGGGCTGGTCCTGGCGTATGTGCGGGGCAGCCGTCCGCGGCCGTACCGCGTGCAGGTGCGGTTGCGGACGCTCGGTGACGGCGACTGGGCGCGGTTCCTGGACGCCGCGGCCGACCGGCCGGGACACATCGCGGCGTTGCTCGACAAGGAGATGCCGCACTCCCTCGCCGAGTGCGGGGTGCCCCTGCTGCCGGGCCCCGGTGACCTCGACCCCCACTGCAGCTGCCCCGACCGCGGCCACCCCTGCAAGCACGCCGCCGCCCTCTGCTACCAGACCGCACGCCTGCTGGACGCCGACCCCTTCGTACTGCTCCTGCTGCGCGGCCGCGGTGAGCGCGAGCTGCTCGACGCCCTCTCACGCCTGAGCGCCGCCCGCGCGGCCCGTGCCGCGCAGGAACGGGAACCGGCGCCCGCGCCGGGCGTACGCGCCACCGACGCCCTGGCTGCGCACCGCCAACTTCCTCCTCTCCCAGTCCCGTTGCCCGTGCCCCCGCACCCCGAGCAGCCTCCCGTCTACCCGGCGGCACCGGGCGGCCCGGACCCCTTCGCGCTGGACCAGTTGGCGACCGACGCGGCCGCCCGCGCGCACGCCCTGCTCAGCACCGGCCGCGATCCGGTCGCCGAACTGACCCTGTGGCAGGACGCGGTACGACTCGCCGCGGCCCGCCCGGGCTCCGGCCTCACGGCGGCGACCCGTGCCCTGTACGCCTCGCTCGCCTCCGCAGCCGACCGCACCCCGGCAGAGCTGGCGCGTGCGGTCGCCGCCTGGCGCCAGGGCGGCCTCGAAGGCCTCGCCGTCCTCGAAGAGCCCTGGGACCCGCCGGCCGGCCGCTTCGACCGTGCCCGCCCCCTCCTCCTCGCCGCCGACCTCCCCGCCTTCCGCCCTTGGCACAACCACCTCACGCACCCTCGCGGCCATGTCCAACTCCGCCTGGGCCGCGACGGCCTCTGGTACCCGTACGAATCGGAACCGGGCCACGAGGACTGGTGGCCGCGCGGCACCCCGGACCTCGACCCGGTCGGCGCCCTGACGGGCCTGGGAGGCTCGCCGGAAGGCTGACGGGGGTTCAAGTACCGCGGCCCCCAACGGCCGTGGTGGACCGCGACATTCGAGCCACTACACTGCCGCGATGTCGCCATGCGACACAGCGACTGTCCGAAAACGAACGGGGGAAGAGACATGGCAACGGGGGGATGGGGTCCCGGCGCGGGACAACCCGGCGGCAACGCACCGGGCGGCCAGGGCTGGGGCGGACCTCTCGGGCCGCCGGCCAACAACCCGTACGGGCCCCCGCCCGCGGGCGCAGGTCCGTACGGTCCGCCCGAGCCGAACCCGTATCCACAGCACCCGTACCCACAGCACCCGTATCCACAAAACGCTTACCCCTACGGCCCGCCGCCCGCGGCGCCCGTGCGGGCCCCGCGCCGCCGCAGCCGCCTGTGGTACTTCTCCGTCTTCTTCCTCGCCGGCGCCATCATCCGCTCCGCACACCGCGTCGCCACCCGGCTGTTCGTCCAGGAGGGCGACGGCCGGATCGAGGACCGCACCGTGGACCGCGTCCAGGTCGCCCGCACAGTCCTCGGCGCCGCCGCCACCCTCGCGCTGGTCCTCGTCTACGGCGTGGAGGCGGACCGATGGGAGGACGCGGGGACGGGCAGCGTCGCCAACCTGATCATCACCCCGGTCCTGCTGATTTTCACCGGACCCTTGGTCATCCTCGGCTTCATCCTCTACGCGCCCCCGCCCCTGCGGCCGCAGCTGCGCTCCCGGCTCCATGCCCCGCTCAAGGCGGTCGGCTGGTACGTGCTGACGGTGGTGGTCATCGCAGGGGTCCTCTACGTGGCGGCCCAGAGCGCACTCGACAACCGCAGGGACTGGTTTGGCTATCTGATCGCCTTCGCGGCGTTGGCCGTGATCGTGTGGGGGTTTCCCTTCTTCTTCATGGCGTCGCTGTACTCAGCCCGCAGCGCCTTCAACACCGCCCACGTCCACCCCATGCTGCCGCCCGTGATCACTGGAGTGCTGGTCTGGGTGCTCGCGGTCTTCAACCTGATCGACAGCGGCATGCCGCAGGGCCCACCGGTCTTCCAGTTCTGCTCGCTGCTGGGCGGGCCGCTGTCGGTGACCGCCGTCTCGCTGTGGGAGCTGCGACGGATGCGGACCCGGTTCGGGGTCACCCTTCGCGGCTGAGCCGAACCGGCGTGACGTGAAGGCCGGTGAGAGAGACCCGTTCCATCTGATCAACCGCGTCGGCGGCCTGGCGGACCTGCGGCCCGGTGATCCCGCATCCGAAGCTGTTCCAGCTGTTCCAGCCCAGCGGCGAGGGTGAGCGCTGCGCTGTTCCAGCTGTTCCAGCCCAGCGGCGAGGGTGAGCGCTGCGAGGAGGCGGAGCAGTCGTCCGCCTGAACGTCCGGCACCTAGGGCTCCCTTTCCCCGGAGACCACCTGAAGGGCCTTCGAAATTTCGGACCCTATTCGGAAATTCGGGGTGGCACGGATACTGGAGAGGTGGCCAGCAGCGGTCAACACTGTCCGCGAAACCGGCCCCGCTCCGGCGCCAAAAGGCCTGTCCATCCGCACAGCCCGGCCATTCGATCGGCTTGACCTGCGGCGTTTCATTCATGATCTGTGCGAATGTTTCGGTGTCAATCGCGAATCATGCGAGAGGTGTTGACGCCGTTCACCGGTTCCCTATCATCCAGGTTGCTCGACACTTCGATTCAAGTTCGACATAACGAACACGCCAGAGCTGCTCCGCTCGCACAGCAGAGCACCTCGGGGTCGCGCCCACCGTCACGGCCGAACCACGAGGGGCATGCCGCACGACGCATATGTCATGGCCCTATCAATCCTTCTTTTGCTCACGGACCGCTACGAACCGCACCACATCGACAGTCCGGACAGCCTCTGCCCACCGGAACCGCTTACTCAAGGATCACGAGGTCCCCATGCGTAGACGAAGTTTCAGCCGCAGGCATCTGTCTGTGGTGCTCACCGCCGCGGCTGCGGCCCTGGTCGCGTTGGCGGCGATGCTCGTCGCCAGCCCGGCTCAGGCGGCCACCAGCGGCGCCTTGCGCGGTGTTGGTTCCGGGCGGTGTCTCGATGTGTCGAACGCCAGCCAGACCGACGGCACGTACCTGCAGATCTGGGACTGCTCGGGCGGGACCAACCAGCAGTGGACGTTGACGGACAGCAACCAGCTGACCGTGTACGGCAACAAGTGCCTTGATGTTCCGGGCCACGCCACCGCGGCCGGCACCCGGGTCCAGATCTGGACCTGTAGCGGCGGTGCGAACCAGCAGTGGCGGGTGAACTCCGACGGCACGATCGTCGGCGTGGAGTCCGGGCTGTGCCTGGATGTTACGGGCTCCAGTACGGCCAACGGTACGGCGGTGGAGATCTGGACGTGCAACGGCGGCAGCAACCAGAAGTGGACCGGCCTGACGTCGGCCCCGCCGGGGGGCGGCACGTGTTCTCTTCCGTCGACGTACCGGTGGACGTCGACGGGTGCGTTGGCGCAGCCGGCGAACGGGTGGGTCTCGCTGAAGGACTTCACCAATGTGGTGTACAACGGCAAGCACTTGGTCTACGCGTCCAACGTGTCGGGATCGTCGTACGGCTCGATGAGGTTCAGTCCCTTCACGAACTGGTCGGACATGGCGTCGGCGGGCCAGGCCGGGATGAGCCAGGCCGCGGTGGCGCCCACGCTGTTCTACTTCGCACCCAAGAACATCTGGGTGCTGGCGTACCAGTGGGGTGCGTCGCCCTTCGTCTACCGCACGTCGAGCGACCCCACCAACCCCAACGGCTGGTCCTCACCGCAGCCGCTGTTCACCGGCAGCATCTCCGGCTCCGGCACCGGCCCGATCGACCAGACCCTGATCGCTGACGGCCAGAACATGTACCTGTTCTTCGCCGGTGACAACGGCAAGATCTACCGGGCCAGCATGCCGATCGGGAACTTCCCGGGCAGCTTCGGCTCGTCGTACACGACGATCATGAGCGACTCGACGAACAACCTGTTCGAGGCGGTGCAGGTCTACAAGGTCCAGGGCCAGAACCAGTACCTCATGATCGTTGAGGCGATCGGTGCGAACGGGCGCTACTTCCGCTCGTTCACGGCCACCAGCCTGAGCGGTTCGTGGACCCCGCAGGCCAGCAGCGAGAGCAACCCCTTCGCGGGCAAGGCCAACAGCGGTGCCACCTGGACCAACGACATCAGCCACGGTGACCTGGTCCGCAACAACCCCGACCAGACCATGACCATCGACCCCTGCAACCTGCAGTTCCTCTACCAGGGCAAGTCTCCCACCGCGGGCGGCCCCTACGACCAACTGCCCTGGCGTCCGGGTGTCCTTACCCTGCAGCGCTGACCCGCCTGATCCCCAGTGACCGCGATGTGGTGCGGTCCGCCGGCGCGTAGACGAGCGGTCTACGGCGTGGGCAACTCCACCTGCTGACTGATACTCATCGCCTCGAGGAACCCCAGCCGCGCGTCGGCCGGGGTTCCTCTCTTTCGTGGACCTTCATCGTGGGTGCGGACCGAAGCCGGAATTGGGAAGGCCGACTGGCCCGGCTCACGACGTCGACGAGGACGGTGCCGTAGGTCTGTCCTTTGCGCAATGGGGCTGCACTTGCTGCTGCGAGTGCTTCCACGGAGTACAGGGTGTCGTTCGTTATCGGAGGGGGCGATGACCGGTGCGCTGGGACCAGCGGACGGCGATGAGGCCCAGCGCAGCCACAAGGATCACGATGCCGATGATCAGCAGGTAGCCCAGCCCCTCCGCCGCCACTCCGATGATTCCCAGCACGACGGCGACCAGAAGGAGAAACAGCAAGAGGGCCATGACGCGTACACCTCCCTTGGGTGGCTGAGCGGGCGATCAGTGGCGCGCGAGTTGCCGCCCGCGCCCGTCTGGTAGGGCATGTCGCCACTCGCGGATATCGGCTGAATGGATCATGGCCGGCCTCCTGAGCCGTTGATCCGGGCCGGTACGAGCCGCCCCCTCGGGCAGTCGCAGCCCGCTGAGCCCGGTAGCCCATCGTTCTTCCAGGTTATCCGGGCATCTCTGCGTCGCGCCCTCGCGCGGCAAGGGTTCCGAACGGGGTAGTCGACAGACATGCCGATGAAGCCTTCCGGCGCCGCGGACCGTTCATCTCGGTTCGGGCCGCTGCGCCATGTGATCAGCCGTTCGCCGGTCGGGCGCGGATGGCGGCGGAGCAGGGATATTGAACTGTGGTCGCGCTCGCTGGGCTTTGCCGCGCTGGGGTTTCTCACGCTGGTGCCGCTGCTGATCATTGTCTCCTCTGCCGATCCCGAGCACGGGCGGGGATTCGCGCAGTGGCTGGGAGAAGGGCTCGGCGTGTCGACGGCCTCCATGGGGCAGGTCGAGCAATTGTTCACCCGGCCCGGCCAGGCCCTGCGGACCACGACCGCGTTCGGTATCGCCGCCCTTGCCGTGTTCGGTCTGAGCTTCGGGGCGGCGGTGCAGACCGGCTACGAGAAGGTCTGGGACCTGCCTCCGGCCCGCTGGTGGGCCAGATGGCGCCACGTGGTGTGGCTCGGCGTCCTCACCGGATATCTCTACGTCTCCGCTACCACCACGCTGCGGCGTGAACCCCTGGCAGGTGGGGCCGTCGCGTCGCTGAGTGCCGTGCTGTTCCTGTGGTGGTCCCAGCGCCTGCTGCTCGGCGGGCGGATCCGCTGGCGTGCCTTGTTGCCCGGCGCCGTGGCCACCGTGATCGGGCTGCTCGGCCTGAGGGTCTTCTCCCGGCTCGTCTTCTCGCCGTTGATCGCCTCCAACGCCGTCACCTTCGGACCTGTCGGAACTGTCCTGGTCATCCAGTCCTGGCTGGTCGGCGTGGGTGTCGTCGTCTTCGGCGGGGCGCTGGTCGGCCGGCTGCTGTACGAGGAACTCCCACGCATGGCACACGCACTGAAACGGCGCAGATGAGGTGCGGCCCTACCACTGGTCACTTCGCTGGGGCCGCGAGTTCGTCATCGCTGCCGGGCCTGGTTCCTCTTCGGATCCGCGGGCCTCTGCAAGGTGCGAGGCGGCTCCTGGGCCAACGACACCGCCCTCCAGCACGCTCTGCACTGACCATGCCGTCGAGCCAGTGAGGGCCGTGTGGTCTTAGTCCTCGCCGCACTTTCCCGACAGGTGCCAAGCAGCCATCCATGCCAGGCAGGACGCGCTTACGTCGCACGCTATCCGCAACCCTTGGGCAGGACTACGCTGCGGGGTGAGGCCCCAGTCCCCGGTATCGATGCCCTGTCCCGCTCCCGGGGAGGCCCAGCGTGTTCGTCCTGCTCCTCATCCTCATCACGGTCCTGTTCGGCTTCGGCTTCCTCGATCCCATCTGGTGGGTGGCCGCGGCCCTGCTGGTCTATACCGCCACCCGACACGGCCGCGATCGTGGCGGCGGCCGGAGCCGCAGCGGCAGTTCCGATCTCGGGGACTACCGGGACTACCAGGAGCGCCGGAACCGCCAGGAACGCTGGGACCGCCGCTACAGTCGTCAGAACCGGGCGCGCTGGCGGCGCGAGGACCGTCGGGACCGCGAACACCGCAGGTACCCGTGAAGTGGCCGGGTAGCCACGGGTTGCGTTCGGAGGCGGCCGGGGCCCTGGTCGCCGCCTGGGAGGGCAAGTCGCTCGACATCGAGTCGCACAAGATCGGTGTCCTGGAGGCGGTCGATGTGGACACCACCACCGGTGAGCCGGCCCTGGCCACGGTACGTACGGGGCTGCCCACCCGGCACCGGCTGGCGCGCCGCTGATCACCCACGGACGGCATGACTGCCCTGTGAGGTACGGACCATGCACCAAATGACCCCGCCCCATGAAGAACAGCGGCTGTTGAGGACTGTGCCCTGCTGAGGACTGTGCCTTCTGAGGGGGACGCGGCGTTGCTGGCCGAGGTCGTCGAACTGCGCGCCACAAACGAGTAGTTGGGCCGGGCGCCGGCGAGCCGTGCGGTCATCGACCAGGCACGAGGCATGGTGATGGCCCTGGCTCCGTGTTCCAGCGCGAGGGCCTGGGACCTGCTGGTGGACGTGTCGGAGCACTGCAACTTCAAGCTCCGGGACGTGGCCGCTGCCGACCGGAGGTGACGGCGTGCGCGCCCAGCGGACGGCGAGCGATCCACGCCATGACCGGAACTCAATCCGCCGCCTGATCGAGGACGGTGCAGAGCAGTAGCGGCCTCCTGCACGGCGTGGGTCAGGACCCCAGGCCGGCGAGGGGTTCGGAACCGTCGATGAGGGCGCGGGCCACATCGGCCAGGCGCCGGTTGTGGGCGCGAGCGTAGCCGCGCAGCGCGGTGAACGCCTGCTCCATGTCGATGCCCTGGCGTTCGGCGAGCTTCCCCTTGGCCTGCTCGATCAGTACCCGGCTGTTCAGCGCCGTCTGCAGCTGTTCGTTGAGCACCGTGCTGCGCTCAGCGGTGCGTTGTTGCAGCAGGCTGATGGTGGCGACGTCGGCCAAGGCCTGCGCGACAGGTGTGGCGGCCGGGTCGAAGGGGCCGGGGGCGGTGCGGAAGAGGTTCAGGGCGCCGACGATCTCGTCCCGCAAACGCATGGGCAGGGCCTGGACCGCGCCGAACCCGCTGCGCTGGGCCGCCACCGCGAAGCGCGGCCAGCGGGCGGTCACCGTACCGAGGTCGGGGACGATCACCGGTACGCCCATGCGGAAGCACTCGAGGCAGGGGCCTTCGTCGTTCTGGAGCTGGAAGAGCTCCAGCAGGCGCACCCGTTCGTCGGAGGCGGCCATGACGCGGAGTTTGCCGTCCCGGTCGGCGAGCAGCACCCCGGCGGCGCTCACGTCGAGCATGCCGACGCAGCGGTCGGTCAGCAGGCGCAGGAAATCGATGATGTCGAAGTCGGCGACCAGATTGTCGGCCAGCTCGACGAAGGTCTTGGCCAGAAGCTGTTGATCCATCGTGGGCACCCTCGATTGAGACTAGTCCCTGCCCGAAGGGGCGGGAAGTACGGCACGTTCCTCGGCCGGCACCGAACGTCAGGTTTCCTTCTCGTCCTGATCCGGCTCCGCGTCCGGGGAGAAACGAAGCCGTCGGGCCACCACGTCGGCGGCCACGTCCGCGAGCCGGCGTCCCTGCACATAGGCATAGGCGCGGAGCCGGACGAAGGCTTCTTCGATGCCGACTCCGAGCTGAGCAGTGAGCATGCCGCTGGCCTGGTCGATCTCTGCCCGGTATGCGCCCAGGTCCTCGAAGCTGCGGTCCGCCATAGGCTCGCCGGTCGGCGCGCCCGCCTCGTCGATCCTTGTGTCGAGCAGGAGCAGCGTCGCGAGATCGGCGAACGCGAGTGCGTCGGCCAGTTCCTCCGTGTCCAGTACGGTCGGAATGTTGGCGTACAGGTCCAGAACCCCCGGTCTGATCGCTCCCTTCTGCAGAGGGAGCGAGAACACCGCACGGGCTCCGGCTTCCAGGGCCGCATCGGCGAACACGGCCCAGCGATGCTGAAGTTCAGTGGTGAGCAGATCGGGTGTCAGGACGGCCGAGCCGCGTACGAAGGCGTCCACGCAGGGCCCCTCGCCCAGCGTGAGCTGGAGCTCTTCCAGTTGCTCGCTGATGTCGTCGGTGCTGCACAGCGGATGGCTCGGCGCAGCCTTGGACATCGCCGACAGCCCGGCCCCGCCGACCGGCAGCGCGGCCACGGCCGCCGCGCACACGTCCACCACACTCACCCGGGCACCGCGTCGCACCGCCTGCTCGGCCACCAGCATCCGAATGCGGGTCGACCGCCTGTCAGGGCCCACCGGGGCCACCGCCTCCAGGCATCGTGACAAGGCCCTCCAGCCTCGCCGTTGTGCGTTCCCCGAAGGGAAGTACCAGCGCGCGGAACGTGGTGGCGCCCGCCGGCCTGCGAAGCTCTCCGACATCCAGCCACCCCCAGGAGCGGAGCGCAGCGAGGGTCGGGCGATCGGCCCGGTCCACCAGGGTGGTGCCGAGCGATGCCTGATGGTCGGTCAGCAGCCGCTCCTGCACACGGCGGGCGAGTTCCCGGTCCTGCGGGTGCGGCCGGATCAGGATTGCGGCGAACGCGAAGACGCTGCCGGACGCTGTGAGTTGCTCGATGCCGCGCGGCAATGCTCGGTCGAAGCCGAGCCACCAGGAGCCGTCGCCTCCTACCGGGAATCCGAAGGCGCATCCCGTCAGGCTGTCCGTCTCGGCGATCACCATGGCGAATCCCGGTCGGCGCATGTCCACGGTGAGGCGGTTCAGGAAGTTCTGGCGGCTGGGACGGCGGTATGGATCACCCGGCGCCGTTGCACGGGACTCCACATACAGCCTCGCCAGATCCTCACGCAGGCCCTCCACCAGCCAACGGCTCAGCCGACGCAACCGCGCCGGAGCCACGGCGGACGGCTCGCCGTCCCCCGGCTTCCGTGACTGTCCCCGCCCGGGTTCGGCCGTCATCGCACATCGCCCGAGAGAACAGGCACAGGCGGGAGAGACCGGTGCGACGGGGCTGGACGGGGCGCGGCCGGGGTGTCGCCGAGAGGACATGGCACGTGGTCGAACGGAAGGCCGAGGAGCAGGAACCCGCAGTCGGCCAGGTCGAGAATCCGAGCCAGTGTCGTCGGCGGATGGTGCAGTCGCAGAGTCCCGCCGGCCACGGTGGTCTGCTGCGCAGCGTGGAGGAATGCGTTGAGTCCGCTGCAGTCGCAGAAGGTGACGGGGGTGAGGTCGATGTCGATGGTGCGGATACCGTCCCGCAGGCACCGTTCCAGGGACTCGAGCACCAACGGCGCGGATTCGAGGTCGATCTCACCGGACAGGGTGATCAGCGCCTGTTTCCTTTGGTCATGGCGATGGACGGTGAGCTGTGAGAGGGGCATGACGCCTCGGTTCGGAAGACCATCCGGCAGCGGCACGGTGAGCCGGAGTTCCGGCACCCTGGGCGCGCCCCCGGCAGGAGCGTACGTTCGGCGGAGGCAGAGCCGCGGCCGGTCCGACAGCCTGCGCAGCAGGACAGAGGACCCACCCAGTTCCCTCCGGGGAAGCGCCGGGTGACAGGCGAAGAGTCCGCACCCCGCAGCCATCTGTGTTCAGCAACAGCATGCCGCCGGGGTCTGGGACGTCTACACAGCAGCGTAGTCCTCGCATCGTGTGACGGACGGTCCGAAGCAGCCCAATCCCAGGATATGGACGGTGCAAAGGATATGGGCGGTGCAAAACACGCGGTGGCTCGCATGACGGAGCCGGTCGTGCGGTTGTCGGCTCACTCCAGGAGCGCAAGGTGGTCGGCGGCGCCCCCTCGCCATTCGATCAGGAAGAGGGTCGCGTCGTCGGTGGTGCGGCCGCCCCGTTGCTGCTTCAGGGCGTGGGAGAGTGAGCGCACCACCGCTCGTACTCCCTTCTCTGTGCGTTCGATGCGGTTGACCCAGTGGATGAGTTGTTCTTCGCCGAACTGTTCTTCGCCGGCCTCGTGCTCCTCGATCAAGCCATCGGTGAAGCACAGCACTCGGTCGCCGCGTTGGAGCATCTGCCCGCTGATCCGGGGCTCTTCACCGCCGAAGCCGACGGGCAAGGTGGTCGGGCCTCCCAACTGCCGGACGACCTCGTGGTCACGGATCAGCAGCGGTGCGGGGTGGCCCGCGTTGACCCACTGCAGGTGGCCCGTCGTGATGTTCAGACGCATCATCTGGGCGGTGACGAAGTGGTCGGGCCCGAACTGCCCGGCGATGGCCCGGTCCATGAACGTGTAGATCTCGGACAGGCCGATGTCGGCACGTCTGGCGTGCCGGTAGGCCCCGACGGCGACGGTCGCCATCGTGGCGGCATCCAGGCCGTGGCCCATCGCATCGACCATGGCCACGTGCAGGATGTCCTCATTGAGGGCGTAGTCGAAGCTGTCGCCTGCGACGTCGTAGGCGGGCTCCAGGATTCCGGCAACCGAGACCTGAGGGACGGACATCGCCAGCGGCGGCAGCAGGGACCACTGGATCTCCGCGGCCACGCTCATCGGTTCGCGGCGCCGGGCGAGGAAGAACTGGTCGGTGTAGCTGTGCTTGGTGACCAGCATGTCCGCGACCAGGCCGGCGAGCCTGCGCAGCAGCCGCCGGTCGTCGTCATCGACGGTGTCCAGGGTGAGCGCCATCACGCCCACCTGGTCGCTGCCGTCCAGCAACGGCAGATACATCCGGACACTGTCGGACTGCGGCACCTCGACGGTGGTCGCATGCAGAAAGGCCGTGCCGGCAGGAGAGTCACCGATCGGCTCAGGCTCGCCGACCATGAGGCGCCGACCCGGCAACGGCACCAACACCAGCTGGCCATAGTCCTGCAGCAGGATCGAGACGTCGCGGCCCCCGACCCTGGCCACCTCTTCCGCGATCAGCGGGGCGATCAGCTGCGGCGGCATCTCGTGCGCCCGGTCCAGCAGCACCCCCAGCAGCCGCTCACCGAACCCTTCCGACCGGTCCAGCACGCCCTCGTCGGATCGGCGCTCACCTTCCGCCATAACCGCACTCCCGCACCGGCGTCGTCGGAGCTTCGGCCGCCGTGTCCATGCTCACCTCGTGCCGCGAGTCCAGCGCCCGCACCGACACGCGCGGTCCGTCCTGCGGTCACAGCGGATGCGCTCGACCCGCTCACGTGATCTGCACACCTGGGCTCCCGACACGACCGCGATCAACCCGCACAGAGTGACGCGGCGGGCCACGCCGAACAGCCCATTACGCCAGAGGCGGCATGTCACACACGGTCGGAACAGCCGGCTCTTCGTCCCGTTGTGCATCACATCTCTCCCGGAGCCCACACAGGAGCAGAAGATCGGAGCCGCTGTCCGTGAGGAGCCGTGCGGGGCGCGGTGGCCGGGCCGATCTCACCGGCCAGGATGATCAGTGCTCGCCTGCCCCGGTCGTGCCGGTAGATGTTCGGCTGCGGAAGAGCCATGACGCCTCGGTTCATGGGACCCGGCCGCTCCTCGCAGCGTCATAGGCCCGGCGACGTACGGCTGCTGCGGCGGCGCGGCGGGAACCGGCCGCGGCCCCCGTCGCGGTGGTCCCGCCGTTCGCCCGTGGTCGGCGACTTGGACCGGTCCGGACCCACCGGGGGTTGCGGTGTGCCGCGTCCGCGGCGGCCGGGCAGGGGGGCGCTGTACCGGCGCACGGCGATTCTGTCGGCGTGCTGGATGTTGAGCCGGTGGATCACGTACGCCGCCCCTGCGATGAGAACCAAGAAGGCGGCGGCCGTCAGGAAGGTGTTCATGGCGGCCACCTCACATCCCGATGATCAGACGACTGGTCCGGCCGGGCGGACCGGCCTGTTCCGGAACGGCCGCGGCCACCGCCGAGGCGCCGCCCTCGTACTCCCATGCCTCGTCCGGGTCCAGTGGCCCGTCGGTCGCGGAGACACCGTGCCGGGCCTCGTCCGCGGCAATGAGAGCGCTCGCGGTCAGCGGCGGGCCGTCGTAGTCGGACGCGGCAGCCATCAGACGGGCCGCAGACGCCGCCCCGGTCTCGGGCGGGATGACCAGCAGGTCCCAACGGCCGGTGCCGTAGGAGAGCAGCAGCAGCTTGTGCGGGTCGATCTCCGGGGTGAACCAGCCGACCTTGACGATGTGGCCGTCCACGGGAATCTTGCGGGGGATGACCGGCCAGTGCTCCGGGTTGACGGCGATGCGGGTGATGCGGCCCCACAAGGGATCCAACACGTCGGTCAGTGCGGGCAGTTCGCTCAGCAGATTCCGCGAGCGGGGCCACCAGGCACCGTCCAGGAGTCCACGGGAGGTGCCGTCGGTCTTCAGGGCGAGACGCGCGGCCGGGGCTGCGACGGGCTCGGTGGGCGGCAGGGTGTGGAGCAAGGTCGCCGACATGATGCGGACCCGTCTCCGGGCCGCCTCTGCGGCGGCCCGGGTTTCATCCTTCGCCGAGAACGACCCGGCGTGGAAGCCGGTGTGCGAAATGCTCTCGGTAGTGTCCACACTACTCCGCGCTTCCCTGCGGCGCGGAGTAGTGGCCGCCTAGATGTGGAGCAGTCGCTGGGTGATCTCCCGGTACTGCCTCAGCGCGAGCCGGAGTCCGTCGGACTGTGCCTCCGGGGCCTGGTCCTGCCAGCCGGCGCGCAGGAGACGCCGTCGTTCCGCGAGGGCTTTCACGAGCTGGGCGCTGGCTTCGTCATAGGCGCTCTCGGCCTCTTCCAGCGCCTCGCGCGGGGTGTCGGCGAAGGTGTTGAGGGCGTGCCGGAGGCGTTGGACGATCTTGTCCCGTTCGGCCGACGGGAGCAGTGGCTCCGGGCCTGGGGTACGGCGCTCGGCGGGGCCCCGGGCCTGGCCCGCGGGCTGCTGGGCGCGTGTCTGGTCGTACATCATCGGGGGTCGCTTCCGCTACGCCTAAAGGCGCCTTTGGCCTTCTCCGCGGCCTGCTTCAGGCTTCCGGAGACCCGGTCGGTCCTGCCTCGGCGTTGCAGTCGCCTGTTGCGGGTGACCCGGCCGAGCTCTTCCGTGATCCTGCCCTTCATCGTCTGCGCCTGGTTCCTGACGGTCCGTGAAACGGTCATGGCCGGCCTCACTGTTGTCCGGTAGGTGGGTTCCCGCGGGGTCTGGGCGAGGCGGGAAGGAGAAATGCTTCGCCGTGTGTTCGGGAGCGGCATGGCCCTGCACCGTGCTGCCAGTCAACGTCCGGCACCGGTCCGTGTCAACGCGGTGGCCACGCGATCCGGCCCGCCTCGTCCCGGAGCGTGCGGGAGTACGGTGGAGAAGGCGAGGCTCTTCGTAGCCGGTGTCCGTGTCCGGCCTCCTCCTCGCGATTCCCCTCCCATGGGCAGCCCGTGACCCCCACGGCGGATCCAGTACGTCCGCCAGAGCGGAGAGTTCGTGTGTCAGGTCACTCGACCGAGGCCACCATGCGCCGTCCAGCTCGACGTGCCCTGGTGAAGGACTCACGCGCGAGCGCAGCTGTCCGGTGTCGTTGCTTACTGGGAACGACACCGGCATCGGAGCCGGTGTGCGAAATGCTCCCGATGCATTCACGCTACTCCCCGAAGAGGCCGAACGGGCCGCTCCTGGACGTCGGCTCACTTCCGTCGGCGGTCGTCCTCCGAGCAGCGGCTCGTCTCACCATCGCCGGTTGCCGTGCTCGCGGGTGTGGAAGAGGTCGCCGGGTTCCCCTCACCGTCGGCGAACCGCCCGGCGAAAACCAGCGCCATCCCGATGAACAGGCCAACCGCGGCCGTACCCCTCGCGCGCTCCTTGCTCGCTTTGGCTCCGGCAAGCGATTACCCAAGCCGCCGCTCTGGTTGTTCCTCGTCCTCGTCGAGCACATGCACACCGCAGAGACACCGCACCGAAACATGGCTGGTCGTGCACGCAGCGCTGACCCGCGTATTTGCGCCACCGTGGCGGTTGAGGGGCGGTAGCGGCTGGTGCCGCTACCGCCGGGAGCGGTCCGCGCGGCTGCCGAACCCCAGCCCATGATGGAGAAGTAGTCCGGCCCCCGCTTACAGGTCTTCGTCGTCGATGGGTTCGGGGTCGCGAGTGTAGGCCAGGTCGAGGACGTAGCGTTCGGTGACGGGGCAGTTGTTCCAGGCTTCGGTGAGCTGGTCTTCGGGGGAGTCGTCGGTGAGCTGGTCGAGGGTGGTGTTGTAGTAGTCGGCTGCTGCTTGGCGGTGCTGCCACCAGGCGTGGCCTTCGTAGACGCCGGGGCGGGGCAGGGTGATCTCGTCGGCGGGTCCGCGGTCGAGTTGGCCGATGACCAGGGTGCCTGTTTCGGATTCGAGGCTGATGTCGGTGTGGCCTTCGGCCTCGGTGGGCGGGGCGGGTGGGGTGTCCCAGATGCGGATGGTCATCTGGACTTCCATGTCCGGTTGCAGGCTGAGGAGGTACAGGTGGTAGCCGTTTCCGGCCACCACCTGTGTCTCTGCGGCGTCCATGGCTGCTTCGTCGCCGAGGTAGGCGTCCGCGTCGTAGACCTCCAGCACACGGCGGCCGGGGGTGGCGGTGGCGGTGTGTTCGGCGAGAAGCGCCATGGTCAGTGGTGTCTTCCTGCTAGTTGGTGATCTTCACGTAGAAGGGGTCGCTGTCCAGGACGCGGTTGAGGGTGTACGTCTCGTTGAGGCGCTCTCCGCCCTTGCGGTTGTCCTTACCGTCGATCAGCCGGACGGAGAAGCGGTTGTCGCCCTTGGTGGACCCTTCCTTGGTGGAGGCGAAGGGGTACTCGTCGCACTCGAGGCCGCTGCCGGTGTAGTCGCCCCAGACCTTCTTGCATTCCTCGATGGACTTCTTGCGATTGTCTTCGATCTTCTTCGGATCGACGACTCGGCGTAGGGGTTCCTTCGATCCCGGGACGCTCTTGCCGGGCCAGGAGGGGGAGGTGCGCTCGGGGCGGTTCAGGGCGTCGTAGATGTGCACGGCGCTTTCGTTGACCGCGGGGTCCTTCTGACTCATCACGAGTTCCCCACGGGCCTTGGTGAAGACGGTGCCCTTGTGCTGCCCGCGACCGGTCCGGCGTAGTCGTAGCGGACGCTTGAGTTGTAGACGTTGCTTCCCTCGTTGAAGGGGGCGGAGTTGGGGGAGCCGGCGCTCAGGTCCATCGCGACGGTCGAGAAGACGCGCTGCTGGTTGCCCTGGTCGAACAGGGCGCCCTTGTCCGGGGAGGTGTAGGTGAGGCTCCAGTGGGGATTGGTGTCCCACACGCCGAGCAGTTCGTCACGGTTCACGGTCTGCGGCGCGGTCACCTGAGGGTCTGGAGCGCTGCTGGAGGCGTTGACGCTGTGGTGGAAGTGCTGGCCGATCCGCCACTTGGTGGCGTCCTCGGTGGGTATCGGCTGGACCCATGTGTTCTCGATGCCGGCGACGTAGTCGACGCGCCGGCTGCTGTCGTAGGCGAAGCCGAGGACCCATTGGTCGAACTTGAGGCGGCCGAGCGTGGTGGTGCCCCTGATGTCTCGCAGGACCAGGTCGAAGGGACGCTTCTGGCAGCTTTCGAAGCGGGACTTGAGCCATCTGGGGGGACAACGGGGCATGGCACGGAGCTGACGTGGACGCCGCTGTGACCCTTTCTTGCGGCCTGTAACAGCGACCTCGACCCACCAGATACCCCGATGAGAACTGCCCAGGTCCCGCGGAACCTGGGCAGTTCATGATGAGCCGGCAAGTCAAGGACGCTCGGGATTGCGGCGACGCGCGGCCGTCTTCTTCGAGGGAGCAGGCCGAGCTCGGCGGATAGCCGCGGCACCGATGACGCGTTGGGCGAGTGCCCGCCACTCCGGTTCGTTCACGCCGTGCTCGTCGCTCGTCCAGACCAGGATGCCGTTGGGGCCACCACCGTCTTCTTCGGGGAGCACGCCCTGCTGCGCGTACCACTTCACGCGCTGCTGCCACCTGGCGGCGTACTCGGGGTTGTCGAGCATGCCGAGGTGTTCCCAGTAGATGGGAGGCCCGGACAGCGGCGTGACAGTGAAGTCCGGCAGTACTGTGCGGCCGTCGATTCCCTTGAAGGGCTGCTCGTATGCCCAGGCTCCAGGGGCGAGTTGTTCGAGGATGCCGGCGACGATGACTTCGTTCTTGCTTCGTACCATGACGCCGTTGACCGCTACGTGGACGAGTCGCGCGTCGACCCGCCCGCAGTCAGCGCCGCTCGGTGTCACCACCGCGCGTGGGTCCGGTGCGTCGATGAGGTCGGTGAACCGGCGGGCGGTGTCGGATCCGGTGGCCCGCGTCAGTTCGATGAGGTCGTCGAGCGGCCCCTCATGGCAGAGGACCACTCTCTTGGTCTGGCGGGTGAGGGCGGTGTACAGCAGCTCCCGCGAGATACTGCGGGCCGTGGCGGGCAGCACAACGATGACGGTGTCGAACTCGCTGCCCTGACTTTTGTGCACGGTAAGGGCCCACGCCAGCTCCAGGGGCACGTCGTCTTCGCCGCCGATGCGTCCGTACTTGTAACGCAATCCGAGCTGGGACGAGAATTCGACCTCTGTAATCCAAGGCGGCCTCTTCATGCGTGGGGTCTTTACCTGACCGGTGACCACACCGAGTTCGCCGTTGGCGACATAGCCCTTCGCTGCCTGGCCCTCGGTCTGCGACCAAGCGGAGCGCGTGCCGTTGCGGGTATGGACGACCTTGTCGCCGAGCACGATCTGCTCCGCACCCAGCGGCTTGGGCACCTTGCGGTTCCAGCCGTTCCTCAGCGCATTCTCGAGGGAGGCACCGCGGTAGCGCCGCTTGAGGTGGCGATTGAGTTCCACGGTCCCGTGTGCCGTCCCGCGAACGGGGCTGAGGATCTGCCAAGTGCCGCACTGAGCGGCGGCCTTGGAGAAGTCCGGGTACGTCCTGGCTCCGCGCTGCGTTCTCCCCGCGCCGTACGAGATCGCGAAGCTCAGGCCGTAGGCGTCGTCCACCACGCCGAACTCTTCTCGCAGCACGTCATCGACCACCTGCGCGGCCGTCCGGCCATTCCAAGGAACTGCGCGGAGCGTCGGCATATTCTCGCCCTGGCGGAGACGTTGCCAGATTTCGTCGCTGCCCGGCCCGCGCTCGTCACCGCTGTACCAGCGCGCCAGCATCAGGTCGTGGCGGACATCGCCCAGCTCGCGCTGTCGGCGCAGCACCGTGAGTTCGGCCCATCCCGGAGCGACGCGCGGCCATGAGCCGCTGTGGCCCTGCCGTGCTGAGCGTTCGAGGTCAACGAAAGGACGGCCCGCGCCGATGGGCGGGAGCTGGCGCGGATCACCGACCAGGATCAGGCGCTGTCGAGGTTCCAAGGCGTCGAGCAATGCGGCGAGCATGTCCTCCGTGAGCATCGAGGCCTCGTCGATGACCACTGTGCCGTACTGGCGCTCGCGGGGTAGGCGGCCGGTGATCAGGTACCGGGCGGTGTCGCCTTCATAGCGGCCTGACTTGCTCAGGAACTGGGCGAGTGTCTGGGCCTGATGGCCGACCTTGTTCTGCAACTGGACCCGTGCCTTGCCCGTCGGAGCGAGTAGCAGCACTCCCTCCGACATCACCTCCGGCCGTCGTACCAGTGCCTTGACCAGCATGGTCTTGCCTGTGCCCGCCGGACCGTTGAGCACGGTGAACCGGCTCTCGTACATCTCACGCAAGGCCGCGGCCTTCTCCTGTCGCGCCCGGGCCTCGTCGACGCGGTCGGCCTCGGCGATCTCACCCTGCTCGTCGAGCACGGAATCCAGGGTGGCCGCGAGATCCTTCGGCGCCGTATGCCGGGCCGTGGAGCGGAGCTGGTCGATGACCTCTCGAATTGCATGCTTGCGCCACAGCGCGGAACGCAGCTTGTAGGCGGCCGTACCATCGGCGACGTGCGTCCGGCACAACTGCGGCCAGTTGAAGTCCAAGTCGTCGTCCAGGTCCTCGGCGCGCAACTGGTGAGCTGCCAAAACCGCTTGGCTGGGGCGCAATGGCCTGACGGAGCTCAGCCTCTCCAAACCCTCCAGCATCTCTTCGAGCGGCAGCAGAGTGTGCCCCTCTGCCTGGCCGCGCAGCAGCACAGTCGCCATCGCGGCTTCGAGGCGCCGCTTGTCGTCGGGATCCGTGAGCGGCTCCGAGACCGGCAACGGATACCGGTCCGTCAGCTGCAGGTCGGGGAAACAGCCCCGGTCCACGGCTTCGAAGCGGATCGGATCCGCGTCGTCCACCGTGCAGGTCACCAGGGTGTACGGGTCTGCGAGTAGCTCCTCCACGGACAGTGGCATCGTGGTCTTCTGCTCACATACCAGGCGCACTTGGTCCATAGTCAGGTCGAAGCGGGCCAGCAGTCGCAGAGCCTGGCGTTGATCGTGTCCAAGCGCCGCCCAGACCTTCTGGCGGGTGGGCGTGGCCAGTGCGGTGACCGAGGCTGGACCGCCGCGTCCTTGCAGTGCCCGTTCCAGTACGGGCCAGGGGTCCTCCCTGTCGCTGACGGCAGACGTCACCTCTCGGGCCGCGAACGTGGGGTGAGACACGCCGAGGAGGCTCAGCACCGCGGGCAGACCAGGGGCGGTACCGCGGCGGAGCCAGGCATGGTGCAACTGCTCGTCGAGCCAGTCGAAGGACCGCTGCGGCAGCTCACAGCCCAGTTCGATGGCAGCTTCGGCGGCACGCTTGAGCTCCATCAGCGAGGCGACTGCTGTGTCTGACGGCACGTGCTCGGTTCCGTACGAGAACTCCCAGCACGTCTCCGGGGCCTGCGCCAGGGCACGCGAGACATCAGTACCATCGGCGGCGATCCGCGCCAGGGCCTGCATCGGCAGCAGGATGCCTCCATTGCCGTCCGGCCGCAGCGTGTGCCGTACCACCGTCTCCCACATGTGATTGGGAAACGGGGTGGGACCCTCAGCCGGCCACCGGCCGGGCGGCGTGACCGAGGCGATCAATGCCGCACCGACGAGGATTCGACGGGGATGGTCCTCGAACGGAGCGTGCTTGAGATAGAAGAAGACCAGCGACTGCCCTTCGACGACATCCTGGAAGAACGTGTCGATGACAGCCTTCTGGTTGTCCCCGTGAAGGACCCACGGAGGTTCGAAGCCCAGCGCGGAAATCGCACACTCCTCTGCCTCCGAGCTGTAGCCGTCCACCGGCTGCTGCTCCATGACACCGTCCAGAAGCATCGCCCGATTGAGCCAGCGGAACGGGATGCCGTGGACCGACCATGCGGGCATCGGAACGGACGCACCCTTGAGCGTCTTGAGGGCATGGTTGTAGGGGTGGGATGTCCGCAGCACATGATCCCTGCTGCTCAGAAACCCGCCCCGCTCACCAGCACACGCGGGCAAGCTGTCCGGTAACGCGCTGAAGGCCTGGCCCGCATACTCGACCTCCAGCTCGTCTTTCCGCCGTCGCCCGACGTTCTCCAGTAGCACGCACGACGCATTGCCTAGTGGATCGGCGCAGATTCGGCCCTCCCAGCCTGTGTCATGCCAAGGCACCCGGACCGAAAGATGCTGCACGTATGCCACTGGGATCCCCTCCACCACTTCCAGCACTCGCTCGTCACCTTAGGGTGAGGCACTGACACCCCACCGAGGCGAGCAACGATTACCAACGCGCCACGTGACCATGCCGGCGTACATCTGCCCAAGAGGCGCGGGCGAGGGTCGTGGCAGGAGAACTGAGTCCAGGTCGGTCATTTGGCTTCAGGTGTGTCGACTGACGCGGTGATCACACCGCACTGAAAGATCGCCCCTCGCTCGGCTTGAAGAACACCAGGCCAGAGTGGCAGGCGGCGGTCCTCCCCAGGGGTGGACTTCGACCGTGATCCGTCTCGTGGTGTCGGGCGGCAGGGCTGGCAGGGGTCGCAATCACCACCAGGCGGAGTTCAACGAAGAGCACATCCGCACGGCAGGCACGCTCTTCTGCGTTCACCTGGTCGAATTCGTCCCGGACTGCTACCTCGCCTCCTTCGAGAACGAAGTCATCGACCAGAGATCGGACTCCAATCTCGTCGCCGTCACCGCCCTCAACCCCGCTGGATGCCGCCCAAGCAGCATCGGGACATCGGCGCGGTCGGCCAGGTCTGTCGGACCACTGCCCAGTTCAGGCCGCGTGATCGCGGCTTTCTGCCAACGCGCTCAGGCTTCGGGCATCGGCTGCATCTGAATTCCGTGCCGTGCGGCGATCTCGATGATGCGGTCAATGTCCGCCGGGGTGTCCGACCGGGGCGGCAGCTCGCGTCGCTGGGCGGGTTCGCCTGCCTCCGCGAAGAATTTGTCCACGTCGCCCGGCGTGTAGGTGACCAGGAGTCGTACGGTGCTGGTGGGCTCGAACCGCTCCAGGGTGCCCTCGGGGATGTGGAAGAAGGATCCAGGGCCGCCTTCGACTGTCTCGCCGTCGATGTGATAGCGGAGCGTTCCCTCGATGACGTAGACACTCTCGGTGCCGGGGTGGGTGTGGGGCGGTGGGCCCATCCCCTCCGGAATGGTCATCTCCATGACGGTCATGGCGCCGTTGGTCTCGTCGCTCGACGCCTTGACCTCGTACAGGCCGTTCAGCATCCAGAAGGCTTTGCCTTCACCGCTGTGACGCGCATGGGCGTTGTTCACCATGGGGCACCGCTCCTTCCTCGGTGACCCCATCTGTCCCCGCCGCGGAGCCGGCAGAAGGCCGCCATCCGGGTGCGCGTGCCGGTGGATGCCGGGTGGCGTCACTGTGGCCGCGCCGCGTGATGATGCGTCGCTCGGCCTGATGGCCCAGCGATGCCGAGCCATGGTGTGTCGCGCGACGTATGGTCCGTGGGGGGCCCGACGGAGGCACTGATGACCGATCACCCGAACATCGCTGTGTTCCGGCGCGTCATGGCCGCTTTCGCGGCAGGCGACATGAATGCGCTGGCGGAGGTCTTTCACCCCGAGGTGGTGTGGCATATCGGGGGCAGGAACCCCCTGGCGGGAGAGTACCGAGGGCGTGAGGACACGTTCGCGCTGTTCGGACGGGAGTTCCAGCTGACAGGCGGCACATATCGGCCGCAGCTCCACGATGTCCTCGCCAACGACGACCACACAGTCGCGCTGCTGCACGTCACCGCATCACGTGCAGGCAAGGAACTCGATATGGACTACGCCATCGTCTTCCACATCAGTGACGACAAGATCACCGAAGGTTGGGTGCTGACGGCCGACCCGCAGTCGTACGACGAGTTCTGGTCGTAGGCGCCGATGGCTGTGCCGGGCCGTGAGCACCGGGTGAGGTGGTCGAGCCGATTGCGAGACTTTGGCGCGGCCCTGTTTGAGCTGTTGCAGGGCGGATGAGCGGGACGCGGTCGCTCACCCGCCCGGGAGTGCGCGGGGCGCCGGGTCGGCGGGCTGCCGCGTGGCGTGGTAGCCGTCGGCGAGCCGGACCAGGGCGACGGCGCCGAGCAGGAGTCCGAAGTCGCGCAGGGCGATGTCGTAGCGGCCGGGAATGGTCAGGATGTTGGCGATGAGGCCGGCCGGCCAGCCAGCCCCCGAACCGCAGGCAGTTCATGAGCGATCCGTCTTCTGCCGCCGATCTGCTGACCTTCCTCGTCTATGGCGTGTACGTACGCTCCTGTGCCGGAGTCGGCGCCGAGGCGCTGCAGAAACCGTGGCCGCCGCACTGGAGTCGCAGGAGGGCAGGGCCCTCCGTGCGGGCCGCCGGTGCGCCAGAACCGTACGAGCAGGGCCGCGGCCAGCAACAGGAAGGCGATGTTAGAGCCAGGTCGTGTAGTTCCAGGTGATGCCCTCGTCAGGGATCTTGGCATCGGCCTGGTCGGGGATCAGTCCCAGGCCGCCGAAGACGAACTCGACGACATACCCGGCGACCGCCATCGCGGCAAAGAACGTGACCAGCAGGAAGGCGGCCATCCGGGCGCCGTAGTACTTCCGGTAGATGTTCAGGATCGGCAGGATCAGCAGGTCCGCGTAGATGAAGGCGATCACGCCGCCGAAGCTGATGCCGCCCTCCACAGCACGACCGCCAGTGGCACGTTGCCGATGGAGCACACGAAAGTGGCGATCGCGACGAGTTGTCCGACGAGCGGGCCGACCAGCTTGGCGGCGAGCGGATGGTCCTCCAGGAAGAAGGTGCGCCAGAACTCGTCCGGCACCCACGCGGCGATCGCGCCCGCGATCAGCAGCCCTGTCACCAGATCGCGCAGGACCGCCGCCCACTCCATGACGAAGATGTGCGCCACGGACGTGAACCCGTCCCGAGAGAACAGCCTGCGCAGGAAGCTGCCCGCCCCTCCCACCGACATGTCCATCACCGCGTGGCCTTCGATGGAGCCGGCCAGCCCATGGTCGGCATGCTCGCGGGCCTTGTCGAGGAGCCGTTGGCGCAGAAAGAGCCGGAACAACACGGCGAGTACGACGATCATCACCGGCCCGCCGACGAACTCCGCGGCGGTGAACTGCCAGCCCATCAACAGCGCCATGATGATGCCGAGTTCGATGACCAGATTGGTGGAGGCGATCTCGAAGGCCATCGCCGCGGTGAAGTCGGCGCCCTTGCGGAACAGGGAGCGGGCGAGGGCAACGGCCGCGTAGGAGCAGGAGGATGAAGCGGCGCCGAGCCCGGTGGACAGGGCGAGCGTGTGCGGGCGGTCGTCGCCGAGCAGCCGTACGACCGTCGACCGGCGCACCACTGCCTGTACGACGGCGGAGAGCGTGAAGCCGAGGATCAGCGCCCAGGTGACCTCCCAGGTCATCGACCCGGCGATGGACAACGCGTGCCCGATCGCGGCCATGGACCCACCCCGTCCCGAGGTGTTTCTGGTGTCGGACGAGACCTTACCCCTGGGGGGTATACCTTGCGCGCCCTCGGCGTGCCTACGCTTGGGGAGAAGGGGCTCACCGGGACCGAAATGTCGGCCCGCTGAGTGAGCCGGTCATGGAAGGGTCGTACGCCGCCACGGCGAGGGGCACGCCCGGGGGCGGGGTGTCGTGCGTTCGCGCCCCGCAGGCTGCTCGCTCCCCGCCGGTTGCTCGCTCCCCGCCCACCGCTTTTGGTGCCGTCGTCGTCCGCACGGCCGGGCGACGGTCATCGTCCAGCCTTCAGGAGCAGTCATGACGTGGAGTATTTCGGGCAACTACCTGGCTGGTTGCTCATGCGCAGTGGTCTGCGGATGCGCGGTCGACGCGATGCCGCACGACCCTCAAGGGCGCGAGGAGTGCCTTGGATGTGCCGCCTTCCATGTGGCCGAAGGGCACCTGGACGAGGTGGACCTGTCCGGCGTGGACTTCGCCCTGTACAACCAGTTCCCCTCTCATCTGACCGCGGGTAACTGGAAGGTCGGCTTCGTCATCGACGACGGGGCCAGCGATGCCCAGGCCGACGCGCTCGAACGCATCGTGTCCGGGAGCGAGGGCGGCGCGTTCGGCGAGCTCTCGCAGTTCTTCGGCGAGAACCTGGGCGTGGAGCGGGCGAGCATCTCCCTCACGGACGGGGAGACGCCCCGGCTCAGCGTCGACGGGAGGACGCAGCTCGCATTCGAGCCGCTGCGCGGGCCCGACGGGGGACCGACGAAGGTGAAGAACGCGATGTTCGGATTCGCGCCCGAGTTCACCATCGGCACCACCACCGGCAGCTCGCAGGCGTTCGGCCTGACCTTCGAGCCGGCGTACGGCGAAGTGTCCGAGTACACGTTCTCCAGCGAACAACCCGAGGGCGCGCCCACCGGGCGCGGGTAGAGGTGTAGAGGTGCAGTGCGCCGTCTCGTCGCACCAGGCCGGCACAGTGTTCTCCCTGGTTCACCAGGGTTCCGTCATCGCGTCCGGGGACGCCGACGCGGCCACGTCCGCGTGGCGGTGAACTTCGTAATGCCGTTCTGTGTGTCGAGCGCCGGGTACTTCAGCTGCCGAGGGCCACCTGGTGGGACGACCGACAGCCGGTCAGAGCGCCGCAGCCAGCATTCGGTCCATCGACGGACCCGACATCTGCAGACCCGGCAGCAGCCAGTCCTGGAACGGGGCCAGTACGGCCAGCACGAACAGGGCAACGCCCACCGCCCAGCTGAGCCAGGGACCGCCCCGCCACAGCTTCTCCAGAAAGATCACCGCCGCCAGTCCCGCCATCGCCGCCACATTCATCACGCCGAGCGGGATCAGGACGATCATCAGCCCCCAGCAGCAGCCGACGCAGTAGAGCCCGTGGTGCGCGCCCACCCGCAGATCCTTCGCCCACGGCCGGAACCGCGCGTACCGCAGCAGCTGGAACATCGGGCTGCGGCAGTGCCGCAGGCACACCCGCTTCAGCGGCCCGAACTGCTGAACTCCCGCGAGCAGGAAGGCGCCAGCACCGATCCAGCGCCCCGCCTCGGGGTGATCGTCGACCAGGTGGCCGGTCGCCGCCAGGGCCCCGTACACGAGCAGCCCGAACCCGGACCAGGCCAGCAGATAGCCGCCGACGAATTCCGTGAGGCGCAGCGCACGGACGCGGCCCGCGGTGCCGCGGTTGATCGCCTGTACCCAGGTGAGTGCCACGGGTGCCAGCGACGGCAGCATCATCGCCACCATCATGATCACCCACAGGAGGAGGAAGAGCGGAAGCGCGAGGCCCATGGTGCCCGGCTCCATCCCCATGTCGCGGGACTGCGCGGCCGTGAGCACCCACGCCAGAGCGGCGATCAGGGTCAGCAGGAACCAGCCGAGGGCAAGATCACGCCTCGGTAGCAGGACCCCCGGCCGGGTGGGCTCCGGTGGGGCGAGCCGGAGATGCGGCATGGCGTGCCTCCCAAGGATGCCCGCCGCTCCGGTGGCCGCGGCGAGCACTGTGAGGACATCTCCAGCAGAGCACAGAATCGCAGGCTTCAAAAGCGCATGACCGGGCCACGGGACACAACCGGCATGACAGTGCGGGCCTCCCGGTGCGGTTGCTGAGTGACCTTGGGGGGCGACTGCTGCACAGCGATGTGCTGTGACGTCACGGTTGCCATACGTGTGGGTGCGAGGGGCCCGCTCAGCCCCTCCCGCTTCCGAAGGGCTTCGCTTAGGCGTCGGCCAGGCGCACCCTGGAAGTGACGCCACTCCGTGAACTGGGAGAGGAGGAGCGAGATGGCTGAGCAGACCACCAGCAGCCCGCCCTGGCGCGTGGCCGGCGACTGGTTCGACACCTGCAAATGCGCCATACCGTGCCCGTGCACATTCGCCCAGCCCCCGTCCGAGGGCGATTGTGAGGGCGTGATGGCCTGGCACATACGTGAGGGACAGTTCGGGGATGTCCGGCTCGACGATCTGAATGTCCTGATGCTCGCGTCCTTCAGCGGCAACGTGTGGACCGGCGAGCACACGGACCCGTACGCCGCCGTCTTCGTCGACGAGCGCGCCGACGACCAGCAGCGCGCCGCACTCGGCGCGATCTTCGGGGGTGAGGCCGGTGGCTGGCCGCAACAGTTCGTCGAGGTCTTCGGACCCGAGATGCGCGGCATGGACGTCGCTCCGATCACCGTCGAAGTCGACGAGGACCTGGGGTCGTGGCGCGCCGAGATCCCCAGCCGGGTGAGTGCTCGTGCCGAGGCCCTCACCGGTCCCACCACGCCTGAGGGGGCGCGTGTCCAGGTCCACAACGCCCCCGGTGCCGAGGTCGGTCCGGGGCAGGTTGCCACCTGGGGCCGGTCCACCACCGACCGGGCGGACGCCTTCGGCTTCAGCTGGAGCCGAAGTGGCAAGTCCAGCAAGTACTTCCCCTTCGATTGGAGCGGCCCCGACTGATGTGCTCGAATCAGTCATCTGGGCCCACCCCGCCACAGCTTTTCGAGGAAGATCACCCGGGCCGAGAGGGCAGCGGCGGTCGGGTCGCCAGGCGGGCTGTCCTTCAGGGCCAGGCCCATGCCGGCGAGCTTCGCCGGCACCGCCACCGCCACCGCCCAGGGCCTCGACGGCCACGGCGACAAAGGTGGCCAGGGCGGGGACAAGGTCAGCGTCCTGCAGAGCTCCGACTGTAAGTCGCACGACCTGAACCCCGACGTCCTCGGCCAGGTCGGGATCCTCAACGGGCTGCTGGGCAACGGGCTCAACGGCGAGGGCAACGCCGGTGGGCAGGACGCCCACCTGGGCGCGGACATGGGCTGCAACAGCAGCGCCTTCTAGCGATCTGTGTGAACGAAAGCGGAGCGCCCGAGCACCCAGACGACCCCAGCGGAAACGCCGAAGTTGGGGGTGACTGTAGCCTTCGGCAATCGGCAGCAGCAGGGGATGCGGGCGGTTCCGAGGAGCGGTGCAAGTGACAGGCAGGCGGGTCATCGCGGTCGTCGTGCTCACTGTCACCACGGGTGTCACGGCGGCTCTGGCGGCGCTGGCGGGCAATGCGGCAAGTTCCCAGGAGCGCTGGCCAGGCGTTTTAGACGTGCTGCGTGGGCACCCGTGGCCATCGCTGCTGGCACTCACTTTCCTGGGCGTGCTGGCTGCCGTGGCGTTGTTCCGGGCGCAGGACCGTCCGGCTGCGGGGGCGGACGATCCGCCTCCGCCGCCGCCTGCGCAGGTGCCTGGCTGGGTAATCGACAGGGCGGAGAGCGACCGGGCCGTGGCTGAGGTGTGCGGAACGAGGCGCGGTGCGGTGGGCATCACCACGGCGCTGGAGGGCGCGGGCGGCTTCGGCAAGACCACGCTGGCCGGCGTGGTGTGTGCCGCTCCCCGGGTACGGCGGCGTTTTCGGGGCCGGGTGTATCTCATCACCCTGGGCCGGGAGGTGCGCGGGCGGGCCGCGATTGCCGCGAAGGTCGCCGAGGTCACGGAGTTCATCACCGGAGACACCCGCACCTTCACCGACCCGCAGGCGGCCGGGGCCCATCTGGGGCGGCTTCTGGACCAGCGGCGGCGTACCCTGCTGGTCCTCGACGACGTCTGGACGCCCGAGCAACTCGCCCCATTCCTGATCGGGGGCAGCCGGTGTGTGCGGTTGGTGACCACACGCGTTCCCGCCGTACTGCCGCCCGGGGCGGCGCGTATCCGGGTCGATGAGATGTCGCCCGCCCAGGCCCGGCAGGTGCTGACCTGGAACTTACCGGGCCTGCCTGAGGAGGTGGTCCAGGGCCTGTTGGGCGTGACCGGGCGGTGGGCGCTGCTGCTGCGCCAGGTCAACCGGCTGATCGCGCGGGAAGTGTCCACCGGGGTCTCTGCGGCCGATGCCGGCCAGGACCTGCTGTGGCGGCTGCGGCAGCACGGGCCGACGGCACCGGACGACCCGGGCACGGCGCTGGACCTGGATGACCCGCAGCAGCGGGCCAAGGCGGTCCGGGCGACCGTGGAGGCCGCCACCACCCTCCTGCCCCCCGGTGGGGACCAGCGCTTCGCCGAGCTGGGTGTGTTCGCCGAGGACGAGGCAGTCCCTGTCTCCCTGGCCGCCCAGCTGTGGCAGGCCACCGGCGCCCTCACCGCGGCCGAAGCGCGGCAACTGTGCCGCACCCTGGACGACCTGTCCCTGCTCACCCTCAACCCGGCAGACGGCGGCACGGTCAGCCTGCACGACATCATCGGCGACTATCTGCGCCGCGAACTCGGCCCCGCCCGCCTGGCCGCCCTGCACACCACCCTGGTGGACACCGTCGAAGCCGGCCTGCCCCCGGCCGACCCGCTCGCGCCCTCGGCACCACGGCCCGGTGCCGCCTGGTGGACGCTGCCCGACGGCTACCTGTCCGATCACCTCATCGCCCACCTGCTCGCTGCAGGCCGCTCAGCCCACGCCGAAGCCGTCGCCGGCGACCTGCGCTGGGTGGAGACCCGACTGCACCAGCGCGGCCCCACCGCCCCCTGGTCCGACCTGGACCAGATACCCACCCCCACCGCGGCCTCCCGAGCCCGCGACCTCGCCCGCATCAGCCACTTCCTCACCCCCGTCGAACCCGCCCACCTGTTGACCGCCGTCCTGTACAACCGCCTGGAACCCATGGCCGACTGGCACGACCAGGTCACCGCCCGGCACGACCAATCCGGCCAGGCGACCCTGACCAACCGCTGGCCCTCACCAGACCTGGCCGACCCCGCCCTGCAGCGCACACTGGCCGGGCACACGGCGTCGGTGAGAGCGGTGGCGATCGCCCCGGACGGCACCTGGCTCGCCACCGTCGGCGACGACGGCGGCCTGTTCCGCGAGGGGGAGGTGCGGATCTGGGACCGGGCCACCGGCACCTGCGCCAAGACCCTGACCGGACACACCCGCGGGGTGAATGCCGTGGCGATCGCCCCGGACGGCACCTGGCTCGCCACCGTCGGCGGAAGCAGCCTCTTCGGGCGGGGCGGTGTGCGGATCTGGGACCGGGCCACCGGCACCCGCACTGCCGGCTTGCACGGACACATCGGCGACGTGACGGGGGTGGCGATTGCCGCGGACGGCACCTGGCTCGCCACCTGCGACGACAGCATGCCAGGGGAGGTGCGGATCTGGGACCGGGCCACCGGCACCCGCACTGCCAGCTTGCGGGGACACCCCGGCGGGGTGAGAGGGGTGGCGATTGCCCCGGACGGCACCTGGCTCGCAACCGTCAGCGGGACGACGGTGAGGATCTGGGACCGGGCCACCAGCACCTGCACCAATACCCTGACCGGACACAGTCGCTTGGTGAGGGCGGTGGCGATTGCTCCGGACGGCACGTGGCTCGCCACCGGAGGTGATGACGGGACGGTGCGGATCTGGGACGGGGTGACCGGCACCTGTACTGACACGCTGACCGGACACACCGGCAGAGTGCAGGCGGTGGCGATTGCTCCGGACGGCACGTGGCTCGCCACCGGAGGTGATGACGGGACGGTGCGGATCTGGGACGGGGTGACCGGCGCCTGTACCAACACGCTGACCGGACACACCGGCACAGTGCAGGCCGTGGCGATTGCTCCGGACGGCACCTGGGCCGCCACCGGAGGTGACGACAGAACCGTGCGGATCTGGGACCGGCCTGCAAGCAATGCCACCGCCGCCGCCGGACGCGCCCACAGGGTGGATGTGGTGGCCGTTGCTCCGGACGGCACCTGGCTCGCCACGACCGGCACCGACGGGACGGTGCGGATCTGGGACGGGGCGACCGGCGCCTGTACTGACACGCTGACCGGACACACCGGCAGAGTGCAGGCGGTGGCGGTTGCTCCGGACGGCACCTGGCTCGCCACCGCAGGCACCGACAAAACGGTGCGGATCTGGCTGCGGGCGACCGGCACCTGCACCCACACCCTGACCGGACACACCAGCGAAGTGCAGGCCGTGGCGATTGCTCCGGACGGCACCTGGCTCGCCACCGGCAGCGGCGAGACGGTGCGGCCCGTGATTTACGGCCACACCAACAGCGGCGACATCCCACCCGGCGGGGAACTGCGGATCACGGACCGAGCCACCGATCGCGGCGAGATCGTCATTCCCGGCGAGGTACGGATCTGGGACCGGGCCACCGGCTCCTGCACCAACACGCTGACCGGACACACCGGCAGCTTGCAGGCCGTGGCGATCGCCCCGGACGGCACCTGGCTCGCCGCCGTCATCAACTCGGCGGTGTGGATCTGGGACCGGGCCACCGGCACCCGCACCAACACCCTTGGATACAACGGCTATGTGGACGCCATGGCCCTTGCTCCGGACGGCACCTGGCTCGCCACCATCGGCCACGACTACGACGTTCCCCGTGAGGGGAGAGTGTGGATCTGGGACCGGGCCACCGGCATCTGCACCCACACCCTGACCGGACACACCGGCGAAGTGCAGGCCGTGGCGATCGCCCCGGACGGCACCAGGCTGGCCACGACCGGCAGCGACGGGACGGTGCGGATCTGGGACTGGGCACGGGAACACCCTGTCGTCCAGGTACGGACGGACGACTCCCTGGCCGCCTGCGCCTGGACTCCCGAGGGCCGAGGCCTGATAGTCGGCGGCGCTCGAGGACTGTATTTCTACGACTTCCGTCCCGGGGCACCCACTCGCGGCAATTGACCTGTGATCCGTGGCAGCCGACGGCCGGCGGTCGGGTTTGAACACACGGTGTCCATGTGCCGTGACGGGCCGGAGAATTGGCGGGTGCTGTCCCGGGCTCGGGTCTGACTCATGAGGCCTTTGACCGGGGTGTCTTGATCACACGGCGTCGACCGTTGGCCGGGGATGGTGCGTTGCCGGTGCCGGGCTGGCGGGGTGTGTCTCGACAGGGGCTTGCCGGTCAATCAGGCGTCATCACGATTCCGACCGCCCGAAGCGGCCCGGTGCCGGCAGCGCGATGCGCCCAAGTCGGGCGCCGGGCCAGTGCAGATCGCCCGGGCCGTGTCGGCGTGTGTGGTCGCAGGGAGCGTGGTGGAGCCAGGAGCCAGGCGCCTCCTGCCTCCAAGTCCTATGACCGCGTGGGGACATGGGCGGCTGGCGCCGCCCCCGCGCGCCGATGTGCCACCTGTGCACCCGTGCGCGGGGCGCTCTCTACGTGCCTGCTGGGCACGCTAATGAGCGTCGGCTTCACCCGCGTCCAGCGGCAGGAGGTTTGGGCATGGCAGCACCGCGCATGACTCAGCGACACAGAGGGATCCTCCTGAGAATAGGCGTACTGGCGGCCTCGGCGGGGCGCGGGCGACGGGCGTGGAACGGGGGATGGTCCGGGGGGGGGATGGCCCGGGGCCCGGACGAGGTGGGTCCTGCTGGGCGTCTGCCTGATCATGAGTGCCTTCGGCTCCAGCACGACATCGATGGCCGTTGCCACCCAGCCGTCGGCCCAGCAATGCGACGAGGTGCCGACCGGCGTCGCCGCCCGCGATCACTGGCTGCGGTTCAGGGTGCCGCCCGGGCTCATGCCGGACCCTCAGTTCGACGGGCGCCCGGCGAGGATCCAGGTGCATCGCGTCCAGCCGGTGTACGCGAACGGCAAATGCCCAGGAGTGCCCAACAGGGCCGCAGTGCTGATCCACGGCCGCAGCGTCACGGCCTCGCCAAGCTTCGACCTGCGCCACCGCACCCCGGAAGGTGGCTCGCTCAGCATGCAGGACGGCCTCGCGCGGGCGGGAATCGACACCTTCGCCCCGAGCCTGCTTGGCTACGGCCACTCGACGCGCTTCGACGAGGGCCTGAACGATCCCGGCAACGCGAGCCTCAGGCCCTACCTCGCGGACGGAACTTGTCCGCACCCCGAGGGGTGCGACCGCACCCACAACCCGATCTTCACCCTCGATCAACAGGGGACCCTCCTCATGCCCAATCCGCTGGGCGAGGAGAGGCGCGCACACTCAAGCAATCACCGCTTTGCGGGCACCGACGTCTGGGTACGCGATATCCGCCAGGTCATCGACGACGCCATCACGCGCGCGCAGCCGACGGACGGCAAGGTCACTCTTCTCGGCTATTCGCTCGGCGGGCCGCGCGTCGGGCGGACGCTGTACGCAGCCAACCCCAACCCGCTCCTCCCCGGAAGCGCCGACGTCATCGCGAAGGTCAACCGGGCCGTGTTCATGTCGTCGCTCTTCGGTGGTCCGACTGAGGAGACGGAGCCCTCGGCGGGCTTCGTCACGTTCCCGCTGACGCTCGACCGCCGCCCGAGGGCACCGGTGCTGCCGCCGGATCGCGAGGCCGAGTGCACCGGGCGGGTCGTCCCCGGCAGCCAGGATCAGTTCTGGGAGCAGATCATGGAGCAGGACACCGAGGGGCGGAACTGGGGCGGGGACGAGCCCGGCAACCCGACCGGCCTCAACCGCTCGCCGACGTTCTCCAGCTACGGCTGGAACACCGCCGTCGCGGGGCAACTGACCCCGCCCACACTGGTCATCCACGGTCTCGACGACGCCACCGCGCTGCCGGCCAACGCGCCCGCCATCTTCAACGCGCTCCCGGCGTCGATGACGAACAAGGTGCTCGTGCAGCTCCAGTGCGCGAGCCACCAGATGCAGATGGAGGGCTGCTCCGGCCCGCGCTGCACACCGGAGTCCGGAACGCCCTACGGCGAGCGCCCCGGCGAACCATGGGCCGGCCCCCATGCCACGGTCAAGGCGGCGCTGATCGAGTGGATCAGGAGCGGGACCTTCAACGGCGCCGCGAACGGACAGTTCACCGTCGACGAAAGCGGCGTGGCCAGCGCCAGCCCGTAGAGCGCCCCCGGGCTCTCGGTTGACAGCGGTGGAGCTTCGCACGAGAGAACAGAAGCACCCCCTGCGGGCCACCTACGACACTCATGCGGGGCACTGAGTGTCGTAGGTGGCCAGCTGAGCGTTCGGCTGCTCCGCCTGCACGGTGATCTGGAGACGGCTCCCCTCTACCCCTTGGCTACAGCTGGCGGACGCTTACGTCTCCGGGCACATGGGAGCACAGGACGAGCAGCCGTACTCGTGAGCCCGCTCGCCTGGGTGTCTACTCCGTGGCGACCGGTTCACGCCTGGAATTCGGTGAGATCGATGGTGTGAACGCGCAGCGGATAGCCGTACACCGGGTGCGCCGTCTCTCGCTCCGGCACCATGCCGAGCTTGCGGATGACGTTCTCGGAGGCGTCGTCACCGACCTGGCTAATGCTGATGACGCAGTCGAGGCCGCGGTCCTGGAGTGCGAACTCCAGCGTGGCATGGGCGGCTTCGGATGCGTATCCCTGGCCCCAGAACTGTGAGCCGAGTCGCCAGCTGATCGCCACGGCGGGCAGTACCTCCGGGAGGAACTCGGGCACGGACAGACCCGTGAAGCCGGCCAGCTCACCCGAGGCCAGCAGCTCGACGGCAAAGAGTCCGAAGCCTTCCTCGTCCCATTCCTCCTCCCAGCGCTCGATGGCCTCTGCGGTGTGGTCCAGGTCGCGCACCGAGCCGTCGTCGATCCAGCGCATGACCCGCGGGTCCGCGTTGATGTCCGCCATGGGCGCGAGGTCGTCGTCATGCCAGCGGCGGAGGAGGAGGCGGGGTGTACGGATCTCGGTCATGGCGCTCATCCTGCCGAAGGCAACGGCCTCGTCGGTAATCGGTGCAGCACCGACCGGACTGCCCACGCGTTCACCACGTCCATCGCGGGATACCGGCCGGTGCCGATCTCTTCTCCGTCCGTTTCGCGTGTGGCGGCGAGCAACTCGGGGAGCGCGGCGGCGTCCGGCCCGTCGCCGACTGGACACTGGAACGCCTCACCGCCTGGCGCCACGAGACCGCACGGCCCGAACCCGCCGTCGCCACGCACTGATCCCGTACGACCCGGCAGGAGACATGAGCACCCTCGCAGAAGACCTCGCGCCCCTCCCGGACGCATCCACCGTCGTGGCAACCGCCCGGATACGGGCCGCCCACAACGGCCGCACCACCACCCTCCCTGTGCTCAGCAGCGACGGCCCCTTCCACCTCCAAGGGCTCCGCCCGCGTGGCGGCCTGGCCCGTGTCGACGTCATCGGCGCCATGAGCGGCCCCCTCGGCGGCCCCCACCCCGCCTGGGACGGCCCGGCCGTGATGGGATCGCACCGCGCCTGCGGCCAACTCCTCGTCGTCGACCCGTCCCTCGCCCACCCCCCTGACCGGCCCGGCACTCCTCGCCACCGCGGTGGCCGACACCGCCACCCGGCTACGACACCTCCTTGACGAGGCACTGCAACAAGCGCTCACCCCGTAGCAGCAGTCCAATCGACGCCGTGCCCGCGTTGGGTGGACACCCGTCGTGTCCTGGGCGGGGAATCCCCGGTGACCCACCTCTTCGCCGTGTCGGCGAGTCTCCGGCAGCGGCTCGGCCTACCTCCAAACACCTGTCGCGTTCCCTGAGACGAGTGGACGTGGCGAGGGGTGTCGATTCCGTCCCAGGGGCATCAGCGGTCACCATCGGCCGTACGAGGAAGAACACGAGGAAGAACACGAGGAAGAACACGAGGAAGAACACGAGGAAGAACACGAGGAAGAAGGAGAAACCAGCATGGCGATTCAGCGGATGGACAACGTCGGCATCGTCGTCGAGGACCTGGATGCCGCCGTCGCGTTTTTCGTGGAACTCGGTATGGAGCTGGAGGGCAGGGCGGAGGTCGAGGGCCTCGTCGCCGATCAGTGCACCGGACTCGACGGCGTCCGCTGTGACATCGCGATGGTCCGGACCCCGGACGGTCACAGCCGGCTCGAGCTGGCGAAGTACCGCAGCCCCGCGGTGATCAGCGCCGGGCCGCGCAACCGGCCGCACAACGTTCTGGGCACGCACCGCGTCATGTTCGCCGTCGACGACCTCGAGGACACCGTTGCCCGCCTGCGCCCTCACGGCGCTGAACTCGTCGGCGAGATCGCCCGGTTCGAGGACAGCTATCTGCTCTGCTACCTCCGCGGCCCGGAGGGCATCATCGTCGGACTGGCCCAGCAACTGCGCTGAGGAGGAGGAACCGAACCACGCAGCCGAACGGAGGCCATGAGATGGACGCAGGGCCGCCGTGGTCGGCCCTGCCCGCGGGGTCCGCTGGAGAGGCCCCACGGGCAGCTGCGCCAACCGGGGCAGCTGGGGGCGCGTTCAACTGGTCGGACGGCGATGTTGTCAGCGGCTGGTGTCGTAGTCGATGCCGCCGTGGTGGAAGGTGGGGATGACGGGCCAGTGGCGGCGCCAGGGGGCGAGTTCTGAGGAGGGGAGGATCTGGAGCCAGCGTGGGTCGCGGGGTGAGGGGTCGGCGAGGGTCTTCTCGATGACCATGGAGTCGTATTGGTCGATGGCGTCTTCGAGGGTGTTGGCGTTGGGGACGACTTCGCGCCGGAAGCGGCGGTGGTAGGCCCTGATGCCGGGGATTCTTGACTGGCCGGGTTGCCAGTTGTCGGCGGAGATGCCGTTTTCGGAGGAGACCCAGACGCCGTCGGGGGTGTTGAGGCAGAGGGAGTGGTTGCCGTCGATGTGGCCGGGGGTCCAGATGATCGAGACGCCGTGGCCCAGTTCGATGTCGCCGTCGGTGACGGCCAGTCTGCCGGGGTCGATGCCGTCGGTGCCGTCCTCGACGTACCAGGCCCATTGCATGGGGTGCAGGGAGTCGAAGGTCGCGAGTTCGGCCCGGTGGGCGATGAGCCGGGCGTTGGGGAAGAGGGGGGGGATCCGGCGGACGTGCGGTGAGGCGTCCTTCGCCGCACTGTGCGGGGTCAGCCCCAGGACTCCGCGGCGCCTGCCCGCAAATAGTCCACGCCGGGCGGCGCTGCCGCGAGTGCCCGCCGCGTGGCGAAGCCCCTTCCGAGGACTCAAGTCAGGCGTGCTCCGCCACATGTTCGATCCGGTCGAGCAGTCGGTGGTGTCGGGCGGCGTGGGCAAAGTCGGGCATGAAGTTTTCCCAAGGCCCGCGGCAGTGGCGACGACGCTCCTACACCGCCTCACCCACACAGCAGACCTCCTTGCCATGGCTCGCCCGCTGGCCGGTCTTCGAGGGCGGCGGACTTCGCCTGGCCAGCCGTCGTGGGCCTCCGGAAGGGTCGACCGCCTGAACAGCGCGACCCTGCGCGTACCACGGGTCGGTGATCGGCTGTCAGCCGGACGCATGGTGCAGACCACAGTGGCACGGGGCCGAAGAAGGCGTGTCGCGTCAGCCCTTCACCGAACGGGCCGAGCCCCACAGGGCGCCCGGGTTGACCCGGTCCGGATGGATCTCCAGCATCGCTTGGTAGAGCTCCTCAGTGGAGGCGGTGCGCGCGACGCAGTCCTCGAAGTCATCGATGTAGGCGCGGGTCTCGGCGAGGATGCCCGGGGAGTCGGGCCGGCCGGGACGCTTGTGCCCCGCCACGACATGGTCGGCTCCGAGGCCGGCAATCACGCCGAGCGCCTCCTTCCACGCCTTGCGGCCCTCGCTCGGCGACTCGGCGAGATAGAGGTGCACGTCGTTGTAGGCGGCATCCCCGGCGACCACGAGCCCGATGGACGGGACGTGCAGCGCGGTCGTGTCGTCGGTGTCGGTGTGACCGAGCGGCACGACCGTCAACTCTCGGCCCTCGAGTTCGAGCACCTGGTCCTTCATGGGGTCGGCTGCCACGAGGCGGTCCGGGATCTGGCCCGGGAACCTCGCGTTCCAGAAGCTCTCGACGAAGCTCGGCTCCATCTGCTTCGCCATGTGCTCGACGACCGCCGGCGTGGCGACCGCTCGGGCGTTCGGGAAGCGCTCGAGGAGGGTCGCCAGCCCGAACCAATGATCTCCGTGCCCGTGGGTGATGTAGACCGTCGTCAGATTCCGGTCGTACGCTTCCACCCATTCGGCGAGCGCGACGGCTTGCTGGACCGTCATGACCGGGTCGACGAGTACCGCGTCCCGCTCGCCGTAGACGAGCGTCGAGGAGATGGGCGACCACATCCGCCGCTCCACACCGGGCGGCAGATCACTGATCTCTGTGGGGATCGAGGGTGAGATGTGGACCGCGTATCGAAGGTCCTTCTTACCGGCCAAGGCCGACTCCTATCGTTTAGTCGTCATGGGGCCCGTGCCCCGCGGTCGAGGCGGCCGTGTTGGGGCGCACCTGCCGTGAACTGCTCCAGCTCGCCCGGAATACCGGGTCCGGACGCCGCCCAGCCGGGTGCCTGGCTCGCCAGGCGGGGGCAGTGGTGGGGTCTCTCTTCCAAGATCCTGCCGCCACTTGAACGACGAGGAGTTCACCGACGAGCTGGTCTGATCATCCATCAGGCCGGATGCTGACCCGGCCGATTTCCTCGCGGATGCACTCGTTCTATGCCTGCAGAAACTTCCGGAACCAGTCGAGTGCTTCCGAGCCGGCGCGCTCGAACTGGGCGCGGTACGGGTCGAAGTGGCCACCGGGGATGAGGATCAGCTTCTTGGGTTCGAGGGCGTCCTCGTAGGCCTCGAGAGCGACGTCGGTCACCGTCAGGTAATCGTCCTTGGCAACGATCATCAGCAAAGGCGTGGGGGACACCCTGCGGATGAATGACCCGGGGTCGTACATGCGCGCCATGCGCGTGGACCGTACGGTCACCCGGTTCTCCCAGACTCCCTCCGGCAGCTCCTGGAGATAGAAGTCGACCGCGTCGCCGGAGTAGTAGGACGCGCGGACCGCCGGATCGCTGCTGACGATCTGCTGGTACTGGAGCGGTTCCCCGCGGGCGGCGCTGCGCTCCTCCTCCGCGAACCCCTCCTCAAGGGCGGGAACGAGATGCGGAGGCACCCGCCGAAGCCCCTGCCGGAAGCCGCTGATGTTCGGGACCTGTGCGACGACGGCCTTCAGGCGCCGGTCCGTAGCACCGAGCACGATGGCGTGCCCACCGCCGTAACTGCTTCCCCAGACGCCGAGCCGGTCCGGATCGACCTCGGGCTGCGCCTCCAGGAAGGAGATCGCCCGACGCCAGTCCTCGGCCTGCACCCACGGATTGACGTCCTGACGTGGCTCGCCGTCGCTGGCGCCGAACGTGCGGTGGTCGTGGAGGAGTACGGCGAAACCCGCCTCGGCGAACCGCCGGGCGAAGCCCTCCAGGGCGTGCTCCTTGACGCCCGCGTAGCCGTGAGCCATGGAGATGGCCGGATGCGGGCCTTCGCCTTCGGGTACGAAGTACCAGCCGCGCAGGGTCACTCCACCGTCGGCGGTGAAGGCCACGTCTCGCCTGTCAACCATGGTTCCTCATTTCCTTGCTGTCACTCCTGCCGCGCCGGGTGGGTGGCGGGCCGGTGGGGTGGGCTGCCGTCGGGGGGCCGTCGGCGAGCCAGGACTCGATCTGCTTCCAGCCCTGGGCCCATTCCGGGTCGAGCATCATGGTGTGTCCGACGCCGGTGATTTTCCGGAGTCGCGCCCCGTAGCGCCGCGCGGTGGCCCGTGCGGAGACGAGGGGCACGAGCCGATCCTTCGCGGCGGCGAGTACCAGGACCGGCAGCGGCGGTACGCGCGTCGGCCGGTGGAAGAGGAACTGGTACTGGACGAGCGGGGAGTCGGGGGTCAGGCGCTTGCTCGCCTCGGCCGTCGCCGGGTCGTCCGGGTGGGCGTAGAGGATGTGGGGACCGAGTTTGATCGGCCTGCCGGCTATGTAGCGCGGCACTTCCCACGGCTGCCGGCGCAGTACCGCCAGAATCGTGTGCACCGCGGGGCGTGGGGGCAGCGGAGCGACCAGGATCATGGCAGCGGCGTTCGCCGCCGCGGCCACGCGTTGGACGACGAGCGCGCCCATGGAGTGCCCGATCAGCACGACGGGCCCCTGGAGCGAGCGTGCGGCGCGGACGACGTCGGCCTCGTAGTCGCTCAGCGCGGAGCGGGCGGCGGTGCCGCCGCTGCCACCGTGGCCGCGCAGGGAGACCGCCCAGCTGTCGTGTCCGGCCGCGGCCGCCGCGGCCATCCAGTCCTCCCAGACCCAGGCGGCGTAGCCCAGACCGTGCACGAACAGCAGCTGGGGTGTTCCGGGTGCCGCGGGTCTCACTGGTGAGGCGTGGAGCATCTCCAGTGCCGGTTCCCCGGTGAGACCTGGAAGCGTTGTTGCTTTCATAGCGGCGGACCCTAACAGCTGGGTACATAGGTGACAACGGTATGGCTATGTCATTTCGAATGTGTTGACGCGGCCTTCCCTCTCCGGGGTCCCGGCGGGCATTTCAGGTGGCGCACACCTGGCGTTGTCACAAGTGTAGGCGCTACGCTTCTGTACGCATCAGAGGTCGTCCCTCTCGCCCCGCGTTTCCCCGGGGCTATCCGCACCCGGTACTGACCGGGAATCGAGCCGGCCATCGTCGCGGGCGCCGAGAGCAGGCCGAGACCGGCAGCCTTCGGATGAGGCGTTCAACGGAGAGTGCAAATGATCATCGATACGGCATCGCTCGACGCCAGGTCGAGCTACAAACTTCTCATCGGCAGCGTGCTGCCGCGCGCGATCGCCTGGGTCAGCACCCGGTCGACCGCGGGCATCGGCAACGTGGCCCCGGTGTCCTTCTTCACCGTCGTCGGCCGCCTTCCCCCGATCGTGTCGATCTCCCTTCAGCCCCGCTCCGACGAGGTCACCCTGAAGGACACGTTCGTCAACATCCGGGACACCGGTGAGTTCGTGGTGAACATGGCGTCGATCGGCCATGCCGACGAGGTGCACCGCTCCGCCTTCGAGTTCGACCCGGAGGTCGACGAATTCGAGGCACTCGGCCTGGAGAAGGGCAAGTGTGAGGTCGTAGCGGCGCCCCGGATCGCCGACGCCCCTGTTTCCATGGAGTGCGTGGTCGATCGGATCATCCCGATGCCCCCGATGCCGGACCACGTGGTCTGGGGGCGCGTGGAGCGCTTCCACGTGCGCGACGACCTCTACCTGCCCGGCGGGCGCATCGACACCGGTGCCCTGGGGGCCGTTGGGCGTCTGGCCGCCGAGTACTCGCTCGTCGACAACATCTTCACCACCCCCCTTCCCGAGGAGCTCGTCGAGCGTCTGCGCGTGACGCGCAGCGCGCGGCTCGATGAACGTCCGACGGACTTCTCACCCATCGACACGGCGGAATGGTCGCCTTCCGGATCAACGAGGACGGAACCGAAATGACCAGAGACCTTGTTCGCACCGACCCAGCCGGTACCGGCGGTGGCGAGGCGCTCCCGCAGGCGCCGACACTGCTGCTCGTCCACGGCTTCCTGGACGATGCCACGGTCTGGGACGGCTTCGTCGAAGCCCTGAAGGGTGCCGTGGCGACGGCGCGTATCGATCTTCCGGGTTCCGGGACCCGTGCGTCCTGTGCCGAGGACACGGAGAAGCTGAGCCTGGCCCTGTTCGCCGACGAGGTCGCATCCGTCGTCGACGACATCAAGGGACCCGTCGTCGTGGTGGGCCAGAGCATGGGCGCCCAGGTTGCCGAACTCGCGGCCGCCGCCCGGCCCGGGCGCGTCGCCGGACTGGTTCTGCTCACGCCGGTCCCGCTCGGGGGCACCCGTCTGCCCGAGGAGGCCGTCGTACCGTTCCGGGCACTCGGCGGGAACGCGGAGGCCCAGCGTGCCGTTCGCACCCAGCTCTCGCCGGCGCTCGACAAGGAGGCACTGGACGCGCTGGGCCGCAGCGGCCTGCTGGTTGCCCCGCCCGTGGCCGCACGGTACGTCGACATCTGGAACAACGGTGTCGAGGAGGCATCGGAACAGAGCGCGTACTGCGGCCCCGTCCTCATCGTCCGCGGCGACAGCGACGGCTTCGTCACCGAGGAAGTTGTCACCGGCGCCATCGCGCCTCGTTTCCCTGCTGCGCGTCAGGCGACGGTTCCCGGCGGTGGGCACTGGCTGCACGTGGAGTACCCCCACGCCCTGGCCCGCGAAGTCCTCGGCTTCCTCCAGAACTTGAATGCCGGCGATGCGGCTTCGGGCTGGCGCAGCGGCTTCTCGGAGCATTCCGAGAACACCTTCGCCCAGGGCTTCGCCGAGGACGTCGTGCTGGAGGCCAGCATTCTTGCCCGGCCGATCGGCGGTCGGGCGCTCGTCGCCTCTGCTCTCGCGGCTGCGAGCACGATCTACGAGTCGCTGGAGTTCACGGCCGAGGCCTCCGACGCAACCACGACCTACCTGCAGTGGAAGGCGACGGCGTTCGGCGGAGTGGAGTTCTCCGGCGTCACTCTTCTGGAGAAGAACGCAGAGGGCGATGTCGTCCGGGCGGCGATCCACCATCGTCCGCTCGGAGCAGTCCTGCGATTCTCTGCCACGGTCCGCGACCGGCTGGTCGGCATCGTCCCGCCCGATCACTTCCATGCGGGCGACCCGCAGCCCGCTCCGGGCGCATAGCCCAGTTCCCCGTCTGTCCCGCGCGGCCACCCTCAGCAACCGTGCCTGCAGGAAAGAAATGGAAGACCGATGAGCCATCTTGGTTTCGATATCAACGACCACGTCGCCGAGATCGTCCTGGACAACCCGCCGCAGAACCGTATCGACGAACAGATGGCCGAGGAACTGCTCGCAGCGGTCGAGAAGGCGGAGTCATCGGGGGCGCGGGCGATCCTTCTGCGGGCCGAAGGGCCTGACTTCTGCTTCGGCGGGGACATCGTCACGTGGCCCGACCTCGACGTGCGGCAGCTGCGGATGCTGTTCGAGCGGTACATGTTCGCCTTCAACCGCTTCGAGCAGATTCCCGTGCCAGTGGTCGCAGCGGTGAACGGCCTGTGCTTCGGCGGGGGCTTCGAACTCGCCCTGCGCTCCGACGTGATCTTCGCCGGCGAGGGCGCCCGGTTCGGGCACCCCGAGCAGACGCTGGGCCTCGTCACCCTGCTTGGCGGCATCTACCGATCGGCCGCTCGTGCGGGCCGTGCCAGGGCCTACGAATGGGCACTGACCTCGGAACAGGTGCCCGCTGCCACCATGGCGCAGGCCGGAGTCGTCAACCACGTCCTGCCCGATGCCGAAGTCCTCGAGGCCGCTCGGGCGTTCGCCCGCAAGGTGGCCGCAGGGCCCACCCGGGCGCACGCCGCGCACAAGGCGCTGCTGCGGATGTGGGAAGCCGGTGGCGTGAAGGCCGCCGACGACTCGATGTTCGACATCGCCATCCCCCTGTTCGAGTCCAAGGATGTGACCGTCGCTCTGACGTCGGCTGTGGCGGCTTACAAGGCCGGACAGCCCCGACCCACCGTCGACTTCACCGGGGAATAGGGGGAATAGGTCCCCTCGCGGGGCCGTCCTGCAGGCGGCCCCGCTCATGCGGTCCGGCCATGGGTCACAGGTGAAAGCGATAGGCTCTTACAGAGGCGATGCAAGCACCCTGACGGCACCAGGAGGACACGATGAGTGCGGCGGTCCAATGGCCGGCCTCGGCTCGCTATGAGGAAGTCGAACACAACGCCCCAGGCGGGCTGGGATTCGTACAGGACCTCTTGAACACAGCGAGCCTGGGCAAGCCACGCCAGCCTGACCTCCTGGAGTCCGTCGATACGGCGGAGCAATGGCTCCGGTCCTCCCTCGCAACGCTGAGCAGTATCGACTCCAGCGCTCCTTCCGCTCCATGCCCCCTCGATGCACGGGGCCTCCGGCGCCTCCAATCGCTGCGCGACGACCTCCGCGCCGCGCTGGCCACCGGGCATGCCGACGAACCTTCCGCCGCCGTCGCCGCACCGTCGATCGAGACGACGGCAGCCGTCAGTCTGGACGCCGGAGGCGCGCGGCTACATGCTCGCGGCAAGGGTGTCGAGCTTCTCCGCTCGTACGTCATGATCCAACTGGCCGCCGCCACCTATGCCGACACGATGCGGCGACTGAAGGTGTGTGCGAACCCTCGCTGTCGCGGTGCGTTCTACGACCGCTCCAAGAACTGCTCGCGTCTCTGGCACGACGTCACCACCTGCGGCAACACCCAGAACGTACGGGCCTATCGGGCCCGTCTGAAGGAACGCGGGCTCTCCTCGGCGCGGTGATGCGATGGCATCCGCAAGCGGACGCCGTCGCGCGCGGTGCGGGCGCTGCCGAAGATGCTCTGGCACAAAGACCGAGTCAGCCCGGCGGGACGGCGACGCCCCGCCACCGCCCGTCCGGCAGCAACCGAGGCATCCGACCCGAAGCGTGGCTGACGCCTCCCGCCGCGGCACGCTGGCCAACCTCGCCGTACGGTGTGATCTGCCCGGCGGAGTTCGCGGGATGCTCGTCGGCTGCCGCTTCGTCACGCAGGCCGTCTCCAGCTCGCGCCCCGTGCGGCCTCGCGCCGAACGCGGGCGTCGCTGATCGCGGGGCGGGCTCTGCAGGCGGCCTTCGCCGCCCTGGTCTCACCTACGTCACCAGCCCCGCTCCTGCCGGAATTCCCGTCGGCCGGCGGCCGGTTGCCATCGGCACCTAGGGTTCCATGGGCGGCGACCGCCCTCGGACCCATGCCCGCCGCGCTGCCGACCGGGCTCGGTGCGGGGCCACCCTGCCCGCCCAGTCCGGAGCCGCCGCCCAGTCGCTGCCTGCGCCGTTCGCGCTCGGCTCGGAGATCAACGCAGCCTCCGCCAGCTCGGCGCTGTCCTCGGCAACCCACGGCGGTCACGGCCGTCGAATCCTTCCACGACGTCTGGCGGCTCCTCGCAGCTCGCGGTCTGGCGGCCGGACTCCTCCTGTGGACACTTCTCTGGGCACATGAGGCACGCCCCGCTGCCGCCCGCCGGATGGCCGATCGCCTTGTACATAGTCATTAGCATTTTGACTATGTACGAATCACCTCTCCCGATGTACTGTTACCGCCAGCAGGGCGGCATTGAGGCCGCTTCGCGAAAGGGTGATGTCACTTGATCTCGAAGGTCTGTCCGAGTGTCGCCGAGGCCGTGGCGGGCATCGAGGACGGGGCAACGATCATGATCGGTGGTTTCGGCAGAGCCGGTCAGCCCGTGGAGTTGATCGACGCCCTTCTCGAGCAGGGCGCCCGCGAACTCGTGGTCATCAACAACAACGCCGGCAACGGAAACACGGGCCTGGCCGCTCTGCTCGCCGCGGGCCGCGTCCGCAAGATCATCTGCTCGTTCCCGCGTCAGAGCGACTCCTACGTCTTCGACCGCCTCTACCGGGCGGGGAAGATCGAGCTCGAACTCGCCCCGCAGGGGACACTGGCTGAACGCATCCGAGCCGCAGGCGCGGGAATCGGCGCGTTCTTCACTCCCACGGGCTTCGGCACCCCGCTGGCCGCCGGCAAGGAGCACCGGGTCATCGACGGGCGCGACCACGTGCTGGAACACCCTCTGCACGCCGACCATGCGCTGGTGAGCGGCCATCTGGCCGACCGCTGGGGCAACGTGGTGTACCGCAAGACCGCGCGGAACTTCGGGCCGATCATGGCTGCCGCCGCGCAGAGCACCGTCGTACAGGTAGACCGCGTCGTGGAGTTGGGCGCAATCGATCCCGAGACCGTTGTCACGCCGGGGATCTTCGTCGATCGGGTGGTCGGTGTCGGAGAGCGGACATGGCTGCGTGAGGGTGCCTTCGTCGGCGCCGCGGACGCGGAGGGCAACCCGAACCCGAGCACCATCGAATCACGGGACGAAAACCGATGACCGTTCTCAGCTCCGGCCTTTCCCGCCGCGAACTCGCCGCCCGCATCGCGCTCGACATTCCCGAGGGCTCCGTCGTGAACCTGGGGATCGGCGCGCCGACGCTCGTGGCCGATGCCATCCCCGAAGATGTGGAAGTCGTCCTGCACACCGAGAACGGCATGCTGGCGATGGGGTCCGCACCAGTGCCAGGCCACATCGATCCAGATCTCATCAACGCGGGGAAGCAGCCGGTGACCGAGCGGCCCGGAGCCTCCTATTTCCACCACGCCGACTCGTTCGCCATGATGCGCGGAGGGCACCTGGACATCTGCGTGCTCGGGGCGTTCCAGATATCCGAGCACGGCGACCTGGCCAACTGGCACACCGGCGCCGCCGACGCCATACCCGCGGTCGGCGGGGCGATGGACCTGGCGATCGGTGCCAAGTCGGTGTGGGTGATGACTGATCTGCTCACCCGGGACGGCACACCAAAACTCGTCACACAGTGCACCTACCCCCTCACCGGCGTGGGCTGCGTCACCCGCGTCTACACCAACCACGCGGTATTCGACATCACCCCCGTCGGCTTTGCGGTGCGCGAGTTGTTCGGCACCGCCACGATCGACGCGCTCACCTCGGCCACCGGACTGCACCTCAGGGATGGACGAGTTGTCCCCCTTGCCGACCGTTCCTGACAAGACGCCAGCACAATTCCGCCACTCGACGACCATGAACGAAAACGGACGAGGTCATGACCGCTAGCTTCGTATACGACGCTCTACGAACCCCTTTCGGAAAGTACGGCAAAGCACTGGCGGGCGTACGCCCGGACGACCTCGCCGCACGTGTCATGAGCGCCATCGTCGAGCGGCAGCCGGACCTGGACCCGGAGCGGATCGACGACATCGTGTTCGGCAACGCCAACGGCGCCGGCGAGGACAATCGCAATGTGGCCCGAATGGGCGCACTGCTGGCAGGGTTCCCCACCAGCACGCCCGGCGTGACCGTCAACCGCCTGTGCGGCTCCGGAGTCGAGGCGGTCATCCAGGGCAGCCGCGCCATCGAAGCAGGCGACGCAACGCTCGTGCTCGCCGGCGGCGTCGAGTCGATGAGCCGCGCACCGTGGGTCGTGCCCAAGCCGGACCGAGCCTACCCGGCAGGCAACGCGACCATGATCTCCACAACCCTGGGATGGCGGCTCGTGAACCCCCGCATGCCCGAGCAGTGGACCATCCCCCTGGGACAGACAGCCGAGATCCTCGCGCAACGCTTCGCCATCTCACGCGAGGAGCAGGACGCCTTCGCCCTGCGCAGCCATCAGAACGCGGCACGCGCGTTCGCCGACGGCGCCTACGCGGCAGAGATCATCGGTATGCCCGGTGTCCACCTCGACCGCGACGAGGGCATCCGCGACGACACGAGCATGGCCGCCCTTGCCGCGCTCAAGCCGGCATTCCTCGCGAACGGAAGCGTCACAGCGGGCAACTCCTCTCCCCTCAACGACGGTGCCTCCGCAGTACTGCTCGGAGCCGAGAACGCACTGCCCGGAGCACAACCCCTGGCCCGCATCACCGGACGAGGAGTGGCCGGCAACGACCCGGACGTCTTCGGCATCGCCCCGGTGGAGGCAGCCAACCGCGCCCTCGCCCGCGCCGGCAGAACCTGGTCGGACGTCGACCTCGTCGAACTCAACGAGGCATACGCCGCCCAGAGCATCGCCTGCATGCGGCTCTGGCCCGAACTCGATCCCCAGAAGGTGAACGTCGACGGCGGCGCCATCGCCATCGGCCACCCCCTCGGCGCCTCCGGAGGACGCATCGTCGGACACCTCGCACACGCACTTGCCGCACGCGGCGGCGGTATCGGCGTCGCCGCCATCTGCATCGGCGTCGGCCAGGGACTCGCAGTAGTGCTCGAAGCATGACCGGGCACACCACAACGGACAACGGCGGGGTTTCCGCCCACTGTGTGCAGCGGGATCCTTCAGATGGCGGCGACGCCGATACCGCCGCCGCGTGCCTGCTGGCCGAGGCGACCGCTTTCGCCCGCATGGCCGCCCAGGGCCCCACCCGCGCCTACGCCGCGCACCTGCTGCACGCCTGGGCCCTCGGCGCGATCCGCAGCCTTCCGCTCTTGCAGGAGCGGTAGGGCCGGCTCGGCACGGTCCGCGTCGCCACCGAGGCTTGGGGATCAGTGCTGTTCGCCGTCACGTTGGGTTCGATCTGCAGGTGCTTCAGCGGCACTTCGCCGCGCATTACCTTTCCCACACCCCACTCTGGTTGAAGGAGAACGCCGAAATGACGCTCCAAATAGGTGACCTCGCCCCGGATTTCACGGCAGAGTCCGCCACCGGTGAACTGCGTTTTCATGAATGGCTCGGCGAGAGTTGGGGAATATTGTTCTCCCATCCCGCCGACTTCACTCCGGTCTGCACCACGGAGCTCGGTGCGGCCGCCCGACTTGAACCCGAATTTGCCAGGCGTGACACGAAGATCGCTGCGGTGTCGGTCGACTCCGCCAAGGACCACCGCGCCTGGGCGAAGGACATCGCCGAGACGCAGGGCGCCCAGGTCAACTTCCCTATGATCGCCGACAGTGATCGGTCTGTCGCAGACCTCTACGGGATGATCCACCCGAACGCATCCGACACAGCGACGGTGCGCACCGTCTTCGTCATCGGGCCCGACAAGAAGATCAAGTTGACCATGACATATCCGGCCAGCACGGGGCGGAACTTGGCAGAGATTCTTCGAGTACTGGACTCTCTGCAGCTCACGGCTCAGCACCAACTGGCCACGCCTGCGGACTGGCAGCAGGGCCAGGAGGTCGTCATCACCGCTGCTGTAAGTGACGAAGCGGCAGCCATTCGGTTTCCCGGATATCGAACGGTGAAGCCATACCTGCGCCTGACGGACCAGCCGTAGTCTCCCGCCGCCCATACCAGCCAATACGGGCGGAGAAAGCAACGATGTCTGCGCTGGCGCGTCGCCGTCCCGGTCGACGGCCCAGACCGCGCCGTCCGAAGCAGCGATCTCGGTCAGCTGCCCCGTGATCGCGCCGGGACCGGATCCCACGTCGACGATCCGTGCGCAGGGGACCGTTCCGGCGGCGGTCCACAGGCATGTGCGCAGGTTCGAATCCTGCCGGGGCACTGCCGGAAAGAGGTCCTGACCAGCGGAAACGCTGGGCAGGACCTTTCTCGTACGTACCAAAACGTAAACGGTCATTCGGCCGTTGCTGCCTCTCTGGAGCACAGTGTTCCCGCGCGGCGAGTCCCGGTCCCGCCTCCCTCACGGCGCGTCGCCGCAGGTCAGAGCGCCTTCGCCGGGAGCTGGCCGACCTCGCTCGCCGCGAAGTCCCGACCGGGCGGCGAGCGAGGGTCCGGGCGTTGACGCTTCCCGCGCACCAGCTGTGACCTGTGCACATGCGGTCGATGGCGCGTCAGAACGCTAACCGTCTGGCGGGTCGTTGCGCCCAGAGTCCGATATGCGCTATTCACCCAATTCGCAGGAAGCCGACGATGCTCAGGCCGGCCGTCAGCCGCGTTCTGCGAAGCCGAGTTGGCGGGCGCGGCAGGCGGCGTTGTCGAAGACGTCGAGGAGGGTGTCGTGGACGTGGTGGTTCTGGAGGGTGAGGATGCCTTGTTCGATGGTGCCGCCGGTGGTCACGCGGCAGTAGACGTGTTCAGGGTCCTGGCGGGTGGTGGTGAGGAGGTCGGCGGTGCCACGCAGGACCTGGCAGGTGAAGGTGAGGGCCTGGTCGTCGGTAAATCCCGCTTTGGTGGCGACGTCGGTGAAGGCTTTGGCGATGTAGGCGACGAAGGCGGGGCCACCGCCGACGCGGGCTGTGGCATCGGCGATGAGGTTCTCGTCTCCAATCCATTCTGACGTGCGAAGTCTCCGACGCCAGCAGCACCGCCCCGCACCTGCGCCATGCCCGGGTCTTCGACGAAGGCGGCCGCGGCCTGCTCCTGGTCGCCCAGCTCGCCGAGCGCTGGGGCGCACGGCACAGTGGCGAGGGCAAGGTCATCTGGGCCGAACAGGCCCTCCCAAGCAGAGGAAGCTCCGAACTCAGGCCTGTGACGGCGGACTTGAGACTGTAGAGAGACGAGATCACCCGGGGCCGGCTCGGGGCTCGCGGAGCACGCTCAGTCGATGAGGGCGGAATGACCTTTCGGCTCCTGTCCCTCGCGTCGCAGTCTGGAAGGTGACGTGTCGAACCACCGACGTACCGCACGAGTGAGGCTGGACTGTTCCTGCATCCCCAGGCTGGCCGCGATCTGCGAGAAGGACAGGTCGGTCCTCGTGATCAAGTCCAGGGCCTGACTCCGGCGTACACGATCGACGACGCCGGAGAAGGTCGTGCCCTCCTTGGACAGGGACCGCTGCAGTGAACGCGGGTGGAGACTCAGCAGGCGCGCGACTTTCGACAGGTCCGGACCGCTGGATCCGAGCTGTTCGCTGAGAATCGCTGCGACCAGGTCCGACATCGGCACGTGCTGGTGGCCGAAGTGCGTTTCGAGATGGTCCATCGCGATGTCGTGAAGCAGGTCATCGCCGCCGCTGACCGGTGTCGAGAACAGTTGGCTCGGGACGCGCAGGGCCGCGCTCGGACAGTCGAATCTGACCTCGGCCCCGAAGTACGCCCGGTAGGAGCTTTCCTGTGCCAGGCGAGCGTGTGGAAGCAGGACCGAACGAAGTCCGTAGGGTGCGTCGCCGTGGATCAGCGTCAGGACTCGGTGGACGATCCCGATGCCGTAGTCGATCGCCTGTGGTGATGCGTTGATGCCCGTGGTCGTGTAGCGAAGGCCGACCACACCGGGACTTCCCAGCGGATCGTCGGTTTCCTCGAGTGAGAGGGCCGGGCTGTAGACGAACAGGTACCGGCTCGCGCACTCGACGGCCTCGCCGATCGTGCGTGAGTTCTCCATGGCGATCGCCAGCGGTCCCAGCACATGCAGATCCTGCTGCGCCGCCATCCTCAACCCGAGGTCCGGAAGCGCGAATCGGCCGGCCGTTTCCTCGAGAACGCGCTCGACCATTCGGAGACTGGCGAACGAGTTGCCCTCGGCGATCCTCGCCTCGTCGAAGCCATATGCCGCGAGGAGTTCGGGGCCCGAGCCGCCGATCTCGGTGACGAGCGCGGACAGTCCCTGCAGGGCAGAGCACCGGACAGGAAGATCGGTGTCACGCAAGGACAAATCCTTGTCGCCTCAGGGCAAGTACCGGAATGTTTCGACGAAGCAAACTACGAGTCACGACCGAGAGGACAGCTTCTATCGAGCTGGAGCCGAAGTGACTGTCGCCCCATCCATGCTAAGCCCCGCCTGCTTGCTGACACCCGAAGAGTTGGACGTCCGCTGGAGGCTCGCCGTCCGCGACCGCCTTGCCTCCATGGACCTGCAGCTCACAGGGCCGGTCAAGCGCTTCGGATCTGCTGAGGAGCTGGACCTCGGAGACCTGCTCATCACCGACTGGGTGTGCCCGCAGGTCGAAGGGACCCGAGGCAGAAACGCAGTGCGTCAGGACGATGACGCGCTGCTGCTCCTCGCCGCCAACGCCGGCCAACAGATCATCGAGACTTCTGACGAGACCGTCGTCCTGCGACCAGGAACGGTTCTCATCATGAGCACCCGCACGACCGGGCGGTTCGTCATCCCGGATCACCTGGCCAAACGAACGGTCCGGGTGCCCATGAGCGCCCTGTCCCCGTTCGACGCGGGGGGCGGCGCACCCGGTTGCCTGCTCCTGGACACGGCTCAGAACCCTTTGGCCAACCTCCTCCACGGCTTCCTCATGAGCCTGGACCGTCACATCGGGCGGATGTCCGCGGCGGAGGTCGAGGGAGCGCGCAACGCCCTCCTCGTCCTCATCGCCGGCGTGATCCGTGCGAGTCGACCCCACATCGGCGACGACGAGTTCCTGCAGTTGTTCCGACGGCGGCTGGAAGACTGGATCATCGACCATCTCGCCGGTGGACCGATCAGAGTCGCCGACCTCGCTGCCGCCCACAGCGTTTCTCCGAGGACGGTCCACCGGGCCTTCGCGTCGACTGGGGACACCGTCGGGGCGGTCATCCGCATGCACCGCCTGGCAGCGGCCAGAGGCGACCTGGTGAACACGAACCTCTGCATCGCCGCGATCGCGCACCGGTGGGGCTTCTGCGATGCCAGCCACTTCGGACGGGAGTTCCGTCGAGAGTTCTCGCTGTCGCCCGGCGACTACCGGGAAGCCCACGGATGCGCCTGACCGTCTCCTCGTAGGCCGTGACACACCCGTACCACCCCGCGGCGCGATCCTTCTATGAGCCCTCGCAGGCATTCGTGGATTCTGGGCCCGACACCACCACTCGCGAGTGTCGGATCACTCCGAGTGAACCTCCACACGACCGACGGACCATCGCAAGCGAATCGGAAGATCACATGAATCGAGAAGACATCGAGTTCCAGGGCGAGGGCGGCGTCACCCTCCGGGGCTGGTTCTATCCGGCCAGGAACACCAGCACGTCGGCACCGGTCGTGGTCCTGGCGCACGGGCTGTCATGCGTCAAGGAGATGCACCTCGACGACTATGCCGTGGTCTTCTCCGAAGCTGGCCTCAACGTGCTCGCCTACGATCACCGGAACTTCGGCGACAGTGAGGGAACTCCCCGCCAGGAGGTCGACCCGGTCCTGCAGTACCGGGATTTCCGGAACGCGATCACCTACGCCACCACCCGCCCCGAGGTGGACGCGTCGAAGATCGGCATCTGGGGCTCCAGCTTCTCCGGTGGACACGTCCTCATGGTCGCGGCGATCGACAAGAGGGTGAAGGCCGTCGTCTCCCAGGTGCCGTTCATCACGGGTCCGCGCACCCTGAGCCGGGCGATCCGGCCGGACTTCATCCCGGTCTTCCGTGCGATCCAGGAGGGCGACCGACTCAACCGGTTCACCGGCGGAGAGCCCGCTATGGTCCCGGTCGTCGCGGCCGACCCTACGGCGCAGGCAGTGATGCCCGCGGCCGACGCCTACGAGTGGTTCAGCAAGACGTCGGCGGACCGGGCGCCCAACTGGAAGAACGAGCTGACGGCTCGAAGCATGGAAATGGTGACCGAGTACGCCCCGGGTACCTTCATCAGCCGCATCGCGCCGACCCCGCTCCTGATGATCGTGGCTGACAACGACAGGGTGGCACCGTTCGAGTTGGCCCTCGACGCGTACGAGGAGGCCCGGGAGCCGAAGCAGATCATCGTCAAGCAGGGCGGCCACTTCGACTTCTACAGCGGCCCCGGCTTCGACGAGCTCTCCGCAGCCGCACGGGACCACTTCGTCAAGCACCTCCGGGGCTGAGCCCCCTTCTGAGCCGCATCGACGAGCCGCACCTTCCGTCACCGATCCATCCAGCAAGGAGCCGCAATGCCGTACTGGGAGATCTTCACCCCCGAGAGCGCCTTCACCCCGGAGGACAAGGAACAACTGTCCGAGAGGATCACCTCGCTCTACACGGACTACGCCTATGACCTGCCGAAGTTCTATGTCGTCGTCCTGTTCAAGGACATGCCGGCGAACACCATGTACGTCGGTGGTAAGGCAAACAACAACTTCATACGGATCCGCGTGGACCACATCGCCCGGCAGATGGACGACCCCGAGATGCGGTTCCTGTGCATGGAGATCATCGAGGAGAAGCTGGCGCCGTTGGTCAAGGAGCGCGGCTACGACTGGGAGGTCCACATCGACGAGACCCCCATGGACCTCTGGCGCGTCCAGGGCCTCGTTCCGCCTCTGCCGGAGTCCGACATCGAGAAGCTCTGGGCCAGGGAGAACCGGCCCATCCCCTACGAGCAGCTGGCCGGCTGATCCCCTGACCGAGGTCCCGAGGCACCGTGGGGGTCCTGTCCACCGTGCGGGCCCCGGGACCTCATCCATCTCCGGAGGATCCGTCTGAGGAGCGCATGATGACCACAGCGCATACCACCCGCGGCGAGGGCACCCGCTACCGAATCGACCGGCCGACCTTCGCGGACATCATGCGCGATCTGCGGATCCCGAGGAGCGATCTGGGAGCCGGGGACAGGGCCCGGTAGCCGAGAGCGCGGGGCGGGGGCTCGTAACGCGCGCGCTCTCAAGAGCACCACGGCTTCGGCTTCGAGGTCGCCGTCGACGGCATCGACGGCACGGTGCACCGCGCGTTCGGCACGCGCCCCAGCTCGGCGTACATCATCGACCCCTCAGGCACCATCGTGTTCCGGGCACATTGGTCGAACAGACTGGAGCCGCTCGAGGAGGCGCTGCGTGCCGTCGTCGCGGGCCGAGCACCCTCACCTACGAATGTGGGGCAGACGACACGCGCACTGACGCGGATGACGGCGTACGCGGATACCGCGCTCGCCGCTGCCGGTCGCGGGGCCCTGCGCGATTTCTGGCGAGCCGCACCACCGGTCGCAGCGATGATCACGCTGTCCAGACTTTTCCGCTCCCTGCCGAGCGAACGGCGCGTCGCGCCGACCGTCGCGATCACTCTGGCACTCTGCGCTGCCGCCGTCTCCGCGGGGTTGCTAGTCCTGCAGTGAGCCGTATCAACCGCTCCAGCAGCCACGGTGGTGCTTCAGAGCAACGTGGCGCTCGCATACCAGCGCTCGGCGCACTCGTTCTATGAGTCACCGAGCGTGCGTTCATAACGTGACTTCGCCCGCCGACGTGCGCAATGCCGCGTCGGCCGACAACACCGCAACCGGAGGTACCTCGTGACCACTGACACCCACTCCTCGCCGGCCGCACCCCTCCGCGCCACGGTCTTCGTCGGTCGCTGGCCGAATGTCCCGGCCGAGGAGTTTCCCGGCGTACCGAACGGCACCTTCTCGCCCACCACGGCCACGCTCGTGAGCGGCGCCACCGAGGTGGTCCTGATCGACGCGCTCTACCTCAAGGACGACGTCCGCGACCTCGGTGACCTGATCGAGCGCACCGGCAAGAAGCTCACGACGATCTACATCACCCACGATCACGCTGATCACTACCTGGGCTTCGGACCGCTCCTGGAGCGGTTCCCGGAGGCGAAGGCCGTGGCGCTGCCCCACGTGGTCGAGTCCATGAAGCAGAACATGCAGCTTCAGATCGAGCAGTGGCGCATGCTGTTCGGCGACACCTGCATCATGGCGGGGCCGCTTCCGGAGCCGCTCGAAGGCGACACGCTGTACGTCGACGGATCTCCCCTGCACATCATCGAGGTGAAGCAGGCCGACATCCATCCCACGAGCATCGTGCACATCCCCGAGATCGACGTCGTCGTGGCCGGTGACTCCGTCTACAACGAGATCCACCCGATGCTCGGCCTGTCGACGCCCGATGAGTGGCAGGACTGGCTCGAGACCGTCGACACCGTGGAGAGCCTCCGCCCGCGCATGATCGTGTCCGGACACCGCAGGCCCGACGGCGACGACTACGCGGTCGAGACCATGATCGCCCAGACCCGCGCCTACATCCAGGACTTCGCGGCTGCCTCCGAGGTCGCGAAGGACGCCGAAGAGCTGGTGGCCACCATGGTGGAGAAGTACCCGCACCACGGCAACGTCTGGACGCTCCAGTTCTCCGCCGGCGAGGCGATCGCGAAGCGCGATGCTGCTGAGTGACCGAGCCTGTCACCCGAAGCCCGCACTGTTGCCTTCGCGTTGAAACGCGCCACACCACGATAGGTGACCTCACCATGAAATTCGCCTCTCTGCCCGACCGTCGCGCCGCATCCACTCCGGATGGGCCCGCGGTTGCCGACGGGCGTCAGTCGCTCACCAATGCCCAGTTCCTGACCCGTGTCCGGGCTGCTGCTCGTCACCTTCAGGACCTTGGGATCGGTACTGGCGATGTCGTGGCGCTCAAGCTGACGAACCGTGTCGAGTTCGTGCTTCTGCTGTTCGCGGCCTGGCGGCTCGGGGCGACCGTCACCCCGGTCAATCCGAGCCTGACCGAGGGTGAGGTCGCACGGCAGCTCCACGACTCGGGCGCACGCGTGCTGGTCGTCGAGGACGGCACGACCGCTGCAGGCGTCGCCACGCCGGCCGTCGACGACCTGTACGGAGAGGCGGTGGGGTCGGGCCCGACGCCGCAGCTGGACTCGACCGCGCCGGCACTCTTGATCTACACCAGCGGAACGACGGGCGTACCGAAGGGCGTGATGCTCGACCACTCCAACATCGACGCGATGGCGGCGATGGGGTGCCAGGCGATCGAGGCCGGGCCGACCGACCGCTGCTTGCTGATCCTGCCGCTCTTCCACGTCAACGCCATCGTGATCAGCGTGCTCATGCCGCTGGTCGCAGGCGGCAGTGTCTTCATCACCGACCGGTTCGACCCCAAGACCTTCTTCGATCTCGTCGAGCGGGAGCGACCCACCTACTTCAGTGCCGTGCCCACGATCTACAACATGCTCGAGGCGCTGCCGGCCGACGTTCGACCCGACACGTCCTCGCTGCGTTACGGCACTTGCGGCGCAGCACCCGCCTCCGCCGAGTTGCCGATCCGATTCGAGGCTCGGTACGGCTTCCCCATCATCGAGGGTTACGGGCTGTCCGAAGGAACCTGCTTCTCCACCGTCAACCCCGTCGCGGGTCCGCGCCGGGCAGGCACCGTGGGGGTTGTCGTCCCGGGGCAGGAGCTCCGGATCGTCGACGAGCAGGGTAATGAGCTGGCGACTGGCATGGATGGTGAGGTCATCGTGCGTGGCCCCAACGTCATGCGTGGTTATCTCGGTCGGCCGGAAGACACGGCGAAGACGATCGTGGACGGCTGGCTGTACACAGGCGACGTAGGCCACCTGGACGCGGACGGCTACCTGACCCTGGTGGGGCGATCGAAAGACATGATCATCCGCGGTGGCGAGAACATCTACCCCAAGGAGATCGAGGACGTCCTCACGGCTGACCCGTCTGTCCTCGAGGCCGCCGTCATCGGTGTGCCTGACGAGAAGTGGGGAGAGGTGGTAGTCGCCTACGTCCAGCCGCGACCTGGTATGACTGTTCACCCCGCGGCTCTGGAAGCGCTGACTGCGCAACACCTCAGCGGCTACAAGCGGCCGACGTCGTTCTTCGTGGTCGACGCCCTCCCCAGGAACGCCGTCGGCAAGATCGACAAGCCCTCGTTGCGGGCCGCTCACGCCGCAGTCCTGTCATCCCATTGACCACCAGCAGATGCTCGGTCATCGAGGGCTCGCCATCTTCGAAGGTCGGGTGGCCCGCGGGGCGAGATTCCCTTCAGGGGCATGCTCGTGCGGATGGACGACCGCGAGGCAAGGGGCGAGCATCTGGCGAACGGTTCTATGTCCCGCGCCGCGTCCGACCGCCGCAACTCACCACGGCCTGCGCGACCGACGACCCTGCCTGCGTCTTGGCAGCGCCCATGGGCCATCGCGACGCCCAAGACGGGATGGCGCGGAGGCGGTCAGGAGCCGGCTCACCCAGACTGAGCGCAGGCGGGCCGGTGAGACCCCCGGCAGGACTTCGGCCACCGCCGACGCCCGATCGGACGAGCTGTCTCCTGATCCGGATCGGTGGTGGGCCTGGGCGTGATCGCCTCGCGCAGCCGATGGTGTCCTTGGACACCACGATCGTGAACATCGCTCTGTCCTCGGCCCAGTGGGGACTGGGGGCGTTCGATGACAGCCGCCAGTGAGTGATTACCGCATACACGCTCGCGTTCGGGAGTCTGCCTGCGGGCGGTCGGATCGCCGACCTGGTCGGACGCGAGCGGACCTTCCTTGTGGGCCTGGTCGGCTTCGCGGCAGCGTCCGCCCTGGCGGCGCCGCGACGGGCCCCGGCCTGTTCTTCGCGGCGCGTGCCTGCAGGGGGTGCCGAGCAGCAGGGTGCTTACCCGCCCGACCGGGTGACGCTCACAGCGGCCCCGCTGGCGATGCAGGTACCTGCCGAGCCGCTCAGCGGTGGCTGGTTGCCTATCACGCGGGCCGCTTCGATGCCCTGGATGTTTCATCGAGGGCCTGGCCTTGAGGACGCCTGGTCTCCCGACAGCGGCGATCCAACGGCAGGCGTCCGGCGTCGCGGCCCGGCGGGATCGGCCGAGCCCCCGGTAGGCACAGTGCACGAGATCGTCACCTTTGCCGATCCGGGGCCGATAGTGATGGCGCACCGGAGCGCCAAGCGCCGCCGGGAGGCGTGGGTTCGAACTGCCGGAGCGAGGCAGGCGCACCCAGGGAGGTCTGGCAGGCCGACCATCCCCAACTCGACATCTGGGTGCTCGACTTCTCCGGGAAACCGGGGCGCCCGTGGCTGACCAAGCGCGACGTAGCCGTGATGGGAGAGAGCCGACGTCGTTCGTCAGCCTGCGGTCGCGGACCGGTGGTCGGTGCCCAGCATGGCCAGCACCAGCGTCGCGTAGCGGCGGCCGAGGCTGACGGGAGTGTGGTGGCCGCCGGGGGCGTACCAGCGGCTGACGTCGACGCCGAGGGAGAGTACCGCCAGCGCGACACCGCCCGGGTCCTCGGTGCGGAACGCCCCGGACGCGATGCCGGCCGCGATCTCGTCGAGCACCACTTCCTCGGTGCGGCGGCGGAGCCGGAGGATCTCGTCACGGTGGCCCGGCGCGAGTGCGCCGAGCTCGTACTGGACGACGCGGGCCAGCTGGTGGTGGCGGGCGTGCCAGGCGGTGTAGTCGTGAACCAGCGCCCGTAGCCGACCGACCGCCGTCACCTCCTCCTCCAGAGCGCGTTCCACTGCGGCCAGTGCGCTGCGGTGGCCGGCGAGGCTGATCGCGTAGAGGAGGTCTTCTTTCGTGCGGTGGTGTGCGTAGACGGCCGACGGGCTCATCCCGGCGGCGGCGGCGATGTCGCGGGTGGAGGCG